>CALKVC010000042.1 GCA_937996595.1 uncultured Chitinophagaceae bacterium
ACTGGATTACCCATGGAAAATCGGGCGACGTGGCTGTAGTGATTTGCAGAACCGGTGAACCTCGTACAAAGAACAATTCAACTGCGTTTATAGTTGACCGTAATACGCCGGGTTTCAGTGCGGGCAAAAAGGAAAATAAACTCGGTATGCGTGCCAGTGAAACGGCCGAACTTATTTTTGATAATTGTGTGATTCCTGATGAGAACAGGCTGGGCGAAGTAGGGTCGGGATTTAAACAGGCCATGAAGATTTTGGATGGTGGAAGGATTTCGATTGCCGCACTGGGGCTTGGTATTGCCAGGGGCGCTTATGAAGCATCTGTACAATATGCCAAGGAACGGCACCAGTTTGACCAGCCTATTGCCAATTTCCAGGGCGTGTCGTTCAAACTGGCAGATATGGCAACCAAGATTGAAGCGGCTACATTGCTGATAAACCAGGCCTGCCACCTTAAGAACAATGGTTTACCCATGACCAAGGAAGCTGCCATGGCCAAATATTATGCCAGTGAAATTTCTGTTGAAATAAGTACAGATGCCGTACAGGTTTTTGGCGGGTATGGATATACAAAGGATTTTCCGGTAGAAAAATTTTACAGGGACAGCAAACTGTGTACCATTGGAGAAGGAACCAGCGAAATACAAAAAATTGTAATAGCCAGGGAAGTGCTGGCATAATAATAATACATAAAAAAACAGGCTTTTCATAAAGCCTGTTTTTTTATGTATGTCTTGTAAAATGTTTTCTATTGAAAAATAAAATCAGATTTTTTTACCTCCAAAAACCCCGCTGAATTTTTCTTTGGCGCCTTCTAAGAAATCTTCTGCTTTGTCTGCAGCCTGTTTGGCAAATGCCTCCACTTTTTCGCCTGCTTCTCCCGGAATAACATCGCTGATCTTATCCATGAAGCCGGAAGATGATGAAGATGCTTCCGGTTTGGCAGCTGAATCGCCGGAAGAAGCAAACAGGTTATCTACGGCGCCAGCCATCATGGGGAATTTTTCTTTTACAAAATCCTTGATGGTGTCAATTGCTTTATGGGCCTGGTCGGTACTAATGCCGGCCTTTTCTGTCAGTTTATTTATTAACTCTTGCATGGAACGTGTTTTTTGGGGTGAAAAATGAATTGTCTGTAAAGGTACATATATTATTAAGCCCCGCGCTTATTCTTTATTCAGTATCATACCTGTCTACCCGTTCAATGCCGGGCAATGATAAGAGCTGGTTAACCAGGTTGTCGAGTTCTTCCTTGTCGTGTACAAATACTTTCACATTTCCTTCAAAAATGCCGTCATTCGCTTCTATGGTCATGGCGGAAATGTTCACTTTCAGTTCTCCGCTGATGAGGTTGGTTATCTTATGTATTACACCCACGTCATCCAGCCCAACTATTTTAAGTCCGGTAAGGAATGATATTTCCTTGTTTTTAGCCCATTTGGTTTTAACAACACGGTGGCCGTAATTGGCCAGCAAACGAGCTGCATTGGGGCAGTTTGTGCGGTGTATTTTCAGACCCTCGCCGGTGGTTATGAAGCCAAAAACATCATCACCCGGAATCGGTTTACAGCAGTTTGCCAGGGTGTATTTGATACGGTCGCTGCTTTCACCGAAAATGATCAGTTCGGCATCTTTGTCTTTTTTGCCCGCCTGCTTTGCCAGGCTTTCCTGTAAATCTTGTTTTTCATCTGCAGATTTTAAGGGTTTAGGTGCAAACAGCCTGTCGCCATGAACGGTGAATTCTTTCAGTTCTTTCAGGTCAAGCTTTTTGGTGGCAATATCATACAACAGGTCCAGGCTGCTGTTAAGCTTGTAAAAAGTAGCAATCTCCTCCAGGTTCTGCTGGTTCATAACGGCATTAATGCCTTCCAGTTTACGTTGCAGTATGTATTTGCCTTCTTCGGCTACGGCCCTTTTTTCTTCTTTTAAAGTGTCTTTGATCTTCGATTTGGCCTTGCTGGTAACAACAAATTTCAGCCATTCGCTGTTGGGCTTCTGCTTGGCACTGGTAATAATTTCTATCTGGTCGCCATTTCGCAGTTTGTAACTGATGGGAACCAGTTTATGATTCACTTTGGCGCCAATGCACTTGCTGCCAACGGCAGTGTGTACACTAAATGCAAAATCAAGGGCAGTTGCGCCGATGGGCAGCATCTTCACATCACCTTTAGGTGTGTACACATAAATCTCTTCGGCCAGGAAGGAGGTTTTAAAATCCTGCAGGAAATCCAATGAATTTGAATCCTGGTTGCTCAGCGCTTCACGTATCTGGTGAAACCATTTGTCGAAGCGGCTTTCATCATCTTTTCCTTCCTTGTATTTCCAATGGGCAGCCAGGCCCTTTTCGGCAATTTCATTCATGCGTTTGGTCCGTATCTGCACTTCCACCCATTTTCCCTGCGGCCCCATAACGGTGGTATGTAACGCTTCATACCCGTTGCTTTTGGGGTTGCTTAACCAGTCTCTCAGCCTTTCGGGCGAGGGATTGTATTCATCCGTGATGATGCTGTACACTTTCCAGCAATCTTCTTTTTCCTTTTCAGGAGAGGAGTTAACGATGATACGGATAGCAAAGAGATCATACACTTCTTCGAAGGCAACCCCTTTCTTTTTTATTTTATTCCATATCGAATGGATGCTTTTCGGCCTGCCGTAAATTTCAAAATCAAGACCGGTTTTTTCCAGTTTGTCTTTCAGCGGCCTGATAAAATCGTTGATATAACGGGTACGTTCCCTTTTAGTATCCTGCAGTTTTTGGGCGATGTACCGGTACGTGTCGGGCTCCATGTACTTCATGGCCAGGTCTTCCATTTCCGTCTTAATATTGTACAAACCCATCCTGTGGGCTAACGGTGCATATACATATACGGTTTCAGAAGATACCTTCAGTTGTTTTTCCCTTTTCATGCTGTCCATGGTGCGCATGTTGTGCAATCGGTCTGCCAGCTTGATAAGAATAACCCTGGGGTCGTCGGTAAGGGTAAGCAGGATTTTTTTAAAATTCTCGGCCTGCTGGCTGCTGTTGGCATCCAATACCGTAGATATTTTGGTAAGTCCGTCAACAATTTTAGCAATTTCAGGTCCAAATTCCCTTTGCACATCTTCCAGGGTAACATCAGTATCTTCTACTGTATCATGCAATAAGGCGCAAATGGTACTGCGTATGCCCAAACCGATTTCTTCGGCACAAATCTTTGCAACAGCCAGCGGATGAAGGATATAGGGTTCTCCGCTTTTACGGCGCATCGTTTTATGTGCTTCAGCAGCTATTTCAAAGGCATTGCGCAACAGCATTTTATCACCAGGCTTCATCTTTTGCTTTAAAACCCGTAATAAAGCACGGTATTGCCGGAGAATCTCCTTTTTTTCTTCTTCTTCAGAGAGTTTGTAAGCTGGTATGGTTTGGGTTGTTTGCATGAAGTATTACGAATTTAGCTTAAAAAACGGCACTTACCATATTTGGATGATGAAGAGAGAACAAAAACCGCCACCGAATTCAAACAATTAACTAAAAAGCGAGCATTTTTTAGGGAATAAAACCCTAATTTTGCAACCCATTCGCGGATATGGCGAAATTGGCAGACGCACCAGACTTAGGATCTGGCGGAGCAATCCATGTAGGTTCGACCCCTATTATCCGCACTACCGAATGTAGAACAAGGAACAAAGAATCTGGAACTTCGAAGTTCACTATTCCTTGTTCCTTGTTCGTTATTTGAAGTAAGGTTTTGCTGTTTCATGGCAGGAAAGCTTACAATGGGCAACCCGGGGATACTGCAACCCGGAGATAATAAAAAAAATTTAAACCAGTAATACAATGGCAACAGTAGCAAGAGAGAACATCGGTCTGTTAAATGATAAACTGACGGTAAAGATTAAAAAGGAAGAATACCTTCCTTCTTTTGAAAAGAAACTGAAAGAATATTCCAAAACAGCCAATATCCCCGGTTTCAGGAAAGGCATGGTTCCTGCAGGAATGATTAAAAAAATGTATGGCGCTTCCATTTTTTCAGATGAAGTGCTGAAAGCTGTGGAGAAACAGTTGTTCACTTACCTGAATGAGGAAAAGCCAGATATTTTCGCCCAGCCGTTACCGTTATCAAATGACCTGGGGAAGCTGGATATGAATAATCCGGCAGACATAGATTTTGATTTTGAAATCGGCTTAAAACCGGTGTTTGAAATTCCTGATTTCAGCAAAGCGAAGCTTACGTTTCATAAGGTGGAAGTAACGGATAGCATGGTGAACGAAGAGATCAGCCGCATGCAGATAAAGGCGGGTAAAATGACAGAGCCCGAACTGATAGACAACGACGAAAATGTGATCAATGTGTTGTTTACCGAATGTGATATGGATGGCAACCCCACAGAAGGAGGTATTGTGAAGGAAAATTCGGTACTGCTTAAATATTTTACACCGGCCATGCAGAAGCAACTGATGGGAAAAAAGGCAGGAGATCATTTTGTCTTCCAGCTTTCAAAAAGCTTTGAAGGCGACAAGCTGGAGATGATGTTGCAGGACCTGGGTTTTGAAAAAGATGATAAGGAAGCGGCCGCTAAGTATTTTAAACTGGAAGTGGTTAAAATCGGGCTGGTAGAGAAAAGGGACATGGATGAATCTTTTTTCAACGAAGTATATCCCGGAAAAAATATAACTACCGAAGCAGGATTGCGTGATGCATTGAAAGAAGAAATTGAGAAATACTGGGATGCGCAAAGCTTGAACCAGTTGCACGACCAGTTATACCATTTCCTGGTTGATGAAACGAAGATGGAATTCCCGGAAAACTTCCTGAAGCGCTGGCTGCAAACGGGCGGCGAGCAGCAGAAAACGGCAGAACAGGCGGAATCAGAGTTTCCCGGCTTCAGCAACCAGTTGAAATGGACACTGATCAGCGACAGGCTGGTTACAGATAATAAACTGGATGTGAGCCAGGATGAACTTAGAAACCATATGAAGGAAGAAGTGATGCGTTATTTCGGGCAGATGAATATGGGAGATGATACCGGTTGGCTGGAAAGCTATATCGACCGTATGATGAAAGATGAAAAGCATGTGGATACAACATACCGCAGGCTCATCACCGAAAAACTGTTCAACTGGGCGGCTGCACAGGTTAAACCTAAAGAAAAGAAAGTAACTGCAGAAGAACTGGCAGCCATGCAGCATAATCACCAGCATTAATAGCTGTTATACACCAATGAATCATGTAATGGGGCAGAGCGATCTACCCCATTTTTCGTTTAACATATTATTATAGTATGGCTTCACATAAATGCAGTTGAATATACGTTCACCGTAGGTTTCTATTATTCCCTAACAATAAAAATCTACTGCCATGCAACATCTGCGTATTGCTATTACATTGCTATTGTTATCATTATTTATTGTTTCCTGTAACAGCCAAAAAGAAAAAAATCAGCCAGTTAAAGGATTACACGCTTCTGTACTTGAACAGCCGGAAATTGCGGATACCCATGACGGGGTTATTACTGAAAGTTATATAAATGGTTTTGCAGCAACAGCCACACAACATTTTACGGTGCCACATGAACGCATTACGGTTGTTACCGGAAAAAAGGGTTTGAAAATTACCGTCGACCCGTCCAGGCTTGTAAAGGAAGACGGCTCTGCGGTGGATGGTAAAATCAATGTAAAAATGATTGAACTGACAACCAGCATGGACCTCTTTAAAAGTAATACCGCTACCATAAGCGACGGGCGCCTGCTTGCTTCCGGTGGAAGTTATTTTATCGGGTTGGATTGTAACGGCCAGCCCCTTAAGCTAAAAGACAAAAACTCCTTACGGGTAAGCTTTCCCGTTATTGATAAAAATGAAATGCAATTATTTTATGGTGAAAGAGACAGCAATGGAAATATGAACTGGAAGATAGCCGGGGTATTATTGGAACAACAGCCGGAACAGGTTATGTTCACAGATACAAATGGGTTTGAGGTAAATAATATACCGCCGGTACTCAGTGAAATTGAATTGAATAAAGTATTTAAAAGCCTTGATGAGTCGGTGTATTATTATAATACCAAAATGACTTTACAAAAACTGGTTGATACATTGAATTCAAAATCGGCTAAAGTATTCATTCAAACCATTTCATACTGGCCCAAAAACCTGCCAACTGATGTAGTGCTAGATACAAATTATTTAATAAGTGTTTATGGCCCCCGAAAACAATATATCCTTAGAACTTGCAGTAGCATGGAAGCAGAGCAGAAGGAAAAATTGAAAATGATGGCAGCACGTGATTCGGCTATTAGAGCATGGAAGCCAGGGTCACTGGCCGGGCAGATACAGAAGTATTATGCGCCGGCTGCTTTGACAAACCTGGGCTGGATAAATTGCGACAGGTTTTACGACAGGCAAAATCAAATGGAAGTAGAAATTGATCTGCCCATAGCGTTTAATAAAAGCCGCGTGGATTATTTTGTGATTTTTCAATCCTTTAATGGCTTGCTGAGCAATCGGGTAACTGTAAGTGATTCAGCAAAAATGATATTGATGAATATGCCAAAGGGAGAAAAGGTGACACTGGTTGCATTTACCAAACAAAATGGTATTTTTTACCAGTTAAAGGAAAGTTTTGTAATTGGAAAAAATAAAAATATTGCAACCGGGTTTTCGGCTATATCTGAAACCGAACTGAAAAATATTTTTGCCGGAAATATTAGAATATAAGCCAGGTACAGGTACGCAAAGCACATTACCTATGCTGCATACCTGAATCAGATTGTTATTACATTTACACTATGGAAAGAGCATATTTTGAAGACGAGGTTTTTGATAATAATCAAAGTGAATCTTTTACGCTACAATCCGGGGAGTATGAACAGTGTACGTTTAATAACCTTGATTTGGCGGGCAGTGATTTGTCTGGCTCCCGTTTTATCAACTGCAGATTTAATGCATGCAACCTGGGCAATGCAGGCATCAATAAAACAGCTCTCATAGATGTAGCATTCAATGGCTGCAAACTGGTAGGCCTTCATTTTGATACCTGCAACGATTTCCTGTTTACGCCCCGGTTTGAACACTGTATACTGGATTACGCATCCTTTCATAAGCTTATGTTGAAGAAAGCCGTATTCAGCCATTGCAGCATGCTGGAAGTGGATTTTGAAGACGCAGATATGAGCGGGCTGGTTTTAGATAACTGCAACCTGGCAGGCGCCGTGTTTGTTAATACAAGCCTGGAAAAAACAGATTTTACAACAGCATATAATTACTCCATTGATCCGGAAAGGAATAAGATAAAGAAAGCCCGGTTTTCAGTGAATGGCATCGCAGGCCTGCTGGATAAATATGATATTGTTATTGAGTGAGAAAAATGCAGGGTTACAGTTTTATCTCTTCATCACTGTCATCAAAAAACCTGAATTCGGTAAGGTGGAAATTGCTGTTGGCTTTCACTTTTACTTTCTGCCTGTATTTCCAGCTCCATTTCATGCGCCTGCTGGGAAATCCGCTGGTGAGGTATGTATGCAGTATCGGGTGAACCTCAATGGTTAAGCCCTTATGCTTTTGCATGATGAGGTAATTGAGATTCTTGGCAATTTCATCTTCTAAAATGAGGGTAGAAGAAATTTTACCGGTACCATTGCAGCTTGGGCAGATCTCGCTGGTGTTGATGTTCATTTCAGGCTTCATGCGTTGCCTGGTAATCTGCATCAGGCCGAATTTGGTGATAGGCAAAACCGCATGTTTGGCCCTGTCGGGTTGCATGAACTGGTCCATAGCGTCTGCCAGCCTTTTCTTGTTCTCCATCAATTTCATATCTATGAAATCAACGATGATGATGCCGCCCAGGTCGCGTAACCTTAACTGGCGGGCTATTTCTTCAGCGGCTTCCAGGTTGGTCTCCAGCGCATTTTGTTCCTGGTTATTGCTAACGCTTTTATAGCCGCTGTTTACATCAATTACATGCAACGCTTCGGTGTGTTCTATGATGAGGTAAGCGCCGCTCGGCAGGTTTACCGTTTTTCCAAAAGAAGCCTTTACCTGTTTGGTAACGCCAAAATTGTCGAAAATGGGCAATCCATTGTTGTAGTAAGAAACAATTTCTGCCTTATCGGGTGCTATGCGTTGTATATAGGTTTTTGTATCGGCAAATATGGTTCTGTCATTAACCACGATGCGGTTAAAATCTTCATTGAGCAGGTCACGCAACATGCTGGTTGTTTTGCCCTGTTCACTTAAAATTTTGGAAGGGGGAACGGCCCCTTTCAGGTTTGTCTGAATGGTCTTCCAGGTAGCAACCAGCCGCAGCAGGTCTTCATGCAATTCTGCCGTATGCTTTCCTTCAGCGGCGGTACGAACGATAACTCCCAGGTTTTTGGGTTTTACTGCTTCAATGATCTTATGCAGCCTTTTCCTTTCTTCCGAAGAATGAATCTTCCTGGAAACAGCAATGATATCATTAAATGGCGTAACAACTACAAACCTTCCGGGCAGCGACAGTTCACAGCTAAGCCTGGGGCCTTTGGCAGCAATGGGTTCTTTCAGTATCTGAACCAGTATATTCGGCTTGCCATTTAAAACTTCCGTAATTTTTCCGGTCTTGATGATCTCCGGTTCAACCTTGAATTTGGCAAAATCCATTCCAGTCGGTGTATTGTCATTCATGGACTGGTTGGTGAATTTGAGGATTGACTTAACGTAAGGACTCAGGTCGGTATAATGGAGGAAAGCGTCTTTTTCAAAACCTACATCAATAAAGGCGGCATTTAATCCCGGAATGAGTTTTTTAACTTTTCCCAGGTAAAGGTCACCCACGGCAAAACTGGCATCAGCTTTTTCGCTATGCAGTTCAACCAGTTTTTTATCTTCCAGCAAGGCAATCTCTACACCTTGCGGCTCGGCATTTATAATCAGTTCCTTAGTCAACCTAAAAATTTTATACAGCCATTATGCATCACGGAAGGAAAACATAAAAGGCATAATATAATAACAGCATTGCCATGATTATATTATGCATAAAGATGAGTGCCCCGATGAAGGAATAGGGCACCAGTAAGGAAAAGTTGATTACTTCTTCTTATGACGATTCTTTCTTAAACGCTTTTTACGCTTATGTGTAGCGATTTTATGACGTTTTCTCTTTTTACCACAAGGCATACCTGGTCAATTTATTGTTTAAAAAATTAAATGCTATTTATTGATTCTACTTTTTATTTAAGGCTTTGAATGCGTTTGTCAACTTCCTGTGTGTAATGCGGGTTGTTGGCAAGCCGTTTACTAACCGTATACCACTTAATGGCTTCTTCCTTATTGCCCTTGGCTGCATAAGCATCTGCCAGGTAAGCAATCGCTTCCAGGTTTCCGGGTTCTTTACTCACCACTTTTTTAAACCTTTCCAGCGCTTTATCAAACTGCCCCGAAACCAAACCACCAACACCCAGCACCACCTGTGCTTTCATGTTATTGCTGTCTCGCCGGGCAACAGCCAGTAATTCCTGTATGCCTTTCATTGTTTGCTCAGGATTGCCGCTTCTGCCTTTTCCATATATATAACAACTACCCAATCCAATTCTTAGGTCATCATTATCCGGGTTTATTTTAATGGCTTGCTCAAACAGTGAAATCGCTTCCGAAGTTTCCCAGTCCAGTTTGCTATTATCCTGCTCTGCCCGTAACGCCTCTAAAAATAATTGGGCTGCGAAGTTGAGGTTTTTTTCTGAATTATCCAACTTGGCTGCCCTGCCCACATAAAATAAATAAGGTTCAACCTGTTTTGCACTGTCTTTCCAGAAATTTGAAAGCCCTTCAAATGGCTTTATTTTTTCGGATGGCTGGTTAACATTACTGGTATCTTTTTCCAGTTTAGCTAGTGCCTCGCGTTGTGATGGGGTAAGTTTTTGCGTAGATTCGACAATAAAACGCTGTATATCAAATGATTGTACATTTGATACCTGTTCAGTATTTTTGGGTGCTGATTTTTTTTCGGTTGTGCGGCCCAGGAAGAATATCAATAAAACAGCAATGAAAGCTGTTCCGGCCAGCATGATTTGTTTTTTCACGTAAATGTTTGTTTGACCAGCCTTTTAGCAGGCGGGCAGCAAAGTTACGTTACTCATCCGAATCATCTTTAACTTCGGGGGCTTCTTTTATATTAGGCGAGCTTTTAATTTCCTGAACAAACTCTTTGGCGGGTTTGAATGCAGGAATAAAATGTTCCGGTATGGCAACGGCAACATTTTTTTTGATATTACGCCCTATTTTAGCAGCACGTTTTTTTATGATAAAGCTGCCAAAACCCCTGATATACAGGTTTTCGCCGCCTGCTAAAGAGGCTTTGATCTCCCTGAACATTGTTTCTAAAGTAACCAGCACATCAACTTTCGGTATGCCGGTTTTGTCAGATATTTTGTTAATAAGATCGGCTTTTCTCATATACTTTGTATTTGAACAGTAAGATAATAAATATTTTTTAAAAAATCAAAATAAAGATGTGATAATCAATAGGTTTGTAAATGATTATTTTTAACTATTAATGGAAAGCACAAAAGAAAGGCAGTTCAGTAAGCTGCTGATGCTGTGGAATACGGAAAAAAACAGGCGTTTCATGCCCTGGAAAGGGGAAAAAGATCCGTATAAGATCTGGCTCAGCGAAATCATCCTGCAGCAAACCAGGGTTGAACAGGGGCTTGCCTATTATAACCGTTTTGTAAAACATTTTCCAACCATACGGCAGTTGGCTGCTGCAGAGGATACTGTTGTGTTTAAACTCTGGGAAGGCCTCGGTTATTACAGCCGCTGCCGAAACCTCATCGCTACAGCCAGGCATATCGTAAACGAACTGGATGGTATTTTCCCATCTTCATATGAATCTATACTCAGGCTGAAAGGGATTGGCCCGTATACCGCCGCTGCCATTGCATCATTTGCCTTCAACCTTCCATACGCAGTGGTTGACGGTAACGTGATGCGTGTGCTGGCCAGGTATTTTGGTTTAAGGCAATCAATCAGTAACTCGGCAGGAAAATTTTTTTATTCAACGCTCGCCAACCGGTTACTTGCCGGTAATAACCCGGCAATTTTCAACCAGGCAATCATGGATTTCGGGGCCACCGTTTGCAAACCACAATTGCCACTTTGTTCGGGTTGCAGTATGAAAAAACACTGCACGGCTTTTAAAAATAAGTTGACAGACAGTTTACCGGTAAAGGAATTAAAGCCTGAAAAAAAACAACGCTGGTTTTATTATGCGGTTATAGAATACAAAGGGGCCATTTATATTCATAAGCGTATACAAAAAGATATCTGGCAAAATCTGCATGAGTTTTACCTGGAAGAAAGAGACAGGCAATCAGATCCGGACGAGCTTGTTACAGGCATCATGCAGAAATTGAATGCCGGAAAAGGTTCAATGGTAACGGCTGTATCAAAAATCTTCAAGCAGCAACTGACGCATCAAACCATTCACGGATGTTTTATCCATATCAGGGTAAAAAAGAAAATTAACATTCCCGGCTTTCAGTTATATGAAAAATCTTCAATAGGTAAACTGGCTTTTCCCAGGTTCATTACGGGTTATTTTGAAGAAGCATCAGCAGGTTTCAGCTGATAAATTGTAGGAAAAGCATCATGGTTTAATTGATAAAAATTGTATCTTTAAATTTGTTGTAATGCAATAAGGAACAATTCAGGTTTATAAATCAATCACCATGAGAGGCGTAAACAGGGTAATGCTTATCGGTAATTTGGGAAAGGATCCCGATATGCAGTTTCTTGAAGGCAATATTGCCGTTGCAAAATTTTCTTTGGCTACCACAGAAACGTATAAGGACAGGAGCGGCAAGCTTATTTCACAAACAGAATGGCACACGGTTGTGTTGTGGCGCGGGCTGGCAGAACTTGCCCAAAAATACCTCCACCGTGGCAGCCTGGTGTATATTGAAGGACGCCTAAAAACGAGAAGCTGGGAAGATAAGGAAGGGAATAAGAAATTTGCAACAGAGATTGTTGGCGATAATCTTATCATGCTGGATAAAAGAAGTGATGGAACGGTTACACAACCCGGGTTTGAAGAACATGACCCGCAAAACGGGCCGGAACCGGGACACCCCGACGATAATCCCGGTGAAAGGCTGCCCTTTTAATAAGAATGTTCCCGGGACAGGTTCCCCGGAATAATTGTTTACTAAAATACATTGCTTTGGACTATCATTCGGTCATTGTACCCGGAATAAATAAGTTGCTTGCCCTATTGGCAATTACCCCTGCCGCTACCACCATTCTCATTTTCATCATTTTCATTCTGCTGATCATCTCATTCCTGGTTGCAGGCAGTGAAGTGGCTTTTTTTTCACTAACATCCAAAGACATAAACGTACTTAAAACAAAGCAGCAGCCTGCATTACGGCGTATCGTTACATTGCTTGAACAGCCAAAGACATTGCTGGCAGCTATGCTCATCACCAACAGTTTTGTAAACATAGGCATCATCCTTATTTCCAATATCCTTATAGATAGCTGGATGGAAGGGCTCCTGCTTGACTTCTGGCTGGTATTCCTCATAAAAGTGATTACCGTAACATCCATCATCGTATTATTTGCCGAAGTGCTGCCAAAAGTATGGGCAACACATCATAAAGTGTGGTTTGCTTCAACAGCATCCCTTGTCATTGAAATCTTCGGAAGCCTTTTTTACAGGCTCAGCAAACGGATGGTTCGGTTCAGCGAAAATATTGAAAGGAAACTGTCGGTAGAAAATGCATCCGCTTTAGATAACAGCAACCTCGATTATGCCATCGACCTGCTTCCCGAACATGAAGCAACAGTAGAAGAGAAACAGATACTGAAAGGTATCAGGAAATTCGGAGATACCATGGTTAAGCAGGTAATGCGTACAAGGCTCGACGTTAGCGGTATTGAAATGAACGCTGCATTCAGCGAAGTTACCAGGAAGGTGGAGGAATTGCATTATTCCCGTTTACCGGTTTACCGTAACAACCTGGATGATATTGCCGGCATGCTGCATACGAAAGACCTGTTGCCATATATCAGCCAGGCCGATGATTTTAACTGGCATTCGCTCATACGTGCCCCGCATTTTGTTCACGAACAAAAACTCATTGAAGACCTGCTGCAGGAATTCAGGTCAAGGCGCATCCATTTTGCCATTGTGGTAGATGAGTTTGGCGGAACCTCTGGCATTGTTACCCTGGAAGATATTATGGAAGAGATAATCGGCGATATAAAAGATGAGTTTGATGATGAAGAAAGTGTGAACAGGAAGATAGACGACTATAATTATATATTTGAAGGAAAAACAATGATCAATGATGTATGCAAGGCGATGAACCTGTCGATGGATACTTTTGAATCTGTGAGAGGCGACAGCGATTCACTGGCCGGCCTGGTGCTTGAAATTGCCGGAGAATTCCCGCAGGTGAATGAAACCCTGGTGCAGGGTGATTTCACATTCATTCCCCTGGAGATTAACAAGAACAGGATAGATAAAGTAAAAGTTATTATAAAACCCCCTGAATCCTGATTACAAGTGGTAAAAAAATTATTATTTCTCATGTTCGTTGCTGTGCTGATGGCTGCATGCAATTCCACCTATACGTCTAAAAAGAAAGGTTATTTCCATATCAGCCTTCCCCAGCACAGTTATACAACTTTTGATACGGCAGGGTTCCCTTACCGTTTTGAGTACCCGGTATATGCAAACATCATCAAAGACAGCACTTATTTCGACAGCAGCCCTGAAAACCCTTACTGGATAAATATCGATTTCCCCAACCTGAATGCCCGTATATTCTTAAGTTATAAACAGGTAGGCGGAAAAGCCATGTATAAGATAAAACAGGCCGATGGCACATACATGGATTCTACCGGCATTAACCAGTTCGACCGAATGGTGAATGACGCATTCAACCTCACAAACAAGAACCAGGCAGTTACCACTTCCATCAAAGACAGCCTTTTTATTACTAAAAACGGCATTACCGGTGTTTTCTTTAAAGTGGGTGGGAATGCTGCTACGGCCAAACAGTTTTTTCTCAGCGATACATCTACCCATTTCCTGAGAGGGGCATTATATTTTGATGCAACACCCAACGCAGATTCCCTTAAACCGGTGCAGGAATTTCTGCAGGCAGATATAGATCATCTATTGAACAGCTTTCGCTGGAAGAATAAATAGAACATGGGTCCGGGTTTTTCCGCTCATACAGGCAATCTTATCATCATCCCTTTTTTCGTTGTATTTTTGACATAATGATAGCAATTGGAAACGTACTGGTAAGCGACCAGGTTGTGAAGGAACAGTTCTTATGCGACCTCGACAAATGTAAAGGCGCCTGTTGCGTGGATGGCGATGCCGGCGCTCCACTGAATAAGCAGGAACTGAAGAAGATTGATGAAGTACTGGATGCGGTATGGCCTTACCTGGATGAAGTTAGCAAAGCTGAAATTGAAAGGCAGGGAAGGTATGTGTATGATAAGGAGTTTGGATGGGTTACCCCTACCATTAACAGCAAGGTTTGCGTGTATGGCATCAAAGATGAGAAAGGGATTGTGAAATGCGGCATTGAACAGGCTTATAATGATGGAAAGGTATCATGGAAAAAACCCATAAGCTGCCACCTGTTTCCCATCATCGTAAAAGATAGCCGCGATACGGAAAACCAATACGTTAATTACGAACCCAGGGAAGATCATTGCAAAGCAGCCTGTGCCCTGGGAAAAAAGAATAAACTGCCCGTGTATGAATTCCTGAAAGAACCGCTGATAAGGAAATTCGGGAAAGATTTTTATGAAGCCCTTGAAGCGGCAGCCCATCACTTAAAAAAATAATGTAATGAAGCGTTCAGTAAACTTACCCCTGTTGTTAACCGCCCTTGTTTTCATTTTTCAGTTCAGTTCCTGTTCTGTTAATAAAGCAAAAATTGACAACGACCTGAAAAAATATTTCGATGCAAAAAATGTGGAAGGCTGTTTTACCATGCTGAACAACGCTGATGGCAGGATTACCGTTTATAACATGGCGATGGATACAACCCGTTACACACCTGCATCCACATTCAAAATTGTAAATTCCCTCATTGGGTTGCAAACCGGCGCTATCACTAATGAGAAAATGATCATCAAATGGGATGGGGTTAAACGCTGGAATGCCGACTGGAATAAGGACCTGGATATGAAAGCGGCATTCAGGGCCAGCTCGGTTCCCTATTACCAGGAAGTGGCCAGGCGCATCGGTGCAGATACCATGAAGCGCTGGGTAGACAGTATTGCTTATGGCAACCTGGATATTAGTGGCCCGGTTGATTCTTTCTGGCTGAATAATAAATTAAAGATTTCCCCTGACGAACAACTGGGGCTTCTAAAGAAATTATATTTCGACCAGTTGCCATTCAGGAAGAGTGTGCAGCAGTCTGTACGGGATGCCATGCTGCAGGAAGACAATACCGCTTACCGGTTGAGTTATAAAACCGGTTGGGGTTTTGATGAACAGCAAAATAATATCGGTTGGATCGTTGGATGGATTGAAGAGAACCGGCATGTATAC
The DNA here is from genome assembly GCA_937996595.1 of uncultured Chitinophagaceae bacterium. Taxonomy (GTDB): domain Bacteria; phylum Bacteroidota; class Bacteroidia; order Chitinophagales; family Chitinophagaceae; genus Ferruginibacter. The sequence goes on from CALKVC010000042.1 coordinate 15,532, forward strand.
TTTTTTGTGACCCTGGTAAAATCACCTGATCAGAAAATTGACATGAAATGGGTAAGGATGGGTATACTGAAAGATATTTTAAAGCACTATGGTTTTATGGAAGGGAAAAAATAACATGCCATCTTTCTTCTGCACTTTTTTTTCTTATTATTTCTTTAACAATCGCCCTTGTATTAATGTTTAATTTAGTGGTATAATTTATGCCTCAGTTTCAGCATGTAGCATACTTTTTCCTGTTGTTGTTAGTCCCTGCTTTAGCGGCTTTATTCCTATATGCCAGGCATAAGAAGAATGAAACGGCCCGTAAGCTTGGCGACAAAGCCCTTGTAGATTTACTTACAGAAAATTATAGCAAAGCAGCATATCTTAAAAAGTTCCTGTTAGTGCTTGCAGCCATAACGGTGATGGTTATAGCATTGGCAAACCTGCGCAAAGCATCCGGAACAGAAAAAGTGAGCCGGAACGGCATAGATGTGATGGTTGCGCTTGACGTAAGCAAAAGTATGCTGGCAACCGACATCAGCCCGTCAAGGCTTGTAAGGGCAAAACAGGTGCTGGGCAGGCTCATAGATAAATTGCACAACGACAGGGTGGGCATAGTTGTTTTTGCGGGCAGGGCGTATCTCCAGATGCCTTTGACCGGCGACCATGCAGCCGCAAAGATGTATTTGTCTGCTGCATCTACCGAAACAGTTCCCACACAGGGAACCGTTATTGGGGATGCGCTGAAGATGTGCTTCGCTTCATTTAATACCAATGAGAAAAAATACAAAGCCGTTGTGCTTGTAAGTGATGGGGAAGACCATGATGAAGCAGCCGGTACCGTTGCCAGGCAAATGGCAAAGGAAGGGGTTGTTATCTGTACGATCGGCATCGGGTCGCCGGAGGGAACCGTGCTGATAGATGAACAGACAAACCAGCCCAGGACTGATAAGGAAGGGAATGCGGTGATATCAAAACTGAATGAATCCGTATTAAGGGATGTGGCTGAAAGCGGAAACGGTTCTTATGTCTTTTTCCAAAATACGGATGCAGCCGTACAAACCATAAGTTCGCAACTGGCAGGATTAGACCAGCGTGCTGTAACAGATGATTCACTGGTAAATTACAGATCCTATTCCATGTATTTCCTGTTGGCAGCATTGTTGTTCCTTATGATTGAATTGTTCATTTCAGAAACTAAAAGGAAAAAACCACTGCATCCCAAACTTGTCTTGATGCTGTTTTTCAGCTTTGCTGTTTCACTGGCCGCTGCACAGGATGCAAAAGAAAATAAGTCCATCAAAGCAGGTAATGATGCATACCGGAAAGCCGAATTTGAAAAAGCATCTGAAGCTTACGGGCAGGCTTTGAAGAAAAATCCTCGAAATGCAACCGCTTTATACAATAACGGGAATGCATTGTATAAATCAGGTAAAAAGGAAGAATCGGTTAAAACATATGATGCCGCCATCAACCTGCTTGAAACACCGGTTTCAAAAGGGAATGCATATTACAATAAGGGAGTGGTGCTGCAGCATGAGCAAAAACTGCCCGAATGTATTGAAGCGTATAAACAGGCGCTTATATTGGATCCCGCCAATGAAGATGCCCGCCAGAACCTGCAGAAGGCATTGCAGCAGTTGCAGCAACAACAGCAAAAACAGAAGAAAGAAGATCAGCAGCAGCAGAAAAAACAAGAGGATAAAAAGCAGGACCAGGATAAACAGAAAGAACCTAAACAGCAGCAGTCGAAACTCACCAGAAAAGATGCGGAAGAAAAATTAAAGGCCCTGATGCAACAGGAAAAAAACCTGCAGGATAAATTACATAAGATAAACCAGGCCACCATAACAAAACCGGAGAAAGACTGGTAAGAGCAGTTGCCAGGCTATTTTATTACTTTCAGCCGCTATCATCATTAACCGATTGATTTATTGCTTACCCGCAACTCTTTTGTACCTTGTTTGTTAACTTTGCAGGCAAAGCAAAACAGTCTCATTTATCTATTATGCAATCATATGCAGCTTCATTAACCGAATATAAAAGGCTACCAACAAGGGTTGTAAAAGTGGGTAACCTGCTCATTGGTCATGGTTACCCCATCAGAATACAAACCATGACCACCACCGATACCATGGATACTATGGCAACGGTGGAACAAACCATCCGCTGCATTGAAGCCGGCGCCGAACTGGTTCGTATTACGGCTCCATCCAAAAAGGAAGCGGAAAACCTGCAGCAAATAAAAGATGAATTAATCCGAAGGGGTTATCATACGCCGCTTGTAGCAGATATCCATTTTACACCCAATGCTGCTGAAATTGCTGCCAGGATCGTGGAAAAAGTGCGGGTTAACCCGGGTAATTATGTAGATAAGAAGAAGTTTGAACAGCTGGAATATTCCGATGCGGAGTACAATGAAGAGATAGAAAGGATCCGGGAAAGGTTTACGCCATTGGTGCTGATATGTAAAGAGCATGGTACTGCTATGCGCATTGGCACCAACCACGGAAGCCTGAGCGACCGCATCATGAGCCGGTACGGAGATACTGCCATCGGGATGGTAGAGAGCGCCATGGAATTCCTGCGTATTGCCAGGGGAGAAGATTACCATAATATCATCCTGAGCATGAAGAGCAGTAACCCGCAGGTGATGGTACAGGCTTACCGGTTGCTCATCAGCCATATGATGCATGAGTTTGGAGAATGTTACCCGCTGCACCTGGGGGTAACGGAAGCCGGAGACGGAGAAGATGGCAGGCTCAAATCAGCCGTTGGAATAGGCACGTTGCTGGAAGACGGCATCGGAGATACCATACGGGTATCGTTAACCGAAGATCCTGAACTGGAAATACCTGTTTGCAGAGATCTGGTTCAAAGGTATCAGCAACCTGCAGGCAAGCAAACAGCACGAATACCCGAAATTAACCTGCCCCTGCCTTACGATCCGTTTAACTATCAGCGAAGGAAAACATTTGAGATAGGAAACATTGGCGGGAAACAGGTTCCGGTTGTAATTGCCGATTTAAGCAAATATGAAAAGATCAGCCCGGCACATTTGGAACCGGTTGGGTACAGGTATGATCCGGTAACTGACAAGTGGTTTATCGGTGATGCCGCCGCAGATTACATATTCCTGGACCATATACCCGGGTTTGATTTTCCGGGCACCCTGAAGACCGTGCTGAATCATCGTTTATGGCTAACGGTAAAGGACAATAGCAGTTACGTGCCTTTGCTCGATGCCGGTCAATACCTGGAAGCATCCGTAGAAAAGTCGGGCGTAATGAACATGGTAATGGTTGATTGCTTTCCTGAAGGAATGACGGCAGCTGAAACGGATAACCTGCTGGAAAAACTGGGAAATGATCATACAGCAGTAATCTGCCTTAGTTCCACCAACAGCAACAGCATGCAAACAGTACGCCGAATGTTTGTTGAAATGGCAGCGAAAAAAGTGACAAACCCGGTTATACTTATCTGCGACAGCAACCACGCAACAATGGAACAAAGCCTGATTCACTATGCGGTGGAAGCCGGTGCATTGCTGGTAGACGGATTTTGCGACGGTGTCTGTTTTGGCCATCATTTTGGAAACAAAGCCGTACTGCCGCAACCGGCCCTGTTGAACAGCATCGCCTTTGGTATTTTACAGGCAACCCGGACACGTATTTCCAAAACAGAATATATCAGTTGCCCCAGTTGCGGCCGCACCCTGTTTGACCTGCAGGAAACCACTGCAAAGATCAGGGCGGTAACCAATCACCTGAAAGGGGTTAAGATTGCCATCATGGGTTGTATTGTAAACGGTCCCGGTGAAATGGCCGATGCCGATTTCGGATATGTAGGCAGCGGTGTAGGAAAAATAACCTTATACAAAGGAAAAGAAGTGGTGAAAAGAAACGTACCGAGTGAAGTGGCGGTGGAGGAACTGATTAATTTACTGAAAGAGAATGATGCGTGGGTGGAGGTGGTTTGAGGTTTGTGGTTTGAGGTTTGAGGTTTGAGGTTTGAAGTTTGAAGTTTGAGGTTTATGGTTCATACATCATAAATCATACATCATAAATCATACATCATAAATCATACATCATAAATCATACACCATACTATTTTCTTCCCGGCAAATAAATTTAAAAAATGCAAACAGACTTTTTAGTTATAGGTTCAGGTATTGCCGGGTTAACGTATGCGCTGAAAGTAGCACAGGAATATCCAGGCAAATCGGTTACTATACTTACTAAAACCCAAAGTGACGAAACCAATACCAAGTATGCACAGGGCGGTATTGCGGGTGTAATGGATTTTAGCCAGGATAGTTTCAGCAAGCATATTGAAGATACCCTTATTTCCGGCGACGGTTTATGCAACAAAGAGATTGTGGAAATTGTAGTGAAGGAAGGTGTACAGCGAATAAAGGAAATTATTGATTGGGGCGCACAGTTTGACCGTGAACCCGACGGCGATTATAAGCTGGGAAAAGAAGGCGGGCACAGTGAAAGCCGTATCCTGCATCATAAAGATGTAACCGGAAAGGAGATGGAACGGGCGCTGCTGGATGCAATCGGTAAATGCGGAAATATCAAACTCATCAGCCATTGTTTTGTGCTTGACATCATCACCCAGCACCACCTGGGTTATCTTGTAACCAAATCTACTCCGGATATTGAGTGTTATGGCGTTTATATCCTGAACCTCACTACAAAAAAGATAGAAAAGATTGCAGCAACCATTACCATGCTGGCATCGGGTGGAAACGGGCAGGTTTACCGGAGTACTACCAATCCCGCCATTGCAACCGGAGATGGTGTTGCGATGGTTTACCGGGCCAAAGGCCGCATTGAGAATATGGAATTCATACAGTTTCACCCAACGGCATTGTATGAACCCGGTGTTAGGGGCCAGTCGTTCCTGGTAACGGAGGCGGTTAGGGGCGACGGGGGCATTTTACGCAACCAAAAGGGTGAAGCGTTCATGGAGCGGTACGACAAACGGAAAGACCTGGCGCCCCGCGATATTGTGGCCAGGGCCATTGATAACGAGATGAAGATAAACGGTACGGAATTCGTATACCTTGATTGCCGGCATATGGACCAGCAGAAATTCATTGAACACTTTCCCAATATTTATGAAAAATGTTTGAGTATCGGCATCAATGTGGCAAAAGATATGATACCTGTTTCCCCGGCGGCGCATTATTGCTGTGGTGGTGTTAAAACAGATGAATGGGGCAGAACATCCATAAAGAACCTCTATGCAGCCGGCGAGTGCGCTTCCACCGGCCTGCATGGCGCCAACCGGTTAGCCAGCAATAGCCTGCTGGAAGCAATGGTATTCGCTCACCGGGCTTACCAGGATGCCGTAAATGTAATGAAACAACCGGGCAGGGGAAATGCCATTGACATACCTGATTGGAATGCGGCCGGTACAACGGCTCCCGGGGAAATGATCATGATAACACAAAGCCTGAAAGAACTGAAATTGCTGATGAGCGATTATGTGGGTATTGTTCGTAACAATGCCCGTTTAAGGAGGGCCAATAAAAGGCTCGACCTCTTGCATGAAGAAACGGAAGAACTGTACCAGCGCACAGAAGTTTCGCCCCAGCTTTGTGAGTTGCGGAACATGATTACAGTGGCTTACCTGGTTGTTAAAAGCGCTGAGTTGAGGAAGGAAAGCCGTGGATTGCATTTCAATACAGATTACCCGAAGCGCAGCAGCATACTCCAGGACACGATCCTGTAACATTTCAATCAATAACATGTATTACCTTATATACGGTTTACTTTATATTATTTCGCTACTGCCTTTTTTTATATTATATGGCATCAGTGATTTTGCCTTTTTTATCATTTACCGGTTAACAGGATACAGGAAGGATGTGGTTTTTAAAAACCTTTCAATTGCTTTTCCTGAAAAAACGGATGCCGAACGAAAACAGATAGCCAAAGCATTTTACAGGAACCTGATTGATACGTTTATTGAAACGATCAAGTTGCTCAGTATCTCTGAAAAATCGTTTAACAAGCGGGCTGTCATTGACCTGGATGCATGCAATGCGCTGGCAGAAAAGGGGATAAACATACAATTCCAGAGCGGGCACCAGATGAACTGGGAATATGTGAACTGGATCGTTGCCAAAAAATTAAAGATACCTTTCGTTGGCGTGTACATGAAAATAAAGAATAAATCACTTGACAGGCTGTTTTATAAGCAACGGGAAAAGTTTGGCACTGTGCTGGTGGCAGCCACCGAATTCAAATCAAGGATGCACCAGGTGTTCAATCAGCAGTATTCACTGGCACTGGCAGCCGACCAAAACCCCGGAAGCCCGGAACACGCGTACTGGCTTAATTTTTTCAGCAAACCGGCGCCATTTGTAACCGGCCCTGATAAAGGGGCACGCCGGAACAGGACAGCCGTGGTATTTGTAAAATTTGTTATTGTAAAGCGAGGGCATTACCGGTTTGAACCCACCATCATTACCGAAGATGCATCCGTTTTAAAGGAAGGGGAACTAACTTTGATGTACCGCGATTACCTGGAAAAAACCATTCGCGAACAACCCGACAATTATTTATGGAGCCACCGCAGATGGAAATGGGAATATAAAAAAGAATATAGGGGTAGGTGGATTGATAGGGTGGAGGCGCCTTTATAATGGAGTAGGTGGGTTTTGTAAAGTTTAAATGCAATTCGATTCCCGGCAATCTCATTCAGCGCTTCAAGAGTAAACTGACGACGCTGCTGGGAAGAAAGGCAAGTAGTGAAAAGTAACAGATAGTAGGAATTGTTTTATTCCTTCTTTTTACCCCCTATTAAGCCCAGGATAGAATCAAGACCGATATTAAGACCAATATATGCTGCATATTGGGGGTTATAAAGTGGAAGCAAACCTCTGATATCCATACCAACTATTACAGTTGCATCTTTTGAAAGTATATGCTTGTAATTGGCTCTTATTAAATAAAAACTACGCCACATTCTTGGTTTGTCATCTTTTTTGTCATAATAAACAGGCAATCCCGAATTTATGAAAAAAGCTTTTTACAGCGAAGGAAAGCTGATTTTTATCCGCGAAGGAAA
>CALKVC010000043.1 GCA_937996595.1 uncultured Chitinophagaceae bacterium
TGTAATTTCTTTGTCGCTTGAAAATAATTTCTTTGTCTGTAAAAGTAATCTTCTTATGAAAGAATTATTAATATTTTGGACTTTCTCTAACTCTAATGCATTGTTTGGTATACCTTGTTTCCTTTTCTCTTGCAGGAATATTTTTGCTTCATTTTTCTTTCTTTTGAAAAACACTCGAAGGTAAAAAATGAAGCTAAAAAAGAAAGTATATTTAACAACAATTATTAATGCATTGCTCATTTTTTTGTTACCTTGCTCAGAAGCAGTTGGCTTAGATTTATATTGCCAGTTTCAACGATCAGTATTTTTAGGCCAAGAAAATCAAATTTAACCAGGCCGGCTTTTTCGACATCCTTCATATTGTATTGAGTAACCGGCATGTCCGATCGTGGATCGCGGTAAAGCGGCACCAGTTCGTGCAACGGCCTGTCGCCGATGACGACGCCGGCTTCATGGGCGGCATGGAACTGTGCAACGCCTTCACCGAACTCAACGACCCGCTCGAACAGGAAAGGCGTTTCCTCGAACAGGCCTCGCAGAAGGCCAGAAACAATGAATTCGTTAAGATTTAAAGCGATTGATAAGCTTAATAAAAAAGGGCCGGATGGCTTCTCCGGAGCTTCTCCAAAAATTACAACCATCTTTAATGAAAATGTATTTACCTTAAAAACAGCCAGGCATTACCTGAGTGATGATGCCTATAAAAGCCTGCTGGCTTCAACCCTGGGTGGAAAAAAAATTGACCGGGCAATGGGTAACAACATAGCCAACGGGCTTCGGGTATGGGCTGAAGAAAAGGGTGTTACACACTTTACACATTGGTTTCAACCGCTTACCGGCTTATCTGCAGAAAAACACGATTCCTTTTTTACATTGAAAGGCGACGGTACGCCCATTGAAGAATTTGAAGGCGCCGCATTGATACAGCAGGAACCGGATGCTTCTTCTTTCCCCAGCGGAGGCTTACGGGCAACATTTGAAGCAAGGGGTTATACGGCCTGGGACCCTTCCTCTCCCGCTTTTATCATGGAAATAGGAAATGGCAAAACACTATGCATACCAACCATATTTGTTTCTTATACCGGCGAATCACTGGATACCAAAACCCCATTGCTGAAAGCGCTGGTTGCCCTTGATAAAGCGGCAGTGGATGTTTGCCAGTATTTTGACAAGAACATATCAAAAGTAAACGCTACCCTTGGTTGGGAACAGGAATATTTTGTTGTAGATGCAGGGCTTGCCAATGCCAGGCCCGATCTCCTGCTGACCGGCCGCACCGTTTTTGGCCATGCCCCGGCTAAAGGCCAGCAACTGGAGGACCATTATTTTGGCGCCATACCCGAACGCATATACGCTTTTATGAGGGATTTTGAACAGGAATCCTATAAACTGGGTATCCCTTTACGCACCAGGCATAACGAAGTGGCGCCCGCCCAGTTTGAATGCGCCCCTATTTATGAAGAAACAAACCTTGCCGTTGATCATAATACCCTGCTGATGGACATCATGACCAGGGTAGCCAAACGGCATAACCTGATGGTGCTGCTGCATGAAAAACCATTTGCCGGCATCAACGGCAGTGGAAAACACAACAATTGGAGCATGAGCACCGATACAGGTGTTAACCTGCTGGGCCCTGGCAAAACACCCAAGACCAACCTGATGTTCCTTACATTCTTTGTGAATACGATTAAAGCTGTACATGATTATGCAGAGCTGATAAGGGCTTCTATTGCCAGTGAAAGCAACGACCACAGGCTGGGCGCCAACGAAGCGCCACCGGCTATCATGTCTATCTTCATAGGCAAATACCTTACAGACGTACTCAACCAGATTGAAAAAAGGGTCAGCAGCGATTTTGATGAACAGGATGAAGCCATCCTTAAACTGGATATACATAAAAGCATCCCTGAACTGATGCTTGACAATACCGACAGGAACCGCACTTCACCATTCGCTTTCACCGGAAACAAATTCGAATTCAGGGCCGTTGGTTCATCTGCAAACTGCGCCGGGCCCATGACAACCCTGAATACCATCATGGCCGAAACTTTGAAAAATTTCAAGACTGAAGTTGACAGCCATATAGATAAAGGAGAAAAGAAAGAAGTGGCCATCATGCACGTGATACAGAAATATATTGTTGAAAGCAAAAAAGTTCTGTTTGAAGGAGACGGCTACAGCGAAGAATGGGAAAAAGAAGCCAAAAAACGCGGACTCGCAAACATCAAAACCACACCACTGGCCCTGGATGCATATATTAGCGATAAGGCAAAGAAACTATTTGTGGATAATAACATTTACAAACTGGCAGAACTGGAAGCAAGGCATGAAATAATGCTGGAAGCTTACATTAAGAAAGTACAAATTGAAGCCAGGGTGATGGGAGACCTTGCTTCCACCTATGTGATTCCGTCTGCCCTGAAATACCAGAACATACTCATTGAAAATATCCGTGGGCTGAAAGAAGCCGGACTCAGTGAAAAATCTTACGCAAACCAATTGCAGATCCTGGAAAAAATAAGCGAACACATTAATATCATCAGCGACAACGTTGAGAAAATGATTGAAGAACGTAAGAAAGCGAATGAAATAACACACAACAGGGAAAAAGCCATTGCATACTGCGATAAGGTAAAAGCTAACTATTTTGATACAATCAGGTACCATGTTGACAAACTGGAACTGATGGTTGATGACAACTGCTGGATATTGCCCAAATACAGGGAATTGCTGTTCCTGAGGTAATTCAAAAAAACTGATCCCCGTTTATAACGGGGATTTTTTTTACTCAAACAGGAACAAACAATTTTTACAATCATTAACAAAGGGTTATTTATTTTTATGCAATGAAAAAAGCCATCATTGCCGTTTTTGCCCTCATTTATTTTCTTTCTCCCGTTTTGCAGGCACAGGATATACAGTATGCAGGCATCGACAGCCAGGTTGCCTCACTGGGTGCCCTGGAAACCCTGAACGTGGCAACGATAACGGATACGATTACACGCCAGTATCCCGACAAAAAAAGCAAAGCCCGGGCCATCTTTTACTGGATAGCGAACAATATCGCTATTGACCCGAAGGCAACAAAAGCCAATGATAAACGAAATACCGACCCGGTAAAAGTGATACAGCTCCGCAAAGCCACCCCCCTGGGCTTTTCCTTGCTTTTCCAGGAAATGAGCAGCCTGGCAAATATCCGCTGCCTTTCCGTTGATGGGTTTGTAAAATACCAGGCAGAAAATATTAACAATAAGGAAGATGAAGTAAACCATTCCTGGAATGTTGTGCAACTGGGCCAAAGTCCCGAGCAATGGTATTATATAGATGCCGCAAAGGCAAGCGGGTACCTGGATGCAAAAATGAGCGTTTTTATAAAACAATTCACCGGTGAGTATTTCTTTGCCGACAGGGCTTTGTTTAACCTTGACCATTATCCTGATAATGAAGCCTGGCAACTGGGGCCGGGGCCCAAAAGCCTGAAAGAATTTTATGCGCTGCCGGTTATTTGCCGGGCTGCTTATAAAATAGGACTGCAAAAACCTGCACCGCTTAACGGCTATATCAAAACTAAAATAAAAGCCCCCAACAGGTTCAGTTTCTTTTATAACGGAAAAGAGCCATTGAAAAACATATTCCTGGTAATGGGAGAGGAAAAAAAATTATTAAAACCTGAGCCGATGAATTTCACCGATAACGGTGGAATGATCAGTTTCAGTTACCAGTTTAAGTTTTCTGATGCTTTGCCTGTAAGGATCATTGCCGACGGTAATGAACTCCTGCATTACTTTATTGAAGTGGAAGATTAATCCAGTTGTCTTTTTTTCTGCCATTGCATCATTTCGGAATACCCAAGTTTTTTTTCAAATGCATTGATGGCCATAGCTATCCGTTTCGTTCTGGTAGCTTCTGTTTTGGCGCTTTCAATCCATTTGGAAAAATAATTGCGGTGCGATCCGGGAAGGTTATAAAAAAATGCTGCCGCATCGGGTTCGTCTTCCAGGCAGGCTATCAATTCAGCGGAAAGTTGTAACCCTGCATCGTCTGTTTCCAGTTTGAGATTAACTGTATCGCCGGATTTCTTCCTTATCGCTTTGCGCATGGATGCATTTACCGGAATAATAAAATCACCTGCTCCCATCGGAATCAGGGCAACGGCATTGAAGGCCGTATCGTCTATAAAACCTTTTACCCGGTAACTACGTTTCATTCCCGGTTTTAACTTTGTAGCCAGGCTTTGAGGAATCTCAATATAAGTCCAGCCGGTTTTTTCCCCCATGCTCCCGAATTTTTTTAACCTGGTTTTGAACGATACCATAATCATTCTTTTCTGCCTGGTATAAAATTAAAACACCCCGGAATAACCGGGGTGTTAAGATATAAATTCCTTTTGTTTATTATGCAGCTTTTGCTTTTTGCTTAACAGCAGGTTTCTTTTTTACCTTTTTCAATGCTGCATCTATGGCTTTGCTCAACTCTTCGTATGTTGGCTTACCGGTTACACGAACGCCATTTACAAAGAATGTGGGTACATCTTTCACGCCCCTGTCTAACCCTTCCCGTAAATCTCCCTGAACCTGCCATCCATAGGTTGCATTCACCAACTCATCCAGGAAACGTTTGTTATTAACACCCGCTTCTTTTGAATGTAATTTTAAACTGGTTGTACCCAGGTTCCTCCTGTTGGCAAATAATATATTATGCATTTCCCAAAACTTACCGTCCTGGGCAGTAGCCACAGCTGCTTCTCCCGCCTTTAAAGCCCGCTGGTGAATATTGGTAAGCGGGAAATGACGGAAATTAAACCTGATCTTGCCGTCATAATCAGCCAATAACTTTTTTACAATTTCATTCGCCTTGGCACATGCCTCACTTTCATACTCGCCAAATTCTTCCAATGTAACTTCTGCTTTGATATTTCCTACAAAAACGTCTTTTGGTTCTATAATTTCAACCACTTCTTTTTTGAATGCCATAATAATCCTTTTCTTACTTATGCCAACCAGGCTCACGCTTTCCGGTCAACATATTATATAAACTAATTAATTGTTCATTTTTTTATATCTGAACCCGATGAAGGTACTACTTTTTGAAATGCTGAAAAAGCCATCTGAATAACTTTTAATATACTTCTACATTATTAGCTGATAATCAAGAATATAGAAAATGTTATAATTTAGCCGGCTCTCACTTATGCAGGTTGTTGCTTTCTGATTTCATTCCTGAAAACAACCATTCCGTCAAATACATCCACCAGTACGGGCTTTGATTTATCAATATCACCTGCCAGGATACGCTTGCTCAATTGATTAACTATTTGCTTCTGAATCAACCTTTTAAGTGGCCTTGCGCCAAATTGAGGGTCAAATCCGTTTTCTACCAGGTAATCCAAAGCATAATCACTGAACTGCAGGTCTATTCCGCTGGGTTCCAGCATTTTCCGTAACCCTTCCAACTGTATGGTAATAATACCTTTAATATCATTTTTCATCAGCGGCTGGAACATGATCACTTCATCAATCCTGTTTAGAAATTCAGGCCTGATCGTTTGCCTCAATAAATTAAGCACTTCCAGTTTTGTCTTATCAACTATTTCATCCTTATTCTTTTCCGTAACTTTTTCAAAATTTTCCTGAATCACCTGGCTGCCCATATTGCTTGTCATGATGATGATGGTATTTTTAAAATTAACCACCCTCCCTTTATTATCGGTAAGCCTGCCATCGTCAAGTACCTGCAGTAATATATTAAACACATCCGGATGGGCTTTTTCAATTTCATCCAGCAAAACCACTGAATAGGGTTTACGCCTTACAGCTTCAGTTAGTTGGCCTCCTTCATCATAACCCACATAACCCGGCGGTGCACCAATAAGCCTGCTCACTGTATGTTTCTCCTGGTATTCACTCATGTCGATCCTGGTCATCATAGTATCATTGTCAAACAGGTATTCTGCCAAAGCCTTAGCCAGTTCGGTTTTACCAACCCCGGTAGTTCCCAGGAATATGAAAGACCCGATCGGTTTACGGGGATCCTGTAAACCTGCCCTGCTGCGCCTGATAGCATCAGATACAGCTTCAATGGCCTCATCCTGGCCAACTACCCTTTTATGCAGTTCCTCTTCCAGGTGCAGGAGTTTTTCCCTTTCACTTTGCAGCATTTTCATTACCGGTATGCCGGTTGCTTTTGCAATGCTCTCTGCAATATCTTCCGCATCCACTTCTTCTTTCAACAGCCGTTTTTCTGACAATGCATTCAGCTGTTCGGTATAACCGGCAATAAGTGTTTCCTGCTCTTTTACTTTACCATATCTTATTTCAGCTACTTTTCCATAATCGCCATTACGTTCAGCCTGTTCAGCTTCCTGCTTCAATTGTTCTATGGTTGCCTTTCCGTTCTGAATCTTTTCAACTATTTCTTTCTCCTGTTTCCATTTGGAAACATAGGTATCTTTTTCAACCGAAAGGTTTGCGATTTCTGTATTCAGGTTCTTCAGTTTTACTTCATCGTGTTCCCTTTTGATGGCTTCCCTTTCAATTTCCAGTTGCCTGATCTGCCTTTCCAGCTTATCCAGTTCTTCCGGCATGGAATTCATTTCAAGGCGTAATTTGGCAGCACTTTCATCAATCAGGTCAATAGCCTTATCAGGTAAAAAGCGGTCTGAAATATACCGGGCCGACAATTCCACCGCAGCAATAATCGCCTCATCCTTTATCCTTACATGGTGATAGGTTTCATACCTGTCTTTCAAACCCCTTAAAATGGAGATGGCATCTTCCGGCGATGGTTCATCAATCATCACTTTCTGAAACCGGCGTTCCAGGGCTTTATCTTTTTCAAAAAATTTCTGGTATTCAGATAATGTGGTAGCACCTATTGCCCGCAATTCACCACGGGCCAGGGCCGGTTTTAATATATTGGCTGCATCCATGGCACCATCACCGCCGCCGGCACCAACCAATGTATGTATTTCATCAATAAACAGGATAATCTCTCCATCGCTGGAACTCACTTCCTTTACGACCGATTTTAAACGCTCCTCAAATTCCCCCTTATATTTTGCACCGGCAATCAACTGTCCCATATCCAGTGCATAAATGATTTTCGACTTCAGGTTTTCCGGAACATCACCATTGATGATGCGCATGGCCAGCCCTTCGGCAATCGCCGTTTTACCAACACCCGGTTCTCCAACCAGTATCGGGTTGTTTTTAGAGCGCCTGCTTAAAATATGGAGCGTTCTTCTAATTTCTTCATCACGGCCTATCACCGGATCCAGTTTACCGGAACGTGCCAGTTCATTCAGGTTCTTTGCATATTTGTTCAACGCGTTAAACTGCGTTTCCTGTGTTTGTGAAGAAACGGTGCTGCCTTTCCTGAGTTCGCGTATGGCAGCTACCAGGCCTTTTTCCGACAAGCCTGCATCTTTCAGTAAACCGGCCACTGTATCATTTCCCTGCACAATGGCCAGCAGGATATGTTCCGGCGTTACAAACTCATCGGAAAATGTTTTAAGTACCGCACCTGCCCGCAACAGGGTATTGTTGGCTTCACGGCCCAATGATTGCGCAGGTTCGCCTGTTGTTGTGGGAAGCTTGCGGATCAGTTCATTCAGCTTATTGTCAACCAGGTTAATGGTAACATTATTCTTTTTGAGCAGGTAATCAATGGGAGAATCTTCCATTTCAAGCAATGCCTTCAGCAGGTGTTCATTCTCAATATTGGGATGCTTGCCGTTATAAGCCAGTTGCTGTGCCTGTTGCACAATTTCCGAAGCCTTGATGGTGAAATTATTCAGGTTCATGATTATTGATAATTTGATATGTTGTAACCATGCACCGCAAATTCAAATCCAAATTAAAATCAGGCAATTATGTCATGTAAAACCGGGAAATCCTGCCTGCCTTACAGGCAATCCGGGTATTTCATGCTATTGTTACAGTTCTGCCTGAATACAGCAACAGCGTATACCGTTTCATGTAAACCCCTTTTATTTCATCTTAAGTACATGGCCGTTAAATATCAGGTATATTGCCGAACCGGGGCGATTTTTTAACAAGGCTTTTGTACTTTTATAAACAGATCAGCAGACTTAAGCATTTCATACTACCGGTATCGCATACATGAAAAAAAAGCAGGAGCTTTCTTTGTTTATCAAGCAGACGGCAACAGGCCTTGGGTTTGAGCATTGCGGTATTTCAAGGGCAGTTTACCTTGATGAAGATGCCAGGCGGCTCGAAAACTGGCTGCACAAAGGATTACATGGCGATATGCAGTATATGGAAAATCACTTTGACCTGCGTGTAGACCCTGCAAAACTGGTTCCGGGCGCTAAATCGGTTATTACCTTATTACTGAATTATTTTCCGGCGGAAAAACAAAATCCACAAGCTCCTAAAATTTCAAAATATGCGTATGGCGATGATTATCATGATGTGATCAGGGGAAAATTAAAAAAGTTCCTGTCCCTTATCAGGCAGGAAGCCGGCGATATAAACGGCCGGGGCTTTGTTGACAGCGCCCCGGTTCTTGAAAGGGCCTGGGCGCAAAAAAGCGGGCTGGGGTTTATAGGAAAGAACGGGAACCTGATAAACAAAAACAGCGGTTCGTTTTTTTTCATCGCCACATTAATACTTGACCTGGAACTCATACCGGATTTACCGCATAACAAAGACTATTGCGGAACCTGTACCCGTTGCATTGATGCCTGCCCTACTGATGCCATCCTTCCTGAAAAAGTGATTGATGGAAGCAAATGCATATCTTACTTTACCATTGAACTGAAATCAATGCTCATACCGGATAAGATGAAAGGGACATTTGATAACTGGATGTTCGGATGCGATACCTGCCAGGATGTTTGCCCATGGAACAGGTTTTCAAAACCTGCGGATGAAAAACGTTTTAACCCGTCACATGAAATCCTTGGTTTTTCGCTAGCCGATTGGGAAGCCCTCACGGAAGAAAATTTTAAGGCCATTTTCCGCAACTCACCCATCAAAAGGGCAAAGTACAGCGGTATCCGCCGTAACCTTACATTCCTTAAAAATGAATAGTAACATACAACAATTAGCTGCCCTTGCTTCAAAAAACAAACGCCGCATCATCGGGCTTATGAGTGGCACTTCATTGGATGGGTTGGATATCGCCCTTTGTGAAATAACCGGCACGGGGCATGAAACATCCGTAACAGTTAAGGAATTTACCACTATAGCTTATGATGATGCATTCAGGAATGATATACTGGAAGTGTTTGCAAAAAGGCAAATCGATTTGCAGCAACTTTGTTTATTAAATGAAACCATTGCCATACGCCATGCAGCCATGGTGAATGCATGCCTTGATAAATGGAATACAGACAAGTCAGCCATTGACCTTATTGCCAGCCACGGACAGACCGTATATCATTGTCCCAATAGCAAAATACCTGACGGATTAACCATTAACGGCAGTTTACAGGTTGGCGATGGAGACCACCTGGCTATGCTCACCGGCATAATAACCATCAGCGATTTCAGGCAAAAACATTTGGCAGCAGGCGGCGAAGGGGCACCGCTGGCCCTGTATGGAGATTACCTGCTGTTCAGTAATAAAGATGAGGAAAGGATTTTGCTCAATATCGGCGGCATTGCCAACTTCACCTATCTTCCCGGAAACCTTAACAGCGAACATATCATTTGTACCGATACAGGCCCGGGCAATACCCTGATGGATGCCTGTATGCGTTTATACTTTCCCGGTAGCCAATTTGATAAGGATGCACTGGTGGCAGGCAGGGGAAACATAAACCCGGCGCTCCTTCAAGCTTTGAATGAACACCCTTTTTTCAGTCTGCCCTTTCCTAAATCTACCGGTCAGGAAATATTTAATTTGGATTTTTTAAAAAAAGCGCTGGAAAGTTCAGGCAACAGCAACCTGTGCGTGGAAGATATTCTTTGCACTCTGAATAAGTTTACCGCAGACTGCATAGCGCTTGCCATTGAAACCAACCTGCCAGGCACTAAAGAACTGCATATATATGCAAGTGGCGGCGGAATACACAACCCGTTATTGATGAGCTTTCTGAAAGAAAGGTTACCCAACTGCCCGGTTCATTCAATAAAAGAACTGGGCATCGGTCCCGATGAGAAAGAAGCCGCATTGTTTGCCTTGCTGGCCAATGAATGTGTAAGCGGGAGCCCGCATGTTTTTGCTTCGAATGGAAAATCACTGCCAGGCATGCCGGCCATTAGTATGGGTAAAATCAGCTTTCCGCGTTAGCATCAGGGCTGCCCTTCTACGAGCTGGCGCAGGTTATCCAATGCCTTTTCATACCCCGGCCCGGTGATATTATCTATAAATATCCCTGAAAATTTATCCCATGGAAGCCATCCCAGCCTGGTTACCACACGCCATTCAGCCTGTACATTGTTCCGGTCATTGAGATCGGTCACCGTAATGATATTCTCGGATTCCGGCTTACCATCACGGTAAAGCGTAGCTGTAATTCTCCCAGGTTGTACACCGGTGACAAGCAGTTTGTTTTCTTTATTTCCTGTATGCCAGGAAGCAAAAGCATTGACGCCCGAAGCGGGGTTGCTGATTTGTAACGAAACAGTATCCTGCATGAACACGGGATGCCAGTTTTTCCAGGCCGACAGGTCTGATACCTTATCAAAAACCGTTTTAACATCAGCATGTATCACCACAGACCGCACAGTCATCACCCGTGAAGGCATCAGGAGAGAAAAAAGGGTAACTACTACAAACAGCCCCGTTACAGCCAATAAAAAACCCTTGAACATTTTCATAGATCATTCCCATTTAAAAACTTTGATTGCGATAGCATATATAACAACCATCCATATGGCCAGTATCCCCAGTTCCTTCCAGCAATCCCACAGGTGCAAACCGGTAAATGACAGTTTTCGCATGGCATCATTGAATTGGGTTAACGGTAAACCATAAAGGCAGATTTTCTGCAGCCATGCAGGAAACACTTCAATGGAGAAAAATGTGCCGGCCAGCAGCATCTGCGGAAATGCAAACAGGTTTATCAGCAACGGGATCGCCGTATCAGATTTTACAATGCTGCTAAAGATAAGCCCCACGCCAAGCAAAAGCAAAAGCATATAGATGGTAAGCAGGGTCATTTCCATGAATGTGAAAAAGCCATGTACCAGCGTGAACCCCATGAAGAAATACCCCATAGCAATAAGCATCACCACATTGATAAGCTGAAATACCAGCCTGCTTATGCCGATACCCAGCAAAATGTTTATCCTGCTCACCGGCGTGGCATAAAAACGTTTCAGGATGAGTTGCTGCCTGAACTGGAAAAAGATAAACGAAATGCCAAACAAAGTGGAAAACAGCACCGAAAAACCCAGCATGCCCGGTAACACAAAATCAATATTCCGGTATTCCCTTACGGCATACACATGCGGAATAACTGCAGGCCCTGCCTGCGGTGCCAGCTTTTTTAAAGCAATGGCTCCCGTGATATTTGAAAATACCTGTTGCAGCGCCATGATAGCATTACCGCTGGCATTGGTGGAGGTGTCATAAATAACAAATCTTTCCCTGCCGGCTGAATCTGCCTGTTTACGTATAGCAACGATGGCGGAAATCCGGTCCTTCAACAGCGCTTTCCTTCTTGCAGCGGTATCGGTACTTCCATCCGCTTTCTTAAATGAAACAATCGAAACGAGGGGATTAGCTTTTATGCTGTCGTACACTTCATTGGTTGTATCACTGTTATCAGACATGGCGATCCTGTAATGCACGCCATTGCCTTCGCCAAAAGAGCCAAAAATGAAAATGAATATGACAGGAAATAAAAAACTGAAGAACAAGGAAGTGGGCGTACTTAAAATGGAACGGAAACTCGCCCGCAGGATGGCTAAAAAAGCTTTTAACTGGCTATACTGTTGCATGCATGTTATTCATTAACGGGCAAATCTATAGTAAAAAATCGGAATTTCATGCCCTTTTTTATGACATTTGTCGTATATTGCAACGACAAATGTCGCATCATGAAAAAACTTAAACCGACAATGCCCGGTGAAAAAGCAGCAGCTCCTGTGAAAAGGCCTGCTGAAACAGTGCATTCTTACAATACCGCCAAAAATGTTCCCCAACTAAAAGACCTAAGCTATGCAATATTTAATAAAACGGCGGTTAAAGTACCATTCACACAGGCAGAATGGGCTTCCATCCTGCATATAAGTGAACGGACACTGCAGCGATATGCAAAAAACAACGGTACATTCGCTCCCATCCATGCGGAAAGGTTTTACCATATCTGCCGGGTAATCAACCGCGGAAAAAAGGTATTTGGTAAAACAAGCCTGTTTTATGAATGGTTGCATTCGAAACCGCCCATGCTGGAAGGTGACCTGTCATTTGATTCACTCTCAACTTTCGACGGCATGCAAAAAGTATTAACCCAATTGGGAAGAATAGAACACGGCATACTGGCATGAACATCTACCGGCTTACATCAGGGGAATATAAAAAAGACCTTTCCGGAAACGGATCCAGGCTTTTCGGCGGCCGGTGGAATTCCGTGGGAATGCATGCGGTTTACTGCACAGAACATATATCACTGGCGGTATTGGAGATGCTCGTACACCTGAAAAAATTCAGCCAGCCGCACAATTATCACCTGGTAACTATCAGCATCCCCGATTCAATAAAACCGGCCAGTATACAACTTTCCCGCCTGAAAAAAAACTGGAAAGATGACATCTCCTATTCACAATTCATGGGAGATGCCTTTTTAAAGCAACAGCCGTCACTGCTCCTGGCGGTGCCATCTGCGATTGTGGAAGCAGAAAATAATTTCATCATCAACCCCAAACATCCCGACATATCAAAAATTAGAATTTCATCTGCCAGGTTGTTTGAATTTGATAAACGACTTTTACTAAGGAATGAATAAGATATACCTGCTCACCGGAAGCAATATGGGCGATAGCAGACTGCAACTGAAAAAAGCGGCTGCCTTCATTGAAAAAGAAATCGGGCATATAACACGGCAATCCGGCATATACCAGACCGCAGCCTGGGGAATGACCAGCCAGCCTGATTTCCTAAACCAGGTTTTAGTAGTGGAAACCGGCCTCAATGCAGCACAAACCATGAAAAAGATCCTGTCCATTGAAAAAAAAATGGGAAGGGTTAGGACCGTAAAAAACGCACCCCGTATCATTGACGTTGATATATTATATTTCGGCAAAGAAATCATAAATGAAAAAGACCTGGTTGTTCCACACCCTGCTATCAGTCAACGGCGTTTCGTACTGGTTCCACTGAACGAATTATCGCCCCATTTTATTCATCCCGTGCTCAACATTTCCAATCACCGTTTATTAAAGAAATGCCCGGATAAACTGGATGTGAAAAAAAAATAAACCGCGATAATACGATTCCGCTTATTTTGCAGCAGATGAAGTATAATTTTATAACCATTGAAGGAAACATCGGAGCAGGAAAAACTACCCTTTCACACCTGCTGAGCAAACATTTTCAGGCAAGGCTGATATTGGAAGAATTCGCAGACAACCCCTTCCTGCCAAAATTTTACGAAAAACCCGACCAATATGCTTTTCCCCTTGAACTCTTTTTCATGGCCGAAAGGTATAAACAACTGAAAGACCTGTTACAGACCAAAGAACTTTTTCAAACCGTAACCATCTCGGACTACCTTTTTACCAAATGCCTCTTATTTGCCAAGGTAAACTTACCAGATGAGGAATTCAGGCTGTACCAGAAACTGTTCGACATCATCAACCCGCAAATCATTCAGCCGGATATACTAATCTACCTGCATTCGCCTGTTAGCAAACTGCAGGAAAACATACGCAAAAGGAACCGCACCTATGAACAGGCCATCCCAAATGATTACCTGTTCAGCCTGCAGGAAACCTATACGGCATATATAAAACAACATAACATCAAAACACTTTTCGTTGATACCAGCCATGCCGATTTCCTGGGAAATGAAGCACACCTGAATACCATCATTGAAGCTTTAAATAAGGATTATGGAGAAGGACAGCATTTTATAAGCCTGCCATAAATTTTTATGAGGCATGATTAGAATTTATATTTGTAAAAAAACAACCTAATTCATTGCCCGGACACGGAATTAATAAAAATCCTTACAGCGTTTTCAAGATTCCCGAATTCACCCATTTCATCATCGGGCGTTGCCTGTACATTATGGGTATTCGCATGACCGGTACCGTTATTGGCTGGTGGATGTACCTGCTTACCAACAGTAAACTGGCGCTTGGCCTGGTTGGATTATCTGAAGTGATACCGGCCCTTTCACTGGCACTCTATGCAGGCCATCACATTGACTTAAATGAAAAAAGGAAATTATTGCTGAGATGTATACTGTCATATACCGGCTGTATTTTCCTGCTCATCTTCTTATCTACCAACTACAGCCATAACACGTTAAATCAATGGACCATCGCCGCACTGATCTGCACCGTGATCGGGCTTACCGGTGCTATCAGGGCATTTTCGGGCCCAACCTTCTCTGCACTCATTTCCCAGATTGTACCCAAAGAAGACCTTCCCTCAGCCGCATCCATCAGTTCGGCCACCTGGCTGATTGCATCCATATTCGGGCACGCCAGCGCCGGTTTCCTGATAGCTTTTATAGGTATCAATTACAGCTTTTTTGTTGTGCTGCTGCTGGTTGCCGGCGGATATTTTTTCCTGAGCAAACTTTCTGTAAAACCCGTTTTTGTAACGGTAAAATCAAAAACATGGCAGAGTGTAAAGGAAGGGCTTTCCTATGTATTCAAAACAAAAGAGATCCTAGGCGCTTTATCACTCGATTTGTTTGCCGTGCTGTTCGGAGGTGCTGTTGCCCTGGTTCCGGTTTTTGCAAAAGACATTCTGAATATTGGCCCCATCGGATTTGGCTGGCTGAATGCCGCTACCGATATCGGTTCTATCATTACGGTAACATTCCTTACCATCAGGCCATTGAGGCGCCACCAGGGCAGAATCCTATTTTATGCGGTTGCCGGTTTTGGCATCTGCATCATCCTGTTTGCCATTTCAAAAGCATTCTGGTTATCTTTTGCAGCCCTGCTCATCAGCGGATGCATGGATGGGGTAAGCGTAATCGTTAGAAGCACCATCCTGCAATTGAAAACGCCGGATGAATTAAGGGGCAGGGTGATGTC
>CALKVC010000044.1 GCA_937996595.1 uncultured Chitinophagaceae bacterium
GAATGTGTAAATTTTACACGTTACACAAAGTTAACAAAACCCGATAATAATTCAAATAATGTGTTTAATTATTAAACAAAAAAAGTCCGGGCTGATTAAACCCGGACTTTTCTATAAATCATTTGTGATTCAATTTTCTGCTTCCAAGGCCTTCTTGGTAAGATATAAATAGGGATTGAACTCAGGAAGCATCTTACGCAGTATATATGGAATCACTTCGTTATTATGATTGATGGCTTCCGTTTCCAGGTCATCCAGCAGGTTGATGAATGCTGTATTAAAATTAGAACCTTTTTTAGCTTTTAAAATCCTTGGATGGCCGGTTTCGACAAATTCTTCCGTTTCTTTAAAAAGTTCCTCAAACATTTTTTCGCCGGGCCTTAACTGGGTTTGTATAATGGCTATATCTTCTACCGGTTTTAAACCGGCCAGTTGTATCATACGGGTCGCCAGGTCCATGATTTTCACCGGTTTACCCATATCGAACAGCAGGATATCACCTGATTTGCCAATCTTTCCTGCCTCCAGTACCAGCCTGGATGCTTCCGGTATGGTCATGAAATAACGGGTAATTTCCGGGTGGGTGATGGTAATCGGCCCGCCTTCGCTTATTTGCTTTTTGAATGTAGCTACCACAGAGCCGGCTGATCCCAGCACATTTCCAAACCTGGTAATGATAAACTCCGTATTAGATTCTTCGTAGTCGCTAAGTACCTGGATGAACAATTCTGATATCCGCTTTGTGGCGCCCATTATATTGGTAGGGTTAACGGCCTTGTCTGTAGAAATCAGTACGAATTTTTTAACCTCATAAGCCATTGACAATTCTGCAATCAGCCTTGTGCCAAAAATATTTGTCAGGATGGCTTCGCAGGGGAAGACTTCCATCAAAGGAACATGCTTATAAGCTGCCGCATGAAATACGATATCCGGTTTATAAGAAGAAAATACTTTCTTCATCCTTGCCTTATCCCTGATGGATGCAATCTCAATCTGCAGGTCAAGCCCTTTTTTGTCTTTATGTTTTAACTCATATTCAAGGTCGAATAGCCCGGATTCCGACTGGTCGACCAAAATCAGTTTCTTAAACCTGATTTTAGCAAGCTGCCTGCAAATCTCACTTCCGATAGAGCCTGCCGCACCGGTCACCAGTATAGTGGAATGTTCATACACATCATGCAGTTCTTCATCGGGCAAATTGATCTCATCGCGTTCCAGTAATTCTTCAATATTCAGTTCCTTTACCTGGTTTTTCTGAAATAACCCACCGGTCCATTGGTTGGCGTGCGGTATCACACTGATCTTGATGTTCAGTGGTGCACAAAGGTCTGTAATGGCCATCTTCCTTTCTACTGATAACTTATCTATACCAATATACAGATGGGTAATGCCTTTGTCTTCCAGCAATGAAGCCATCTTTTCGCCAGATGCATTGTAAATGGGCAGCCCTTCCAGGTTCTTGCCAATTTTAGCCGGGCTGTCGTCGATATATCCTAATACGATTGTTTTTTTCTTAAAATCCTGTTCCAGTACTTTTTTGGCAACCTGGCCCATAGCTCCTGCACCATAAATGATTGCCCTTTCAATTACATTTGGTTTTGAAATGGCTTTAAAATAGATCTCTTTTACCAGTAAGCGGAATGAAACCAACGCAACAATAACGCCCAACATATTTACAATGAGCAGGCTCATTTGCAAAGTATTGTTGAATAAACCTTTGTCAGCCACCAGGTAAATAACTAGCCAGATAAAAAACTGCAGGCCAGCAAATTTTACAATACGGAAAATATCATTTATTTCAGAATACCTGATAATCCCTTTATAAATAGGGAATACCATGATACAAGCGATAAAAATGCCACTATTAATTACAAGTAAAGGGAAAATCTTAATAAAATGAGGCAGATCAAGTAACAGGTGCCTAACGAGAAAGTACGAAAACATGAAAATTCCGGTAATCAGGATTAAATCGCAACAAAATATGATCCATCTGGGGGCAAACTTGTTCAGTATCCGATTAGGCATAAAATCAATTTGTTTTTATCATACAAGGCATAAATAATTAAGCCTCAATTTATGATACCCTGAAAACAGCATTCATTCGGTAGAAAAACCAATAAAATAAGTACAGCTTTCAACAGAATAACCAGAAACGTGGGGCAAATTTACTTTTTATTTTCGGTATATGCCTATTTTTTATCCCATGCGATGCTGTTTAACTGTAAATGGTTGATAAATTGTAAAAAAGTCATTGATTCTAAAGCCTGTATGAGGCAACGGAAGGAAAAACAGGAGATTAAATAACCTTTCTTAAACCGGGATCACGGTTTTGAAAATGATGGTGAAATAATTTTTAATAGTGGGGTTCTCTATGAATTGCTGGTTTAACCTGAGCTTTTCAGGCATCACTTCATTGATATATGTTTTTTCGGGGTCTTCCGATTGGGCCAGCAACTCATTTTCATTCTTATAGGCTATGGATGCCAGGTCGGTAATACCGGGCCTTACCTGCAGTACTTTCTTTTGTTCATCATTATACAGTTGCACATATTTCCTAACTTCCGGCCTGGGGCCAACAAGGCTCATATCTCCTGTAAGTACATTAACAAGCTGGGGCAATTCGTCCAGTTTAAACTTTCGCAGGTAAAAACCGGCATTGGTTATTCGGTTATCACGCCCGCCAACGGTAAGCAATCCTGCTTTGTCTGCATTCACCCGCATCGACCTGAATTTCAATAAAGTAAAATCAACTCCAAATCTTCCCACACGTACCTGCCTGTATAATACCGGACCTCTTGAATCGAGGATGATCCAGATTGTTA
>CALKVC010000045.1 GCA_937996595.1 uncultured Chitinophagaceae bacterium
GCGCCTGATACCATCAGCACCTACAGATGTAAACCTGCTGTCGGTACTGGCTGGAAATGGCCCGCCATGCTGCATGCTTAAACAAACCTCCACTCCGGTGGGAACGCCGTTTAATATCAGCCTTCCGCAAATATTTTTTATCGATTCCACAATATCTTCATTAACAGCGATTTCATTTTCAGTTGCCAAGATGGTAGCCGTAAGCTGGCCTACTATTTTTTCTGCAACTGTTTTCATTTCATGCATATCACTGCATCCAATTACAAT
Source organism: uncultured Chitinophagaceae bacterium (assembly GCA_937996595.1). Lineage (GTDB taxonomy): Bacteria > Bacteroidota > Bacteroidia > Chitinophagales > Chitinophagaceae > Ferruginibacter. The sequence goes on from CALKVC010000045.1 coordinate 268, forward strand.
TGAGTACGGCCCAAATACTTCCTGGTGCAACAAAGGATTTTGTAAAAAATTAGTTGCCGATGTATAGGCGATGGTAGCTGTTCCTTCTAATTGATTGCCGGATGCTACTGCCATGGCAACTGTTTTAACCTCGGGTTGCGATAAGGCGGTTGCTCTTTTTTCGATATAGTTATTATGGATGCCCGGATGCAGCATTGGCGCAGGTGCCACAAGTTTAATTTCATCAGACAAATGCTTTATGAACTGCTCCAGGTCTTCATTGTAAATGCCGATGATGATGCCCGGGTTTGTACAAAATTGTCCTGCACCCAGGGTGATTGATCCTGCTAATTGCCTGGCCGCTTCAACCACACCTGATTTCATTTTTTCCGGAAATAAGAAAACAGGATTCACGCTTCCCATTTCGGCAAAAACAGGAATGGGTTCTTTGCGTTGGTTACCCCAGTCGAATAACTGTTTTCCGCCGGCAAACGACCCTGTAAAACCTACTGCTTTTGTAAAAGGATGTTTCACCAATGCTTCCCCAATTTCATAGGATGCTCCATGTATATGGGAAAAAACAGCAGCCGGCATGTTGGTTTTGGTAATAGCTTTTTTAATGGCTGCGGCCATCAGTTCACTTGTTCTGGCGTGTGCCGGATGTGCTTTTACAATTACTGGGCACCCGGCTGCAAAAGCACAGGCAGTATCACCTCCTGCGGTAGAATAGGCAAAAGGAAAATTGCTTGCTCCAAATACAACCACCGGGCCCAGCGGTACCAGCATTTTCCGGATATCGGGTTTTGGTGGTGTTTTATCCGGGATGGCAGTGTCTATTCTTGCATCCAGCCATTGGCCGCTTTCACAAAAACTGGCATAGCTGTTCAGTTGAAAAATAGTCCTGGCTTTTTCTCCCCTTAACCTTGCTTCGGGTAAATTTGTTTCCTGCATGGCCGTATGAATAAGTTTATCACCAAGCTGTTCTATTTCTTCGGCTACCTGGCGCATAAAACCGGCACGCTGTTTCAATGTTTTTCTGCGATATTCATGAAAAGCCAGCCAGGCTTCCTGCATATTTTTTTCTATTTCCGCAACGGTTGAATCTTTGAACATATGATTATAATACAGGTCTGTTTAAAATTCCTTCATTAATAATGGTAAGGATTCTGTTCCTTTCTTCTCCTTCCAGGATCATTCTAGGGGGCCTTACATACTCAGAACCGATTCCTGTTTGTTTTTCTGCAAGTTTGATATACTGTACCAGTTTTGGGTGAATATCAAGTTCAAGCAATGGCATGAACCACCGGTATATTTTTAATGCTTCCTCCAAATTTCCAGTTTTTGCCAGGTTATATACTGCAACGGTTTCTTTTGGAAATGCACATACCAGTCCGGCCACCCATCCGCAAGCCCCGGTGCATAATTCTTCCAGTGCGAGGGTGTCAACTCCGCAAAGTATCTTATACCTGTTTCCAAACCGGTTAATCATCCGGGTAACGTTTGTTACATCCCTGGTAGATTCTTTAACGGCCTGTATATTCTTACAGGTTTGTAATTCCTCAAACATGTCAAGGGTGATTTCTGTCTTGTAATCTACCGGGTTATTATATATCATGATGGGCAGGTTGCTGTTTTCTGCAATGCTTTTGAACCAAATCACGGCTTCCCTATGGTCGGGTTTATACCGCATGGGTGGTAAAACCATAAGGCCGGATGCGCCCCATTTTTCGGCCAGGTTAGCCTGTGATATGGCTTCCCTGGTTGAGCCTTCCGCAATATTCAGGATTACAGGGATTTTGTTATTCACTTTTTCAACAGAAGTTTTTACCAGGCTTTCTTTCTCATGCAATGTTAACACACTTGATTCGCCTAATGTACCGCCAAGTATCACGCCATGAACACCGGCATCTATCTGGGCCTGCAGGTTAAGACTGAATAAATCAAGGTCAACCTGGTCATTTTGGGTGAATTTGGTTGTAAGGGCAGGAAAAACCCCATTCCATGTAATTGTCATTTGTTTGGATTTTATTATGTGCACAAACTACGAAATAGAAAGGTTAAATGTGTGTATTGAGCATTGAAACTGGTAAAGGATGAATAATCTGTTTTTTGCCCTTTTTTTTAAAAATTTTTGGATACAAGCCTGCATCTGGTTATCTTTGCCGTCCGAAAATTAACGGCGCGTTGGTCAAGGGGTTAAGACGCCTCCCTTTCACGGAGGAATCACGGGTTCGATTCCCGTACGTGCTACAAAAACAGCTTCTCTCATGAGAGGCTTTTTTTTATTATTAGTAATCCTATGATACTAAGTCACGGGATCCCTGCCTGAATGCCTTCAGGCAGGGATCCCCGAACGTGCTACAAACCTAGAAGCCTTTCAAACCCGGTAGGTTTTTTAATTTACTGGGTTTTCTTCCGGGCAAACTATATCTCAGCGGTATGGTTTATTCAATTGCTATAATAATTGAACATTTGGGATCTCCCGATCCGCAGCTAAATATGTACTTTTTTAGGCTGCATTACACAAAAATTATTTAATTATTTAATGGGTTTTTCCCGCTTTTGTTATTGCTATACTGTAATTTTGCAGCGCAAATTAATATATCACCATTTCAATTTTTTTTATGAGTACAGTTAAAGTTGCAATCAATGGTTTTGGCCGTATCGGCCGTTTAGTATTTCGCCAGATACACAATATGAAAGGTATTGATGTGGTGGCCATTAATGACCTCACAAGCCCGGCGGTGCTGGCTCATTTGTTGAAGTATGACAGTGCTCAGGGAAGGTTTAATGAAAAAGTAACTTCCACAGATAATGCAATCGTAGTTAACGGGCATGAAATAAAAATATACGCTCAGAAAGATCCTGCACAAATTCCATGGGGAACTCATGACGTAGATGTGGTAATTGAAAGCACAGGTTTTTTTACTGATAAGGCAAAAGCAGAAGCCCACTTAACGGCCGGTGCCAAAAGGGTGGTGATTTCAGCTCCCGCAACCGGAGACCTTAAAACCGTTGTGTTTAATGTAAACCATAGCATTCTGGATGGCAGTGAAACAATCATAAGTTGCGCCAGCTGTACTACCAACTGCCTCGCGCCAATGGCAAAAGTGCTGAGTGATAATTTCGGTATACAAACAGGCATCATGAGTACCATTCATGCTTATACCAACGACCAGAATACGCTGGATGCCCCTCATGCTAAAGGCGATCTTCGCAGGGCCAGGGCAGCTGCAGCTAATATCGTACCTAACAGTACAGGTGCTGCAAAAGCAATCGGGCTTGTATTACCCGAACTGAAAGGCAAACTGGATGGCGGTGCACAACGTGTGCCGGTAATTACAGGTTCGGTTACGGAATTATATACCATCCTTGAAAAAACAGTAACTGCTGAAGCGGTTAATGCAGCTATGAAAGCAGCCAGCAATGAAAGCTTTGGATACAACGAAGATGAAATTGTGAGCAGCGATGTGATTGGTATCACATATGGTTCATTGTTTGATGCCACTCAAACGAAAGTGATGACTATGGGAGACAAACAAATGGTAAAAACCGTAAGCTGGTACGATAATGAAATGAGTTATGTAAGCCAGTTGGTGCGCACCGTCCAGCATTTCGCCGGACTAATCAAGTAAATCAGTTAACCGCGGAGACGCGGGAACGCTTTTGTAGTTTCAAAGTGTTTCCGCTTCTTTGCGGTTTTTTCTTAAACCAAGATATCATGTCAACATTTTCCGCATATAATTTCAAAGATCAAAAAGCATTAATCCGGGTTGATTTTAATGTGCCATTGGATGAAAATTTTCATATCACAGATGATAGCCGAATGACTGCAACAATTCCCACCATAAAGAAAATTCTATCTGATGGTGGTTCGGTCATTCTGATGAGTCATTTCGGACGCCCCAAAGACGGCCCGGTTGATAAATATTCCCTGAAACATTTGGTGAAACACCTGCATGAACTGCTGGGAGGAAATACAAAGGTTTTTTTTGCGGATGACTGCATCGGCGAACAGGCAGTTTTAACTTCAGGGATGCTGAAACCGGGTGAAGTATTGCTACTGGAAAACCTTCGTTTTTACAAAGAAGAGGAAAAGGGCGACCAGGCCTTTGCAGAAAAACTCAGTAAACTGGGTGACATTTATGTTAACGATGCATTTGGAACTGCTCACCGGGCACACGCTTCTACAGCGGTAATAGCACAGTTCTTTCAACCCGGGAAAAAGATGTTTGGCCTGCTGATGGAAAAGGAAGTGAACAGCGCCGAAAAAGTATTGCACGACAGCAAAAAGCCTTTCCTGGCTATCATAGGCGGGGCAAAGGTTTCCGATAAGATACTTATCATAGAAAACTTACTGGAAAGGGCAACCGATATCATTATTGGTGGCGGAATGGCTTACACATTCTATAAAGCCAAAGGCGGAAATATAGGCAATTCACTTTGTGAAAATGAAAGGCTTGATGCTGCAACTGCATTATTGAATAAGGCGGCAGAAAAAGGAGTAAATATACATTTACCGGTAGACTCAGTGATAGCCGATAAGTTTGATGCACAGGCTAATGTATCTGATGCTCCAAGTAATAACATACCTGATGGCTGGATGGGGCTAGATATAGGTCCTGAAGCATGTGATAATTTCACAAAAGTAATCCTGCAGGCCAAAACCATATTATGGAACGGCCCGATGGGCGTTTTTGAAATGGAAAAATTTCAGCAGGGAACCAAAACCATTGCCTTGTCTGTGGCGGAAGCAACGCAAAACGGGGCATTCAGCCTTGTTGGTGGCGGCGACAGCGTAGCGGCTGTTAAAAAATTCAACCTGGCAGACAAGGTTAGTTATGTTTCTACCGGCGGTGGCGCATTGCTTGAATACTTTGAAGGAAAAGTACTTCCGGGAATTGCTGCAATCAAAAATTAATACGGCACTTTCAATCTACTAATAAAGAGATTCACAGGGTATAGTAAATAAATTTTCTACACACTGTGAATCTCTTTTACAGGATAGGTCTTACAATAATTTTTCCAGCATTTTTTTTGCCGGTTCATTTTTCGGGTCAATTTCCAGCACTTTTTCGTACTGTTCTTTTGCCAGGCTGAAATAGCCTGTTTTAAAATAAAATTCCCCCAAACTGTCATGAAGGTTGGCGTTGCCGGGATATAAGAGGATGTTTATCTTAAATACCAGTTGTGCCTTATCCGGATTACCGGCAGCCATCAGCACATAACCATACGTATTCAATTCAGCCGCATGCTTTATTACCGGTTTCAGCAAAGCGGCGGTTTCATGTATAGTCTGGTCAATTTCAAAAACCTGTTTAACGGCAAACAGCGAATCCATTAAACTGACTGCTTTATATTGGGGCCGGTAGTTTTCTTTGTTTAAGATGGCAAACAGGTCCTTTTCCAATGACTTGACCGGTGATTCAACGATCCGTCCGAGCTCTTTTT
>CALKVC010000046.1 GCA_937996595.1 uncultured Chitinophagaceae bacterium
TTGCTGAACAGGCGGTGTGTACCCAATATGCCATCGAGCGCAATTTCCAGCACTTCAATATTGATGATGATGAATCCCGCGTAAATTACCAGGTGCATGACGGCAACCAACGGGTTCCGGAACATTTTTTTCTGTCCGAAAGCGAGCAGCAGCATATTTTTTCGCCGCTGTGCCGGGTTATCAGTCAGGTTCTCATCCTTTCCTAATAAGATATTCCGCCTTATCTGCATGATATTCCTGGCAAAAAACCAGGTGGCAAATCCGGATAAGATCAAAAAAATAACCTGCGGTATATATTGCATAGCAGTAGATTAGAAAAGCTAAGGTAAAGTATTTCGTTTTTAATTATCCAGAATGAATAATTTTGAGGCATAAGCTTTAAAAGAATTTATAATTAAACTGATATACGATGATCCTGGATAAAATAAGTGCCGATAAAAAACTTCGCCGGATGGCGCTGGAAGTAGCGGAAAGGAATGCTGATACTACTTCGCTCATCCTTATCGGAATCAGGGAGAATGGTATTCATATCGCCAGGAAAATGGCAGTTTACCTGGAACAATACTTCAGCGGTAATTTGCAGGTTTTGGAGCTTTGGCTCGACAAGAAAGACCCCGGTGAAATTTCGTTGAGTGAAGATGCAGATTTTAATGGCAAATCAATCCTGCTCATAGATGATGTAGCCAATAGCGGCAGAACCATGCTGTATGCCCTCAAACCTTTATTACAACATAAACCGGGGCAGATTGAAACACTGGCTTTGCTGGAAAGGACCCATAAGAAATTTCCGGTTAGTGTAGATTATGTGGGCATGTCAATTTCCACGGGCCTGCAGGAAAATATTGTTGTTGATGTTGAAAACGGTGAAATTACCGGCGCCCGTTTCGGATGACAATATATAACGTATAAGCATAGTTGCTATTTTCCGGAAAGTTAAAAATGGAGCCAGTTCCATTTGAAAGAACCATTGGAGTATTCAAGAGAAGGCGCAGGAATTTTAATCACGTTAAGCAGGTTAAGGGCAAACCGGATCCCTTTTTTTCTAGTCTTTATTTTAGTAAGATCAATATCCGGTGCGAGGTACCATTGGCGGTATCTTTTCAAATCTCTCCGGTCGAAGGTTATGTTTCCGTATTTATCCGTACTCAGGTTCCTGTTAGCACCAAAAAGGCCTTCAGCACCGGTTCCCACAGAAACCTGCAACCATGATGGTATCCTTGATCCGGGAAAGAATGAACGGAGACTGGTGCTTAACCAGTAAGTTTGCCCGTTATAATCTTTTAACAGCCTTTCCAGTGTTGTTTTTCCGAAGATTTCCGCACTGCGGAGATCAAGGGATGGATCAGTGTAGTTTTTCCGGTAAAAAGACCATTTCATCTGTATCCGTTGCTCATCCCAGGCCAGTTCCTGTGCAATGAACATGCCGCTGCCGGCCACATTGGCTGCAAAATCGCCCCAGCTCCAGCCCCACTGACTGCTGAAACCATCAAGTGTTTCTATTACAGTCTGGTAAAATAAGCCGCTTAATCCGCCAATCCAGATTCTTTTTTTCCTTTCAATACCTGTCCACCGCCACATTTCCATACTGATCTTGCTTTCTATATAGGCACTATATACATGGCCGATCTTGTCAATTTGTTTCCATTCTTTTATATCGTTAAACGAATGTAAACTTGTTTGCGGATAGTTCTTATACCATGCACTGTATAAGCCGGCCATGAGGGCACCATAAGCTGTAATATTTGAAATGGCAACCAGTTTCACCCTTTTTTTGTTGTAAGGGTAATGGAGGGTGGTATCACGTAACGGGTATGTGTTATGTGTAATGTAACTGGCATTTTGGTTGGATATAGGGGATTGCTTTACCGGTAAAATACTGTCCTGTGCCCGGGCAAAACTGCCGGTAATGCATATTATCAAAACGGCCGGTAAAGTACGATTAATCAACAACCGGGTTTTCAGGCTGCAGTAAAAACAATGCATTAGGAAAACAGGAAAGTGTATGAAAGGATTCATTGAAACAAAAATAGCAGTAAATGATGTTAATCAGGTATGAATATTATATTTTTGAACCTGTTAAAAAAATATGACATGGATAGTAAGACGCAATTGAAAATCAATACCTGGCTGCAGGGTAATTATGATGAAGATACCAAATCAGCCATCAGGCGTATGCAGGATGAAAATCCGGATGAACTGAATGACGCTTTTTACAAAAACCTTGAATTTGGAACCGGGGGCCTGCGGGGTATTATGGGTATTGGTTCTAACCGGATGAACAAGTATACGGTTGGAATGGCAACACAGGGTTATGCCAATTACCTGAAAAGTTGTTTTGGCAATAATGTAAGCGTAGCCATTGCGCACGATTGCCGCAATAACAGCAGGAGTTTTGCAGAAATTACCGCCAATGTATTTGCGGCTAACGGCATAAAAGTATACCTGTTTGAAGCATTACGGCCCACACCGGAACTTAGTTTTGCCATCCGCTACCTGAAATGCCAGGGCGGTGTGGTATGCACAGCAAGCCATAACCCAAAAGAATACAACGGGTATAAAGCTTATTGGGATGATGGGGCCCAGATTGTTTCTCCGCACGATAAGAACATCATTGCCGAAGTGGAAAAGATCCTGTCTGTTGATGATGTTAAGTGGAATGGCGGCGAATCTAACATTACCATTATTGGAAAAGAGATTGATGAAGCCTATCTTGATATGGTTCAGGGATTGAGTATTTATCCTGATGTATGCAAGGCACAGCATGACCTTAAGATTGTGTATACGCCTATACACGGCACCGGAATCATGCTGGTACCGGCGGCGCTTAAACGCTGCGGGTTCAGCAATGTACATGTTGTTGAGGAACAAAGTAACCCGGATGGTAATTTCCCTACAGTGATATATCCAAACCCCGAAGAAACGGAAACCATGAGCATCGGCCTTAAAAAAGCGAAGGAACTTGATGCAGATATACTGCTGGGTACTGATCCTGATGCCGACAGGGTAGGTATTGGTGTAAAGAATAATAAAGGAGAATGGATACTTATGAATGGTAACCAAACCGCTTTGCTTGCGTTCAATTACATGATTGAAGCACGGAAAGCCAAAGGAATCGCTCAGCCAAACGACATGGTGATAAAAACAATTGTTACCACCGACCTCATTGATGTGATTGCCAAAGAAAACGGCGTGGCCTGTTATAATGTGCTTACCGGCTTTAAATGGATCGCTTCACTTATTAAGGAAAAAGAAGGCAGGGAAAATTACATCATTGGCGGTGAGGAAAGTTTCGGGTTAATGATAGGAGATAAGATCAGGGATAAAGATTCTGTAAGCGCCGTTACTATTTTATGCGAAATGGCTGCCTATGAAAAAAGTAAAGGGCGCAGCCTCTTTGATAAACTGCTGGAGATATATAAACAGTACGGGTTTTATAAAGAAAGCCTGGTGAGCATAACCAAGAAGGGTATGAATGGCGCCGCTGAAATTGCAGGAATGATGGAAGCTTACCGTAAATCGCCACCAAAAATGTTTGATGGCATTGAAGTGAAAGAATTGCTTGATTATGAACTGCATGATGGTAAAAACCTGTTAACCGGCGAAACCTGGAAAATAAACCTGCCCAAGAGCAATGTATTACAGTTCCTGCTTACAGACGGTAGTAGAATATCGGCTCGACCCAGCGGTACGGAACCCAAGATAAAGTATTATTTCAGTGTTAATACCAGGCTTGGGGATATCGCAGCATTTGAACAGACAGAAAAAATGCTGGACGAAAAAATTGCCCGTATTGAAAAAGAACTTGGGGTAAAATGATTCAAAGGCCATGATTGATTTGAAAATGCCGGTAGCACAAATGCCGGCATTTTTTTATATTGCATGAAATAATACAACTGTTCAACTTTATATGCAATTGCTTAACGGATAACTGCCATATGACGAGAAGATTTGAAGATACATACCGCCACAAGGGATTACGAAAAAAGCTGATTGATTCGTTACGCGACAAGGGAATCAATGATGAACGGGTACTTGCTGCCATGAATAATATACCCAGGCATTTTTTCCTGGATACCGCCCTGGATAATATTGCATATGAAGACAGGGCTTTCCCAATAGCAGAAGGGCAAACAATTTCTCAGCCTTATACCGTAGCATATCAAACCCAGTTATTGCAGGTGAAACCACAGGAGAAGATACTGGAAATAGGAACCGGCAGTATATACCAGGCAACAGTGCTGGCTGAAATGGGTGCAAAAGTATTTACCATTGAAAGGCAAAAGGCATTGTTTGATAAGACAAAACATTTTGTGCTGAAATCAAAATATCCCGGCATAAAGTTTTTTTATGGAGATGGATTTGAGGGGCTTCCAACATTTGCTCCCTTTGATAAGGTAATCATAACAGCCGCCGCACCATTCGTTCCCCCTAAACTGGTGAACCAGTTAAAACCCGGTGGTATCATGGTAGTGCCGGTTGATGCAGGGGAACATCAGCAAATGCTCCGCATCACCAGGAATGAAGATGGCAGCACATCAGAAGAAACATTCGAAAATTTTTCTTTTGTACCCATGCTCGTTGGAAAAAACCGGTAAACAATCATACCTCTCACTATACATCATAAATCATAAATCTCACATCATAAATCATACACCATCCATCAAAAACCTCAATCATCCATGCGCTTTTACTCCCGTTTCGTTTTTATTTGCAATATTTGCTTCATCCTGGCAGTACTCATATGGTGGATGGAGCAAAACAGGCGAAAACAGGGCAATTTTGACGGGCTTATTGGTTTTCAGCCCCTGGAAGCCACATTGGTTATTTTAGGCTACGGGGCCATACTGTTCAATTTCATTTTCCTGATGATTGCTTTTTACGGTTTTCTTACCAGGAAAAAACAGGCTGTTCCGGGTTGGGTTGCCATTATTAATTTGTGTATTTTCCCATTACAGGTATATTATTTTTTCTTGTCTTAATCTAATAACATGATTCATAATATCCTCAAAAGCAAAAGCACCCGGTTGTTTATCATCCTGGGTGGTTTCTTCATTGCCAATGCACTCATTGCAGAAATAATAGGGGTAAAGATTTTTTCAATGGAAGATAGCCTGGGTATTCCCAGGGCGAATATCAGGATTTTCGGATCGGCCTTCAGTTTTCACCTTACTGCCGGTGTTCTTTTATGGCCGGTTGTATTCATCATGACAGATATCATAAATGAATATTATGGGCCAAAAGGGGTAAAGTTTTTGTCATACCTGGCCATCGGTTTGATCAGTTATTCTTTTTTTATTTTTAACTCGGCCATCGGTCTGGCGCCGTCAGAATATTTTACCATCGGAAACGGAATTGATAATCCGGATGCAGCTTTCAGGGGTATTTTCGGACAAGGGTTATGGATCATAATCGGATCGGTCATTGCATTCCTCATCGGGCAATTGCTTGACGTATTCGTTTTTCACAAGATTAAAAAAACGACAGGAGAAAAATATATTTGGCTGCGGGCTACGGGTTCAACGCTTGTTTCGCAACTGGTAGACAGTTTTGTTGTACTGTTCATCGCCTTTTACATAGGCAAGCGCATACAAACCGGTCAGGGCGACGCCTGGAGCCTGCAACAGGTATTAGTAACCGGTACCGGAAATTATATTTACAAATTTGCAGTCGCCATAATTCTTACACCCGTTATTTACCTGGTACACCATGCTATTGAAAAATACCTGGGGCACGACCTGGCAAAGGATATGAAGAAAACAGCAATGGGCAGTGAAAGTGAGTAACAATCCGGCGTTTTTAAAGCCTTTTGGCAATGATAAGCATTTTACCGATCCTTACTGTTTACGTGGAGATGTAAAGCATTAAGCCCGTACCCGGAAAGATGATATGCTTTACAGGTAAGATTTACCCTGTTCTTCTTACAAAGGCTGCCACCTGATAGAACTGCCAAGTGTCTTATGTTTTTTATTCATTTTCCACATATCAATGGCTCCAAATACAAAGTGTATAGGTTCCCTTTCTGTAACATCGTTTTGTAATTCAATTTTGTTGTTGTCATTTTTTTCTTTTTCGCAGGAATAAAGCCCTGTTTCTTCTTTGTGCATGTTCATTTTTTTTTATTTTATACGTTTATATTGTTGTTTTGTTACAAACTGAAATCATGATTTTTTGCTCATGGAAGGTTATCCTGCATTTTGTTCAGTTTATCAAAAATTTAATTTTGCGCCGCAAAGCTACTTTATGTAACGTGCAGCGCTTGGTAAAATCTGTTAAAGAGTGTTAATGTTATATGCATTGTAACAATTTGTTAGGTTTTACATGAGCCACATACTTTTTAATACAAGTGTGTTGCCGTTTATCACTGTATTTTACCGTTACATTGAATCCTGATAATATAATAGCCAGCTTCATTTTCTGTACGCACTTTATTTATGCCTGTTTTTAATACGGGTTTGATTGGTTAAATTGCTTTCGTTACCCTTTTAATAACCTGTAATTTTAGCGCCCGATTTATGTGGATGAACATCGTAAAGTATTTTTTTGCTGTTTTACTGTTCATAGTATTATGCCCGGATTTACTGGCACAATTACCTGAAACAACAGATACTTTTTTTTTAGCGAAGAAAAAAGGATTACTGGGCAGGCTGGGAAAGAGTATTTCAAGCGATCCAGAATCCGAAGCTGCCGTAAAGATTTCCGGCCAGTACGAAAATTTAACAGGAAGAATCATACGGTCTGTAGAGATACTTAACCTTGGCTTTAACCAGAACCTGGATGATACGGCTCTTATTAAAGACAACCTCTTTATCAGGATAGCTAACAGGATACATAGGAATACCAGGAATTCAGTAATAAATAATCACTTGTTTTTCAAAAAAGGGGATAAACTAAGGCCATTACTCATTTCTGATAATGAAAGTTATTTGAGGAACCAGCCTTTCCTGCAGGATGCAATTATCATTGTAACCCCCGATCCGGGTACAGCAGATTCTGTGGATGTGCTGGTGCTTACCCGTGATGTGTTCTCTATCGGAGGAAGCATGAATGCCAATACCAGCAGGGTTCGCGCCGAACTGAGGGAAGAGAACCTGGCCGGCAGTGGTTCAGAAATTTCTGTAAGTGGCATATATGACCTCGACAGGAATCCGAAAACAGGTTTTGGGGCAGAATTGATATTAAGAAATATAGGGGGTTCATTTTTAAATGTTTCAACAGGTATAAATACATTTCAAAGTGCTTTTAACAGCGGCCGTTTTGAAGAAAATAAGACATATGTAACTCTGGAAAAGCCGCTGGTTAACAGGTATACCAACTGGACCGCATACCTGGAAGTTTCAGCTAATAAGACTTTTAATGCTTATATAAGCGATTCACTTTACCAGTCAGATTACAGGTATAAATACAGTAATGTGGATATCTGGGCCGGGTATAATATTGGAGGCAAAAACAAAGAGGGCCGCGATTCATATAAGCACTTGCGGCATTTTATCGCTATCCGTACTTTCTACCGGAAATTTGATGTGGTTCCCGCTAAATTTAATGGTACGTTCAGGTTCGATTATGCCGATATAAATGGCGCTTTATTTTCGTATAGCCTGTACCGTCAGAATATTTACAGAACAAATTACCTGTACGCCTTCGGGCGTTATGAAAATATACCTGTAGGAATGAGTGCGAGTATCATTACAGGCTGGACGAACAAGGAGAACAGGCGAAGGCCTTATTTCGGGCTTGAGTTTGAAGGGAGCCGGTTTTCACAACGCGGGTTCTTCAGTTATTACAAATTAAAAGCAGGTGGCTGGCATAAAGATGGTAAACTGGAAGATGTTGACCTGCTCATGAGCGTTGACCATTTTACCCGGCTCAGGAAACTGGCCAGCAGGTGGAGAAACAGGAATTTTATTTCATTCTCTTTTACAAGACAATTGAATTATACCATCAACACACCCCTTTTCCTGAAAAGTGATTTTGGTTTACCATACTTCCGGGGTGGCACGATTGAAGCAGATGAAAGGGCCACTGTTAAACTGGAATCTGATTTTTATAACCTGAATAAAGTATTGGGATTTAGATGCGCCCCTTTCCTTTTTGGTGATTTTTGTATACTGAAACCGGTAAACCAGCCATTGGGCAAATCTGACGGTTTTTCTGCTTTCGGTGGCGGAATCAGGGTACGGAATGAAAACCTGGTTTTTGGTACAATTGAATTAAAAGGGTTTTACTTTCCAAGAACCATTGATGGCATGAATAACTGGAAAGTGGAACTCGTAACAAAAGTCAGATTCAGGTATAACAGTAATTTTATCAGGAAACCTGATTTTATCGCTACAAACTGACAAGTAATATATGTATACAAAACAGGAAGCATCTGGTATCAGACAGGCATTCTGGACTACCTTCGGCCAATATCTGTCCCCCATACCCGGGGCCGGTGGAACCAGGATCAACTGGGTAAATTACAAAACCGGTTTACGCGATGTCTATATAAAAATGGATGCAACGGATATGGAAGCAAATATTGCGATTGTATTGACACATAAAGAACGTGAACGGCAGTTTGCATTATACAATAAGTTGTTTATAATGAAACCAGAATTAGAAATGACATTGATGGAAGAATGGATTTGGGACCGGGATGCATACCAGGAAGGCAGAATGGTTTGCCGTATATATATAAACCTGCCAGGCGTAAGTATTTTTAAGAAAGGGGACTGGCCCCGGATGATTACATTTTTAAAAGACAGGATTATCAGGCTTGATTCATTCTGGTTCAATAAAAAAGAACTGCTGGAAATGTGGCTCGAATGTTGAAAAAAGATTTAATCCGGCATCTGCTGTGGCCCATTATTAAGTAACAGCAGTTATAGTTAGTATATTACTGTTTTTTCGGAAGCCCTGCGGGGTTTGGGTTTATCATGAATATTATAATTTTCCAGGAAACTGATTTCACCTGTCTCTTCAGGTAATTTTTTTACTTTTTTCAAACCGGAGATAAATGACTTCACTTGTTTTTTGCTCAGTTCTTTTAATGAAAAGGCCAGGTAATATTCACCTTCTTTGCCCATAGGGCCAATATGGGTGGCCGTAATGCTTTTCAGCTTGTTTTTCTTTTTAAAAGCCCGGATATAACTTACAATGGTTGAATCTGAAGGAACGCCGCAGCAAATACTGTGAAATGAAACAACAACCGGATACCTGGTTACAGAACTGTCCTGCGCCACAAGATGTTGTAAAGCCAGTAAGAAAAAAACGGCAAGGAGCGTAGTGATTTTCATTTTCAATCGTGTTTGTTTAAATATCATTGTTATACATGAACGTTACCTGTAATTGGATGAAATAGTATAGCATACGCTGTCATTGATCCGCTTAAACACTTCACCGTTCAGTTTTTGTAATTGCCTTTGTTTCCGGTCGTCAAGCAGCCGGCCTTCCTTGTCGTAATACTGGGGCTGCGAGAAATAAGTGAGTATATAGTATTTCTTACTTGAAAAAAAGGAATTCAATGATGTTGGTTTTATGGAAATAAAGGTCAGCGATTTTTGGTTACCTTCTTCATAATGTACAAAATTATTCACCCAGGTACAACGTATTGATCTCATTTTCCTGATCAGTTCCAGTGTTTCGGGCACTTTCAGGCCATATTTATACATGCTGTCGCGAATCCTTTTTTCTTCAAGGCCAAAAGAATAGACATACGTAAGAGAATCTGTTTTTATCTCCAGGGTGATGAGCTGAAAGTATTTGTCGGAAAATGCAACAGTAAATGGTTTGTGCTTGTATAATGTTCTATAGCTTTCTTCAATCTGGTCAATCACATCTTTATGCTGGAAATAGTATTTTTCAGAAATAATTCTTGGTGAGCATGCATTAAAAGCGATGCCTGTAGCGAATATGATGATATGTAAGATTTTATTATTCAATATTATCATTTTTTATACACACCGTTATGCCGAATATGATCTTGTGCAGGAAGGCAGGTTTAACCTGTAACAATGTTTTTCCGCCATAGTCCCAAAATACCAGGGTGATATGGTCTTCCGTCCTGCTGATATTTTCCAGTATCACATAATGAGTTGGTAAGCCCAGTTTGATACGTTCATGCTTTTTTTTGTGAAGAATCCTGTTGTTCAGGTACAGCGCCACTATACCTTTTTTCATTTCAGCGCTTATATAATCATATACATTGCCAACAGCAGGTTGTTTAAGGTCGCTGCCTCTTGCCTGCACTTTATAATGCAGGGTTTTTCTCAGCATCCTGTTAAATTTGGCATAATTTACAGATGCCCAAAACCTGTTTTCATCTCCCGCATCATACCTGCGGTTGAAAATATTCAAATACCCTTTAAAATGATCTGCCAATGACAAATACAACATTTGTTCAGCCGGCCTTATATCCAGCAAGCCTTTATATTTAAGGGTTCCGGCTGTTTTCCTTATGATGGTTGATGGTACAATCAGTTGTGTGCCCAATCTTGCTTTTCCGTTCCGGTACAGTTCTGTCATGAATTTCACATAACCAAGCGGGTCATCCTGAAGCAGGAGGTATGAAAACGCACCATATCCGCAAAAATAAGTTCCAATTCCGGGGTACATGCTAAACCGGTCATTCACATTCAGCTTTATATTATTCATGAATCCTTCCGGCTTAATATTTGGCCAGTAGTCGCTTGGCTCAGGAAAGTGCAGCGTATCAATATATGCAATGGCTTCTTCGCGGGTGGATGTTGGAGGGTGCGAATGTCCGTCTGCAGAAAACGACGGGGTTGCCAGTAATTGGAAAAATATGAACAGCAGCACCGCCGTGAGTTTCGGTTTCCAGTGGGATAAACGGTTACTGATCAACTTGCCATTCATTATTCTGCAAAGGTACAAAAAAGTAAAAGTAATGTGGTTTACCGGAATACATGAACAAGGGATACATCAAAAGGGAATCCCGAAAGTAACATAGGATTGAAGGTATTTTCCCTGGTCGGCATACATGGCACTTAATTCCAAAGGCCCGATAGGGCTTTTATAGGCAAACGTAAGCGAATAGCCGCTTAAAAAAGACTTATTGGATGTGGCATTCTTTTCGGTGGCAAAATCTTTAACCAGCCCGTTTACCCGGCCGGTGATATAAATATTATTGAAAAGCGTGTACCGTAAGGCTAATTGTAAAGACGATACAGTGGCGGCATTTACAGTGGCTTCCTGTAACCCAGCGAAACGGATCTGGTTCCTGAAATGGCCGTTGATACCACCGATGAAAAAATTATTCAGGTTGTTTGGCACGTTTGTAAAATTAATGCCGGCCTGTAATTCAGAAAAGAACGTGAATCGTTTGTGCAGGGGTACGTAAATAGCGCCATCCAGTACAAACCTGCTGAAATTGTCCAGGCTTAAGTTTGAAGCCACAGGCTGCCCGTTTTCATAAGCCCTGATGTTTGCATGCTGGTTGTATATAAAAGCGAATTCAGTATGTAGCCTGATGCCCCTGGTTGGAAAAAATGTTTGCCGTAACGTATTATAATTCAAATAGGCATAGGATTTTAAATATGACAGCCATCCTTTTTGTTCGTAAAACGATTTTACAGACGGTTTTACATTCAGGTATTCCCAGGCTGTTCCCACACCCGCAGATAATTTATTATTTCCACTGTTTTGGATATTCAGGTATGACCTGTAATTGACCTGTTTATAGGCGCCTTCTTTTTTAAAATCGGTGTACGTGTTAATATTCAGCCTGTCGATGGTGAAACCCGGTATTACGGCTATACTTTTTGTACGGCCCAGGTATTGAAAATGTTCTGTTTCCAGTTGAATTGATTCTCCCAGGGCCACGGAAAGCATGCTTCTTGAATTGGGAATGATGAAATCACGGCTTGTTACATTCAGGTTCACATTGATTCCCCTGAATATTGAATAATAAACCGCAGCCTTCAGGTATGTTCCCGGGTTTTCTGTTACATTGAATTCAATATTAACGGTATCTCCGCTAACCGGAACAAGATTGTACGTGATACTGCTGTAATATCTTGAGCCATAAGCACGAATGATTGATTTGCTTATTTCTGCAGCCGTGTACCTGCGGTTATCATAAAAGTTCATCAGGTGAAAGAAGAAACCCGAACTTGTTTTTTGCAAACCCAATACATTATAGTGTTTAATGTAAACAGATTTGCTGCGTTGAACGGGCGGTGGGGCATCAATTCTTTCCCCGATGGAATCAGCCAGTTTTTTAAAAACAGCATAGTAATTTTTCCCGGTGTCAATGCCTGTTTGCATAATCTCTTTGCTGCTGTTAAAACTGCTCATGTTATACTTAGTCAAAGGCATATGAATATATATGTCTGTGAGTGGTATTTCTTCCCTGAAATCACTTGCTTCCTTGAAAAATGCCATTTGCAGGATTACATCTACGGCGTTACTGATTTCTTCTTTGGTAGACAAACCGCCGCTTACATTGCTTCCAATGGTAATATCGGCTCCCATCTCCCGTACATTTTTTACCGGGAAGTTTCTTACCAGGCCGCCGTCTACCAGTTTTTTATCATTGATGCTTACGGCCGTAAAAACGGAAGGGATGGCCATACTTGCCCGCAGAGCTTTTACCAGGTTACCGCTGTCTAAAACTACCAGGTTGCCCGTTTCCAGGTCGGTAGCCATGCATTGAAATGGTATTGGCAGGTCCCTGAATTGCTTCCTGTCAAAAACATGAAAAAACAATTCGAGGAATTTAATATTCAGTTCCTGCCCTTCAATGACACCCGCGGGTAGTTTTATCTTATTATTGATATAGGGAAGCTCAAGAGCAAACCTTGCATATTGGTTTTTTTCTTCCATTGACAAAGATTTCAATGGAACCTGGTTTGAAAATAGCAGGTCCCATTCAAGGCCTTTGCAAAGTTGTTCAATTTGTTTTCCGCTATATCCCGATGCATATAATGCACCCAATATGGCGCCCATGCTGGTGCCGGTTATATAATCAACCTTCAGGCCGGCACTGTCAATGGCTTTTAGTATGCCAATATGAGCGAGGCCTTTTGCACCTCCGCCACTTAACGTAAGGCCAATGGCAGGCTTTCGTTTTATATTTTCCTGTGCTGTGCAGGTATGAATGCAGCAAAACGAAATGAACAAAAAAATGAATACGGTTTTCATTACCTGCTTAAAAAGGGAATTTCCTGTAATTTATTGTGGACAAACTTATATCAATTCAGTAAACTTAGGGTAAACTTTTCTGTAATCGGTTTGTTAGTGCTGTGTTGTTTCCTTTGTATCGGAAGGTGGAGAATAACGGAGATGGGCGTTTGTATAAATATTTTGGTATAAACGGTAACATTTTGCTGTATCATGAATGGTATGTTTATAGCAATATTTTAACATTAATAATTTACAGAATGTTATTTCGATGTTTAAACATCGTATATTTGCGGTAAACAGGGGTTAAAAAAATAAGAAATATGAGCAAGAAGGGAAAATGGATACTGGCTATAGTTAGTATCCTGATATTGTCAGGGGCAGCTGTAGTATGGTATATCTTCAATCAGGAATTTTCTGATACGGCTGACAGGAAGGTTTCTTTTACTGTGGAAGCAAATGATTTTATCAGGGAATTTGAAACAGACAGCAAGCGGGCAAACCAACTGTATACCGAAAAGATAGTAGCCGTAAACGGAATCGTTTCGGCCGTGGAATCAGCGGATACCACAACCAACATTAAAATGATTGATACTGCAAAAGGTTCTTATATTATTTTTGCCTTTCAGCAACAGCACTTGGCTGATGCCAAAAAGCTGAAAGAAGGAGACCGGGTTTCAATTAAAGGATCATGCAGTGGCGGTACATACAGCGAGATACTGGAAACATGGCTCATCAGCTTTAAAAGGTGTGCTATCAACAAATAAACAAATGTGCAATTCATCCATTAACAAAATAAATCAACAATGAAAAAAACAAGTCTTTTCCTGGTCCTTGCTTTATCAACCGGTGCATTATTTGCACAAAAGAAAACAACCACTTCGGCAACGGTAAATTTTGATGCAACAACCAGTATTGATGCATTGCCAAAAGCGGAGAACAAAACGGCTGTGGCTGCATTGGATACCAAAACCGGTTCGGTGGCATTTGAAGTGGTAATCAAGAACTTTAATTTCACCAACCCGATGATACAGGAACATTTTAACAGCAGCGGCTGGATGGATTCTGACCAGTTTGCTACCGCAAACTTCAAGGGAAGTATTGTAAACCTGGCCGATGTAAATTTTGCAAAGGATGGTTCTTATAATGCTGATGTTGAAGGGAACCTTACCATTCATGGTGTAACAAACCCGGTAAAAACCAAAGCAGTAATAACCGTGGAAGGTAAAAAGATAAATGCCAATGCTACTTTTTCTATAAAATTGGAAGATTATAAAGTAACCGGAAAAGCTATCGCAGCAGGTAAAGTGGCTAAAGAGCCAACCATTACAGTATCGGCAGACTTTTAATAATAATTAAATAGCATAAAAAATGGCTCCTGTTAAAGCAGGGGCTTTTTTTATGGAGACATGTTAGGGATAGGTCGCTATTATAGAGCTGTTGGTTGCGAGGCAGCCTTTCAGAGAAAAAGGTTGATTAGTTATGGAGTTGGGATTGCTTCTTCCAGCATTTTATTATTCGCTTTATCGTAATATGTGCAGGTCATATGATTCATGTCAACCGTCCACTTTTCAACGCCGGTTTCTGCTGAATGATTGCAAAATGTAGCATAATCAGTTTGTCCTCGCTGGTGGCTTTTTAAATAATGTTTAAATCTTTCTTTATCGCTAATGTTGGCAACATGTAGTTTAGCATACCTGGCTTCGGATTGGATCATATAATTTTCTTCGCCGAAATACGTTGTGTGACCGTCGTTAACATAAGTATCATATTTCTTCACCCCTAATTTTAAAAGATCCAGTACATACGTTGGAAAATCAGCTCCACTTTTAACTTTTGAATGAGCTGCTTTAATTTCTTTAAGTTGAAACATGTTGACTTCGCTTTCGTTTCTGCAAAAATGCAGAAATTAATTTTAACGGGATTGACAATTCATGAAATCATGAAACTAGCCTTGCAGCCAACAATTAAGCAGGATCATGAAGGTTATGTGCAGATAACCGGCCAGTAAAGCTGCAATTTCAACTTGTGTATGCAATTGTATACATGATGTATAAAGTGTTTGCATTAAAAGAAATGTGCAGCTATGAGAGATATATAACTATGATACATGCCATAAAAAAACTCCCGTCCATACGACGGGAGTTTTTATGAAGAATGCTATTGTTATAATTACCTGATAACAACCTTGCCTGTTGCGATGCGTTTTCCGCCTGCATCCCTCAGTTCAACCAGGTATACATCAGAAGCTGCATTATCCATGTTTACATCCATCCTTGTATAAGGTGATGTGATGGTATACGCTTTCTGGAACACCCTCGCACCTTTACTGTCGTAGATGTTCAGCGTACGCGCTGTATTTGATTCTGAACTGAAATACCTTACCTGGAAGCTACCTGAGCTTGGGTTAGGATAGATGAACAGTTCGTTTGATTCAACATAATCAACAGTAGCCCTGTTCGACCTGTTGCTTGAACAGCCCGTAAGGTTATCAGTAACGATTACATCATAGGTACCGAGGTCATCAACCGTTACAGCGAACTTATCTGCTGTTAATGATGGTACCAAAACGCCATCCCTGAACCATTGGTAAGAATAATTACCTGCAGGGCTAACGGTGGTGTACAGCGTTGTCCTGATATACGGAGTGATATTGCTGTAAGAAGCTGCCGTTAATACAACTACCGGTAAAGCGTTGGCTTCAAGCATAGCTGTATTTGACGTTACAGATCCGCAAGGGATTCCGGAAACGATCACCCTGAACGCATAACCATTTAATGATACCGTTACCGGGTTAATGGTTAATGTGCTGGTAGTAACTCCGGAGAAAGGTGCGTTGTTGGTAAGGTCTACAAAAGCACCACCGTTAACGCTTACCTGCCATTGGTAGGTAATGGTAGATCCGGTAGCAACCACAGTAAAGCTTACAGATGAACCTTCGCAGGAAGATACATCAGCAGGATGTGTGGTGATATCAACCGGGCTGTTTACCGTTAGCGTAGCGGCAGATGAATTCAGGTTAGCCGTACAGGTTCCGTTTAATACAACCCTGTACTGGTTGCCATTGAAAGCGGCAGTGATACCTGTAAGGTTAAGGGTAGAACCTGTTTCACCGGTAATGTTGCTCCAGTTTGTACCGCCATTGGTACTTACCTGCCATTGATAGCTGAGCCCTGTACCGGCTGCTGCAACACTGAATGAAGCGCTGTTAAGCGGCAGACAGATTTCAACATTGGCTGGCTGGGTAGAAATGGTTATTGGGCTGTTAACAGTGAGCGTAACGCAGGAAGAAGTATCTGAGTTACATGTTCCGGTAACAATAACCTGGTATGCACCTGCATTGGCCAGTGTTACGTTAGCCAGGTTAAGTGTTGCTGAAGTTTCTCCGGCTATGTTGCTGAAAGTACCGCCACAGTTAGCAGCATA
>CALKVC010000047.1 GCA_937996595.1 uncultured Chitinophagaceae bacterium
ACCATGCGGCCAATATACCCTTTACCATCACTATGACACAGGGACAGGTATATAATGTGATGGGTCAACTGACCACAACAACAGGTACGCCTCCAAATGTTACCTTCAGGGGCGTTGACCTTACGGGATCCAAAATAAAAAGTGTTAGCAGTGGGAGCGGCGGTTGCAAAAGGATTGCCGTTTACTCCGGGAGCGGAAGGATTGGCATTGCCTGTGATGGATTTCAATCCTCATCCGATAACTACATGGTACAGAATTTCCCTAAAAATGCCTGGGGTAAAAAATATTTGACTTGCCGTACCGGAGGTAACATGACCAATAATATATACCGTATATGCGTAGCAGACCCTGCAACAGTAGTAACGGTAAACGGGTTACCGATCGCTTCCCCGCTGGTTAACAATTTTTATTATGAAATTCCGGCAACAGCGGCATTACAAAGAATTGAATCTGACCTGCCTATATTGGTGGCTCAATACATCACATCTCAAAATGAGTGCAACAATGGCAATCCCGGCGACCCTGAAGTGATTTACCTGAGTCCGGTTGAACAAAATATTTCTAGAGTAACCTGGAACGCAACCGGTAATTTTAATATCAACCAGCATTATTTTAATGTGGTAATACCTAATACCGGAACAGCCATCAGTTCGTTTACATTAGATGGAGTGCCCGTTAATCCTGCATTGTTCGCCGTACACCCCCAGGATCCTGCTTATTCTTACCTTATACAGGGTGTAGCTGAAGGTGTACATACCATACAGTCTGATTCCGGATTTAATGCCATTGCGTATGGATTCGGCAATGCAGAAAGCTATGGATATAATGCCGGTACCAATATCCGGGACCTGTATAATTTCCTTACACCTATCAATCCGTACAGCATTTCATTAGACCCGGTTGCTTGTACCGGAACGCCGTTTTATTTCAGTGTTACATTTCCTTTCCAGCCAAGTTCATTATTCTGGGATTTTCACGGCTACCCTTTGTCTGCACCGCTTGCCAATGTAACCATTACAAATCCATTAACAATCCTGGACGGTACGTATTTTATAGGTACCAAACAGGTTTGGCGGTATAAGCTTCCCAATACTTCCATGTATACGCCGGCAGGAACATATCCCATTACGATCACTGCCGGAACAACTACATCAGAAGGTTGCGGAAACAGTTTTGAAAGGGATTTCGACCTCAATGTATATGATCCGCCGGTTGCCGATTTTTACTGGCAGAACAATGGTTGTGTTACCGATACAGTCAGGTTCAGGGATACAACCAATTATGCTCCCGGAACCTACTCTTACAAATGGTATTGGAATTTCGGGGACGGTTTCACTGATTCGGTGAGGTACCCTAAACATAAATACGCCGTTGCCGGAACCTATACGGTTAAGTTTGCCATGATCAGCAATGTGGGTTGTTTCAGCGATACGGCGGTTTACCAGGTAACGGTTACGAATGTGCCGGTTTCAGACTTTTCAAATTCAACGCCGGTATGCGAACAGGCGCCCATTACATTCACAAACCTTTCATCGGCCGCCCCGCCCGGAACCCTGGTTAAGTGGTATTGGGATTATGGGGATGGTGTTTTGGATACATTACCTAACGGTAACAATCACACGCATACTTTTGCCACGTGGGGGAATAAGACGGTTACGCTGAAAGTGGAAACGAACAGCGGTTGCCAAAGCATTACCAAAACAAAACTGCTGTATGTGAACCCGCTGCCATTTGCAAATTTCACGCTGCCGGGCAATGTTTGCCTGCCGTATGATTCAGCAAAGTTTATCAACAATACAACCATTGCCGACGGAACACAGGCTGGTTTATCATACCTGTGGAATTTCGGTGATCCGCCAAGTGCACCCAATAATACTTCTGCATTAATGAACCCTGCGCATTTGTATTCCGGTACAGGGCCATTCAATGTTAACCTTACCGTAACATCTGCAGCCGGTTGCGTAAAGGATACAACCCGTATTTTAAATACCGTTATTGCCAGGGCACTCGCAGGCTTTAATGTGGCGCCGGAGAACTGCCTTAATACCACCACCTCATTTACCAGCACCAGCAACGGAAGCGGTAATACCATAACAGACTGGTTCTGGGATTTTGGGGATGCCAGCACCGGAACGGGCGCAAATCCAACACATACCTATGCAACAACGGGTATTAAAACCATCAGGCATTGGGTTGGTACCAGTGCCGGGTGTTTAAGCGATACAATGGTGAAACAGGTTACGATACACCCGTTACCCACTGCAAATTTTAACAGCAACGCCCCGTATTGCGCCACGCGTACCATAACCTTTACCGATGCTTCCGTAGCGAATGTGGGAACCGTCAGCACCTGGGCATGGAACTTTAATGACCCGGCAAGCGGTGCTTCCAATACTTCGGCATTACAAAATCCTGTGCATACCTTTTCATCCGCGGGAATTTATAATGTAACCCTTACCGTTACTAACAGTGAAGGATGTGTGAGTAATGTGTTTACCAAAACGATTACCATCAATCCATTGCCTTTTGCAGGCTTCACACATGTACAGGCCTGCCTGCCTTATCAGCCGGTAAGCTTCACCAATACATCCACCGTGGCCAATGCCAGCACACTCAGCTACCAGTGGAATTTCGGCGACCCGGGAAGCGGCGCTTTAAATACCTCAACCGCCGTAAACCCCTCACATTTATATTCAACTGCAGGAACATATAGTGTTAACCTGGTGGTAACGAGTTCAGACGGATGTGTGAAAGACACAACCATCAGCATCAGCAACATATATGCACAACCCAGGGGTTCATTTACGGTGAATGCCGAAAATTGCCTCAATACGGCAACGGTATTTACCAGCACCAGTACAGGAAGCGGTGCCACAATCACCAACTGGAA
>CALKVC010000048.1 GCA_937996595.1 uncultured Chitinophagaceae bacterium
CGAATGCGAACAGTGACACGTCATTATCCACATCACCCTGGTCGGATGCATCTATACTGCCGTCCTGGTTCACATCACCGCCATAGAATGCAAACTTACCACCGGCAACGGATGCCATCGGCGGATTAACGCCATCATCATAAGCTTGTGTCAGTGCATTACTGAAATCATATGCAGTTGTGCTGGTAAACATTACCGGTAGTTTACTCCAGGTTTCAAGGTGGTTGCGGTGTTTGACGGCTATATAGTATTCATTGCCGGCAACACCGGCCGGGAACTGCATGCTGGCAGTACCATCGGTATGGATCACTGCCTGTATGCTGTGATCCGGTTCAGGATTAGACAGGCTGGCAGCACTCCATAGGTTAACCGTTACCGTATCTGTTTCTGTTGGATCAGTACTAATGCCAAGGTCATAAATATTCGCCCGCATGCTGTTGATATCTGAATAGAATCCTTCCAGGAATAATTTTAGGGTTAAAGTGATTGTTGCCGGTGGCGTTTGAATAAAAAACCCATTTGAGCCGGATGATTGAAAAGATATTTCCCAACGGCTATGTTCATCATTCCATATTATATCGTTATCATCCGGATCAATCATTGAAGATTGTGATGAATATGAACCTTGCAAGCCCGTGCCGTCACTTGTTACACCGCTCAGTTGCAGAATGCGCAAATTGGATTTATTATTTGCAACATCAACCCCATTAAGGGGCAATAAATATCCTGTACCTATTGCTGTATTATAATCTGTGAATTCCTGCTGGGTAAAATAAAGTGTAACCCTCACCGTTGAAGCTAATGGGTCTGTAAGCGGAGAAATCTCATAGTGCCTGGCAACATAAGGTTTGCCTTCAAATATTGGTACTGTTGGCTCTATCCAGACTTTTGCAGTGATATCTTTATTGAATGGCAACGGTGATACAGGCATTAGCTTTGCAATGGTATCACAGTCCTTAAATATGGTTTTTGTGCCTGTTAAATAAGAAGTGTTTCCCATACTGCTCATAGCTATGCCGCCATTACAGTTTACCAGTATCTTACGGATACGGTTGGTTGCAGTTAAAGGAGATTCGTTCTCATTAACATCTGCTATATAAATATTGCCGGCAGAATCCAATGCTATAGAAATTGGCGAGTGCATTGCTGCCTGGGTTGCCGGGCCGTTATCGCCTGAATAACTGTTAACACCTGTACCTGCAATGGTAGTGATAATACCATCTGTATTTATTTTTCGTATACTATAATTGCCATATGGATTACCGTTCCAGTTATCACTACCATCAGCTATATACAAGTTACCTGCTGCATCGGCCTTTATGTCCTGTGGCTTTAATAAAGCATTGGCCGCCTGGCCGCCATCCCCAGTGTATCCAAACGAATTTATACCAGCGATTGTAATCTCCGTCCCTATTGAACCCGCAGGCATTTTTTTGATGAGCCTTTTCCTTAAGCCCACATATACAGGTTGACTGCTTACTATATAATAAAGGTTACCTGCAGCATCTATTGTCAAACCATAGCCAAACTGTCCGCTGTTTATTAATTCTGTCAATACACCGGCAGGTGTAATTTTATATAAATTATACCATTTCCACGTTTCACATCCATCATAATTACAATGCACTTCATCCCT
The DNA here is from genome assembly GCA_937996595.1 of uncultured Chitinophagaceae bacterium. Classification (GTDB taxonomy): domain Bacteria; phylum Bacteroidota; class Bacteroidia; order Chitinophagales; family Chitinophagaceae; genus Ferruginibacter. Next base: position 1,637 of record CALKVC010000048.1, read on the forward strand.
GTTTGCCATGAAATAAAGATTGTTGTCTTTATCTGTTGTCATACCGGTTATTTTACGATAATTTGCTCTGCTGCCACCACAAATGCCAGAAAATGGGCACAAATGCGGATCCCAATAAGCGCCTTGCGGCAATGTAATTATTGTACTGATAATACCATTGCTGTTTATCTTTCTTATTCTACCAGCCGTATTATCATAATCACCTAAATAAATATTCCCTTGATTATCTACCGCAATTGTATTGCTGGAGGCAATATTTGCAGATGTTGCGGGGCCATTATCTCCTGACAGGCCAGAAATACCTGTGCCTGCAACAATGCTCATAACACCATCATCCTTATTTATTTTTTTCACAATCGCATTATCAGCTATGTATATATTTCCATAGGCATCAGTTGCAATATTAGTAGGGTTATACAATTTACTATTTTCAACGCTTACACCTTCCCCTGTACCTCCTCCTGCAAATGTGATGATCTTATTGTTATCTACAGGTAATTGTGGCGTTGTTACACACACAGTAAAAGTTCCTTGTTCAGTGGTATTAATAGAAGACATAATCCTGATAAAATATTCCCTGCCAGGTACAAGTCCGTTAAAAGATTGACTTTCGGGATTCCAATAATTAAGGCCATTTTGTTTAATGCATCCCCGCTGTCTTAAGCCATCATCGTAGTTGTTTATTGGAACAACTCTTTCCACCACCGAGAACGCTACATTTTTTATTCCTCCTGTTAATGCGGGTGTAACAGTAATAATATGGCTGGTTGCGGATGCTGTAAACTTATACCATATGTCTGAAAGAAAATACAAATAGGTATAATTAGTTGGATTATAACAATCGCTGTAATTATTAGAAAAACTGGAACCCGAATTATTGCCGCTTACTTCTGTAGTACAATTTGTACTATTGTTTACAGGAACATTTACTGCCTGGTCAATCAGATCATTGGCCTGTGCTGGCGCTGATACACAAATGGTAAAAGAACCTGTACTGTTAAAATTGGCATACTTAGCGCAATTTGGATAATCTTGCTGCGTGGCACGTACCCGGATGTAATAAGTATTACCAATTACCAGTGAATCGTAAGCCTGAAACTCAGTTCCCCATCCTGCTGCATTGTAATCTATTTCCTCTCTTATCTGTGAAAGCGTATTACAAATCCCCTTAAACAAGGTAATGGTTGTATTGATCTCCGTACTGGTAGTTGTTATCCTGTGTTCTGTAGCCGTTGCAACAAACTTATACCAGACATCCTGTTGACCGTTTGTTGGTGTTGCACCGGTAGTAGTTCCTGTAGTTTGTAATGTACAACTGTTATCGCCATTAACAGCCAGGGTTACAGCATCGGTACAATCATCGTTTTCCAGCGGAGCTGTAATACAAATGGTATAAGCCCCCCTGCCCGATCGTTGTCCATTACCATTGGCTATCCTCAAATAATAAGTATTTCCTGGCACCAGGTTATTGAGTAAAGTAACTTCTGACTTGTTACCGGAAGTCTGGTCAACATAACTCATATAAGTTAACGCCCCACAGCTTCCTTCATAAACCATAAACATAACATCATCAATACCATTAAGTGTTGCAGGCGCTATCGAAACCAGGTGGTTGGCTGAGCTGGCTACAAACTTATACCACATATCTGCATTACCATTCGCCACGCAATAATAATACCCCGGAAAACCACCGGTTGTATAAGACCTGGTAGCATTCTGGTTATTGCCTGTTGAAGAAATAGTACAGGCTGAACCATTGTTTACAGGAACCAAAATGGCATTGCTGCACAGGTCATTTAGCGGATCTACATTACCAATACAGATATTAAACTCACCTTCCATTCCGTTATAAGAACGATATACCCTTATATAATAAGTATTCCCAATTATTAAGTCATCCAATGCTACTGCTTCTTCATCGGTAGAAGTATTATTGTACCTGTAATCATCTACACAAACAATGGGAGATAAAGCACTACAGTCTGTACCGCTGTAAACTGAAAAAAGGATATCTAACCCTGTTGTTATACCTGTTACGGTTACCCGATGCTGAACAGATGTTGCAGTAAACTTATACCATACATCGTTGGTAAAATTAGGAGTAATTGTAGTAGCAAAAGGTCCAATATAAACCGTGTAAAAATTACCGCAACTATACTGCGGGCTAACTGTAGAGCCTATGGTACTACCCATAACAGACAAGCTGCAGCCTGTGTTGGCATTCACCGGAACATTAATAGCAGCCCAGCACTCATTGTTAACTGCTGTTTCGGAAATACATATTGAAAATTTGGCCGCTTCGCCATTGGATGACTGGGTAAATACCCGAAGGTAATAAGTTTCACCAATGGTAAGCCCACCCATAACCTGCCGGTCTCCGGTGCAACGTATAGAAGTGAGGTTCTCACATGACCCGGAAAACATCTCCCAGTAAACAGGAGCAAATCCGGAGATGCGGCTTACAAGTACAATCTCTGATGTATCCAGGGCAATGAATTTGAACCAGGAATCTTTAGCCAGGTTACTTATGGCATTACAGTATTGAGATCCGTAACTAAATGTAGAATGATTAGTGGAATCGATAGTCGTAAATATACAATTAACATCTGCGTTTACCGGTATCTCCCTGGCAAAACTGCAAACATCATTGGCAGATAATGATACACATATATTGAAACTTCCGGTAGGATTTGCCAAGAGGTAGTTTCTCAGCACACCCGTACTGTACACCCGCACATAATAAGTATTTCCTACGACTAAATTTTCCAGCGACTGCATTTCTGCTTTTGCGGAATCAGCGCTATAAAAACCTATATCATTAAAATTATCAACATTTGCAATACTTGTTAACGAATTACAATTTCCGGAATACACCTGGAATGCTATACTTTTGAGACTATCGGCCACCGGCGATACTTTTATTTTATGAGCCGTTTCGGTTGCTATGAATGAATACCATACATCCCTAAAACCTGTGGTAGCCGAAATTCCAGCCCCTGTTGTTGTACCTGTTACTGCAGAAGAACAACTCACATCATTGTTAACAGGTAAATTTATTGCCCCGGTACATACATCATTTGAAAAAGCCGGGTTAATTGATTGTACGCAAATTATAAATGCTCCGTGTTGCGACCCATTGGTTGGCTGAGGGTAGATTTGTAAGTAGTAAGTATTACCGATCAAGAGGTTTTCAAAAGTGGTTACCTCATTTGCGCATCCTAATGAAACTAGGTTATTACAATCACCTGAAAATAATTGCCAGCCGGGATACACAATACCTCCCGCTAGTTCAGCTGTTACTGAAATACTGTAGGCTGTTGAAGATGCCTCAAAAGAATACCACGCATCCTGGACACTAGCACCAAAACAGGTACCTAATGAAGATTGAGAAGCGCCAACACTTGTACCATGATACACATTTGTACAGGTTGCATCATCATTTACCGGAATTGAAATAGCTTCGTTACAATCATCATTCGGGAGTGTATTTTTAATACAGATACTAAATTCTCCATTGTCACCCGCATAATTAGTAGCGCTATATATCCTCAAATAATAAACCACCCCTGCTGTTAATCCTTCTGCTACAAGCATTTCTACTCCGTTTCCGGATGTAGCGTTGGCGCAATTATAGCTCGACATATAACCGGCACAGGTCCCATTATATAATTCCATCACCACATCTTTTATGCCTCCACTGGCAGAAGGGGTAACTACTATTACATGTGCCGGGGCAGTAGCTGTAAACTTAAACCATACATCGTCATCCGCAAGGCCATAAACACAACTCCCGTATATGCCTGAAGATGATGCTCCAGTTGAATTTCCTGTAGTTGTGTATGTACAATTATTGTCGTTGTTTACAGGAACATTGATAGCCCCTAAGCAATCATCGTTGAGGGGTGAAGGTGATGTGACACATATGTTAAAATCGCCTTGACCTGTACCACCATTTAAACTGAAAACACGCAAGTAATAAATGGCACCCGGTATTGTGTTAACAGTTTTAATTACCGGGCTATATGCCTGGGGTGTATTGCTACAATCTACACTCATAAGGTTATTACAATCACCGGTATAAAGCTGAAAAACAGGATTGGTAATACCGGTTGTAAAATTAAGCGGTTCAACAGTTATCCGGTGAGAAGTGCCGAGTGCAACAAAAGAATACCATACATCATCATCAGGAGATGAACCCGGATAACAACCGTCTCCGGGGATAGATTGTGTAGCAAATACAGTTGTTCCCTGAACAGGATTTACACAGAAAACAGATGGACTTACCGGCAAGGTAACGGCTGCTATACATTCATCATTAACAGGGGCTGTGGTAATAGTAGAAATACATATATCGAAATCACCGGCACCTGTATTGCTCTCGTAGCTATATACCCTCAGGACATACCATCGGTTGGGTGTTAGCCCTGTAGCGATCAATTCTTCCGGACTTGAACCAGTAGTAACATCAGCACAAAACAGTGAGCCATAGCCGCAATAACCATCAAAAAGCTCGATAACGGCATTATCAATACCATTAACCATGGCGGGGGTTACTGTTATTTTATAATTGCTGTTTGGTGCGTAGAATGCATACCATACATTATCATCTGGATTACCAATACAACCAGGAGTAGAATAACCACCTGTAACTACTGAACTACCAGGTGATGTTATGGTACAATTTGCATCAGGGTTTACAACTAATGTTTCAGGAGTTGTACAAGCTGCATTCAAATAAGACATAACACAAATAGAAAAATCGCCATTACCGGAATTATAATCATGGCTAAATACCCTAATATAATACATATTGCCAACGGCTAGCCCGGTTAAAAATCCTTCCTCTGCGTCTGAACCTGTAGTGTTATTTGTGCATGTGAAAGGACTAAGCGCATTACAATCCCCGGTAAATGTTTCAAACTCAACATCAGTAATTCCATTTGCAGATGCAGGAGTTACTGTAATTTTATGGGTGGATGTTGTTGCTGTAAATTTATACCACACGTCATCATCATAAGAACCAGAACAATAAGACCACATGGAAGATTGTGATGCCCCGGTGGTTGATCCGTTTGTAACATCCGTACAAACTTTTCCAGGATTTACAACAAGTGATTCGGCAGTTTCACATTCATCGTTTAATGTAGAAACGCAGATAGTAAAATCTCCTCTCCCGGCATAATAATCATAGCTATAAACCCTTACATAATAAGTTTCTCCTGGTAACAGGTTACCCACAGTAGCTGATTCTGTTGAAGATCCGCTGCTGTTATCAATACACAACATTGAATTAAGGTTCTGGCAATCGCCACCGAAAACCTGCAATACAATATTATCAATACCACCAATAGTTGCAGGTGTAACGGTTAACAAGTGAGAAACAGATGTGGCAACAAATTTATACCATACATCATCATCAAAGTTTGCCCCACAACCATTAGCATTAGGGGAAGACAGTGTAGCATCAAGTGTAGATCCTGTAGAAAAAGCTGTGCAATCTTTTCCCTGGTTTACTGTAAGCAGTGCTGCAGTTTCACATTCATCATTGGGAGTTGTAATACAAATTTCAAAATCGCCTCGTGAAGTATAATTATCATACAGACTATAAACCCGTATGAAATAAGTTTCACCAATGGTAAGGCCAGCCATCAACTGTTGTGCCGGAGCTGGTGCCCCAGTGCTGGTGGCACAATACATTTCTGTAAGGGAGCTGCAAGTACCTGAAAAAACCTGTAAAGCAATATAATCTTGGATGCCATTTGTTGCAGCAGGCGTAACTGTTACCCTATGTTGCGTACTTGATGCAACAAAACTGTACCAAACATCATCATCCACATTCACTCCATAACAGCCGGCAATTGATGACCCGGCAGAACTAACTGTTGTTCCGGCAACCGGGTTCTGGCATTGGGTTGATGATGCAACTTGCAAAGGTATTGCACCGGTACATTCATCATTTGAAGGAGGTGGAGGTAGGGTAAAAGCACAGATAGAAAAATTGCAGAACTGAACAGGTGAATTTCCGGGAGTAAAAACCCTCAGGTAATATTCAGTGGATGCAATTGCATTTATTTCCAATCCAAAACTTTCGGCATAAGAATACGTATAACCGGAAAATGAGTGGCAATTAACTGCAACCATCCCGTTACAGGAACCTTCATAAACCTGTACTGTAATACCGGTATTGTTATTTAAAGTGTAATAGTAATTTTTAAGTTCTACACGCACTAAACCTGAAACAGACGATGTAAATTTATACCAGACATCATCATCTGTTCCGGTTGCATCACATGAAGGAGCAGGCACATTATTACTTTCTGTTGCTCCAATGGTATAGCCATTGGTTTGATTGTCGCATACGTTGGTGCCTAATATCAAATCTGTTGCATTGCTGCATTCATCATTAACCGGCCCTGGAGTTAGTGAGTATGCTTCAATGGAAAAATCAGCAAAAAATGTTGGCGAGGGGTCTGTTGTAAAAATCCTGATATAGTAATCGTTTCCGGATACGGCACTGACATTATAATAGCTGTATTGGAATGCTGTCGCCTGGATACAATCCAATGCAGTTAATCCATTACAATCACCTGAGTATACCTGGTATGAAAGATTGGCCCCGCTGTAAAGCCTCACATGCATATTGCCTGTTGCTGCTGCTGTAATTTTATACCACACATCATCGTTGTTTCCCGGGCAGGTTGGCAGCGGGGTGGTTATGCTTTCCGTAGCCCCGTATGTAGTGCCCTGTACTGAATTATACCCGATTGTGGTAATATTTCCTGGCAACAATTGTTGGGCAGTAGTACATTCATCATTATTTATCATGTAGGCGCATAATGTAAATGACTTATACTCCAATGGGTCATTTAAAGAAGAATATAACCTAAGGTAGTAGGTAGTTCCTTGTGTAACATGTAAAATATTAAAGTATCCCGCATACTGGGTGCAGTTTATTTCTGTGAGGTTATTGCAATCAGAACCGGAATATGCAGCAACACTTAAAATAGCGTTTGTACCTCCTGTCATATTGGTAAACTCAAATTTTGCAAGTCCCGATTGGGCGGCTGTAAATTTGTACCATACATCATCATCGTATCCTCCAGCGAGATAATCGCATGAAGGCGCAGCCTGCATACTTTGTGTTGCATTTTCTGTTGTACCATTTACCGGGTTACTACAAGCATTGATACCCAAAATAAGGTCTATGGCATTGATACAATCATCGTTAATGGGTGCCTGTGCAAATATTGAAGTGATACAAAACAGGAAACTGCAGACCAGGGTACAAATATTTTTCATAAAAAGTTAATTTCTATTTACCTGAATGTTATTAGCAGCGCTTTACAGAGGAAAGGTTCAACAAGTTACATGGGCTTGTATATAGTAATTTAAAGATATATAATTTATCCATTGAATGCTCCCTAACATTTCTTAGGGTTTATGGTGCACTAAATAAGCTGTGAAAGTTATGAGATACTCCTGAAGGGTATTGTAAAAATGGTTTTTGTTCCTTTTTCCGGTGCCGTGATGAGCTGATACGTGCCGTTCAGTTTTTCAATCCGCTTTTTATAATTCAACAGACCATTGCCGGTTTTAGTAATAAAATCTGTATCAAAGCCATGTCCGTTATCGGTAACAGTAAATTCAATTGTATCTGCAATAGTGCATTTTATACATACCAAATCTGCACCTGAATGCTTGATGGCATTGTGAACGGATTCCTTAACTAACAGGTACAAATTCCGCTTATCATCACTGCCAATGATCTTGTAAGGAATACGCTGAGGGAGGTCATATTCAACATTGATATTTGCATGATCGAGCATTTCACTGCACTGGCTCCGTATATAATACAATGTTTCTTCAAGGCTTCCGTCAGTACTGTTCAGCATCCAGATGATCTCATTCATCTTATCTACCAGTTCGTCACTGTTACTGATTAGTTTATCTAACTCCGCTTGTATGGTTTCATCCTGAATCTTCTGCTGAATAGCTGCACTCAGGTACCGCATGCGGCTGAGTCCGGCGCCCATATCATCATGCATATCTGCAGCAATGCGGCTGCGTTCACTATATATCTGGTTTTGCATTTTCTCAACCAACAGGGCTGACTCCAGTTTATGCACAGCGATTTCTTTTTCCTGGAAATACCACTTTTTAATAATGGCTATGAGGTAACAGATCATCACCGCCAGGATGCCAACTTTTACAAAAAACAGCGGATACTGGTCTACAAAAAAATGATGAACCCCGTTCATCATCTGAATAAGCATGTAGGAAGTAAGGAAACTTCCTATGATATAGCAAACAAACCCAATGGCAACCAGGTTTGCATATTTCATTTTCTTCCTGATGATTATAATGGTCATCCACAAACAGGAAGCAAGGCCAACAAAATTAACAATGTTAAAAATGATCTCTGTTGGCCTACCCAGCAGGTATAAGATCACAAATGGAATAAAAAGAAAATACTGTATGGTTAAGGCTGTTTGTATAATAAGAGTAAGGGTTTTATTTTTAATCAGTGTTCCAAAAAAATCACGCAGGAATAAAGTAAAAAAGATATTGCCAATTGTTACAAGCGGGATGTTAAACAGTTTAAACCACCATGAATTGAATACGATTGCTCCTGTTGAATTATAAAACATTTCCGGTGTGGATATGAAAAAATTAATCCCTGTAAAAAGGAGAAAAAGTCCAAAGTATAAACTTTCCTTTGTTTTAGTATTGGCATAAAATACCAGCAGGAATAATACCTGAAAAAAAAGGATTCCCTGGAAAAAAAAGTAAAACAGGTAAACAAATCTTTCCATTCACTAATATTAAAGTTTAAATGCCAGAACCTCTTACGAAAGAGGTACCAGTGGAATAGAGAAAATAATTTTAGTTCCTTTTCCCGGTGCTGTAATGAGCTGATAAGTGCCACTCAGTTTTCCAATCCGCTTTTTATAGTTCATCAGGCCATTGCCGTTTTTACCTGCCAATGCAGCATCAAAGCCAATTCCATCATCAGCAATGGAGAATACCAGCTGGCCGTTAATGATGCATTCTATTGTAATTTTTTCTGCAGCTGCATGTTTAACAGCATTATTTACTGCTTCTTTTACCAGCAGGTAAATATTCCGGCTCTCTTTCCAGTCCATTGTTTGCTGAGGTATATTCTCAGGTAATTCAAAAATAAAAGCCAATCCGGCATTACTCACCATTTCTGCACATTGGCTGCGTATATGATAAATCAGATCATCCAGTTGCTGATTACCCTGGTTGAGGCTCCAGATTATTTCGTTCATCTTTTCTACTGAATCATCACTAAGTGAAAGGATTTTATCCATATCCTCAGTACTTAGCTCCTTTCCTTCTTTTAAAGAAGCCGTTATATAACGGATACGGCTAAGTCCGGCACCCACATCGTCATGCATATCGGCTGCTATGCGGCTTCTTTCATCCCTGAGGGTGCGTTCTTTTTCAATAATCGCCTGTTGCTTTTTTAATTGCTGACGGAGGTAATAACGGATAGCGGCATAAGCCAATAAAGCAATTAAAAGTATCATTGCAATCTTAAACCACATTGTTTGGTACCAGGCGGGTAAAACCTGGACGTATAAAATCCTTTCTTTGCCTGCAATGGTTTCATCAAGGCTCTTGCATTTAATACGCAGTATATATTTTCCGGGTGTAAGATTAATATATGAAAGGCTTTGCTCTTTCCCTGCTTCATGCCATTTTTTTTCAGCTCCTTCCAGGATATATGAATACAAGAGTTTGTTACCATTAGTTAGGCTTATTCCTGCATAATTGAGGGAAAAAGCATTTTTTTCAGGTGGCAAAATTATTTCCTGCATATTATCCAGCAAGGTATCGGTAAGATAGTTTTCTCCAACCAGTTTAAAGTTTGTAATGCTTATATCAATCTTTTGAACAGTGGTATCGGCAGGTTTTGTATGTATGACTGCGAATGTGTATTCATAAAAAGGATAGTTTATGTTATTACTCAGTAACCGGTTACCTGGTAATACTAAAAGATTACCGCCATCATTCTCTGAATGCAAGCCTTCATTCAGGGTATAATTTTTGAAACGAAAATTATCGGGATTAAACGAAAACAGGCCTTCTGAAGTGCCACACCATACCACACCATCTTCATCAGCAACAATTCCCTTGGTGAGTACCGGAAAATATCCGTCGCGCTGACTAATATTTCGTACCCATTTTTGAGCAGGAATATTAAAAACCATTATCCCATTACCAGCTGTACCACACCATAAATTTT
>CALKVC010000049.1 GCA_937996595.1 uncultured Chitinophagaceae bacterium
CATCATTTCCATGTAGGAAGATAGGCCGCCCATCGCGAACCAGCCGATGCTCCAGACCACGCCGATGATCGCGAGCGCGGTGGCCACCCAGCACCAGGTCTTGGCGGAATCTGAGGCCCGGCGCATGGAAAAAACGGATGCTGACATTGAAAAACCTGCATTGGCAGCAGTAAAAGAATCGCCCAAAAAAGTAAATGAAGAACCAAAACCGGGAAATAAACCGATTAACCAGGATCAGAAAAAAGAACTTCAGAAAATAAAAAACCGTTTCCGGCAACTGGAAGAACAAGTAGCTGCGCTTACACAAAATAAGAACAGGCTGGAAGCTTCACTCGCTGATCCTGCCATTTACAGCGATAAGGAAAAATTTAAACAGGCGGAAACTGAGTATAATAACGCTAACGCACAACTGCTGCAGGCAACTGCGGAATATGAGCAGGTGTTTGAAAAGATGATGGAAATGGAATGAAGCCTGAATGGCTGATCATGAAACCGGTTTTTTGGGTGGCAGGTCAAATGCGGTGGCCTGGTGTTCAAATGATCCTTTATGGCTCCCGTCGCAGAAAGGTTTGTTTTGTGATAATCCGCACCGGCAGAGGCTGATGATTTCACGGCCGGCAAGTCCGTATACGGCGCCGCTTTTATCACGTATTTCTATTTCGCCTTCAACCCTTATTGAACCGTTATCGTTTACCGTTAGTATCGTCTTCGACATAAAATGAAATGTTTATCAGCCTTTTAGATAATTGAATTTATTCGTGTATGACCAGGATGGGAACCTTGCTCTGGTAAGCCAGCAGCTTTGTATTACTTGGTTTAAACACTTTTTCCAGGAAGCTGTTGTTTTTCTTGATGGCAATGATGATGTCAATTTTCCTGTCTTCCACAAACAGGTTGAGGGCTTCACTGATATCGAACAGTCGCATGAAATAGAAATCGGGATGATAGGATGAAAACATTTCTTTCAGGTCCTGCTTTTCCTTTTCATAATTCTCCTCCAGCGAAATATAATGTTCCTTATCTACATTCACAATATGCAATTTGGGTTTAAACAGGTCAAGAAAATCCTTTATTGGAACAGAAGGCGTGGTATTGTGCGTATTCATGAAATCGGACGTTAACATCACGTTCTTTACGTCGTTAACCGGTGTATTTTCAGGTACAATCAAAACCGGGCACACTTTTGTTTCCGCCATTTTCAGTGTATTGCTGCCAAACAACACCTGCCCGATACCGGAACGGCCGGTTATTCCCATGATCACCAGGTCGGCCCTACGGTGGCGGGCAGCTTTTTCCAGCCCGGCAACAAAATCGTCTTCCTGCTGCAGCAAAACCTCCATCTTAACGATATATTCCTGCATCAGTTCATCTTTCAGCGCCAGCAGGTCGGCTTCGGCACCGGCTGCATCTTTTTCTTTAGCATAACTGTGATAGAGGATCATGGTAACGCCATACCGGCCAACCAGTATTTTGGCTGCATACCTGGCAGCATGTAAGGAAGTGGAGGAAAAATCTACCGGCACAATAACTGTATCCATGAATATGCTTGTTGGTTTTAGAATGATGTTAATAGTCTACTAAATTACGGCAAATATCATTAAGTAAGCATCTGTTTCATATAAATAATATGAACTATGTAATTTAATGAAAATAAATTAATGTTTATGTAACAATTGTTAGTATTCTTTCAAATACAGCTGTTTTACCTTTACATAAATCTACTATTATGAAACCACGGAAACATTCATATTTTCAATCAGCACGCAGGGCGGTTAAAGGTAAAAAACAGCCATTGGCACTATTAAGCAATGAAGAAAAGTTAATCATGATTGCTGATGCCGGATATGAAACAGCGCCGGATATCCTTTTCCCCGAAACAAACAAGAAAAAGAAACGGCGTCTATTTGCCATTAAATGATTCTTTACGGGTACATTTGGACTGTTTTTCACAACTATTACAGTAAAATACTTCATTTTTTAGCGTCATCCGGCCAATAATCTGCCTAACAACAGTAATATTTCAAAATATTCCCTTACCTTTGCCGCCCGAAAAGAACCTTTCTTTTCATTTTATTCATTTCCCACAAGGCTCAAAAAGAGTCCCGGCATTCCGGGAACGCCAGCAGGGAGTAACTTAAAACAGTTATATAATGCCAAAGGTAAAAACAAACAGCAGCGCAAAGAAGCGCTTTAAAGTTACCGGTTCAGGAAAAATCACTTTCCAGAAAGCTTTCAAACGCCACATCCTTACAAAAAAATCAACCAAGCGTAAACGCAATATGCGTATCGACGGTACCGTAAGCGATGCCAATCTCCATTTTGTAAAACGTTTATTGGGTATGAAATAAACCCGGAAAGCGATCATCCAACTTTTAACTTTAAAAAAATTAAGATATGCCACGTTCAGTAAATGCAGTTGCCAGCAGGGCACGCCGCAAAAGGATTTTAAAAGCAGCCAAAGGATATTACGGAAAGCGTAAAAATGTTTACACCGTTGCCAAAAACGTAATGGAAAAAGGGTTAACGTACAGTTACGTTGGCCGTAAGATAAAAAAACGCGAATACCGCACTTTGTGGATTGCCCGTATTAACGCCGCCGTAAGGGCCGAAGGAATGACTTACAGCGAATTCATCCATAAACTTACCGTTAAGAAAATTGAACTAAACCGTAAAGTACTGGCAGACCTGGCTATGAATGAGCCGGAAACCTTTACCCAACTGGTGAAGTCTGTAAAATAATTCAGTCTGCAAATAATTATATAAACCGGGTACCTCATACACCCGGTTTTTTTATGCCATTTATTATAATATCAGGTTACATTTGCAGGTAATTTATCAACTGATCATTTTTTCGCTTTCAGATGAATATGAACAACACATACAACGACCTCGTTCAGCAAACCTTCACGTTTCCGCAGGAAGATTTTAAGCTGAAAAACAATTTCCTTCAGTATAACGACCTGGATGTAAAGGCGCTGATTGACAAATACGGCACTCCGATGAAGCTCACCTATCTTCCCAAAATAGGTATGCAGATAAACAAGGCGAAAAAGATGTTTGAAACCGCTTTTAAAAAGCACCGGTATGAAGGCAAATACAATTATTGCTATTGTACCAAAAGCTCTCATTTCAGTTTTGTGGTGGAAGAGGCATTGAAACACGATATTCACCTGGAAACATCCTATGCATACGATATAGAGATCATAAAAAAATTGTATGCCAGGAAAAAGATAACCAAAGACACGTATATCCTTTGTAACGGTTTTAAACAGAAGCCGTATACGAACAGGATCGCTAACCTGCTGAACACCGGGTTTAAGAATGTAATCCCGATTCTTGACAACAAAGATGAATTGAGGTCCTACATCAAATCAGTAAAAGTTCCTTTCAACCTGGGCATTAGAATTGCAACTGAAGAAGAACCCACTTTCCCGTTCTATACATCCAGGCTCGGTATAAAACTGAAAGATGTGCTGGAGTTTTATGTTGACAAGATTGAAGGAAATGAACACCGGTTCCAGTTGAAGATGCTGCATATTTTCCTGAACAAGGGTATTAAAGATGATATCTATTACTGGAGCGAACTGAACAAAGTGATAAACCTGTATTGCCAGTTAAAAAAGATTTGCCCCGAACTGGATTCCATCAATATCGGCGGCGGTTTTCCCATCAAACATTCGCTTGGTTTTGATTATGATTACCAGTTCATGATCAATGAGATTGTACGGAACATAAAAGTGGCCTGCAAGAAAAGCAAAGTGCCGATGCCGAATATTTTCACAGAATTCGGCAGTTACACTGTGGGAGAGAGCATGGCGCATATCTACAGCGTGATTGCCGAAAAAATGCAGAACGACCGGGAAACATGGTATATGATAGATTCTTCATTCATAACCACCTTGCCCGATACCTGGGGAATAGGGGAGAAATTCCTCATGCTCCCGATTAATAAATGGGATAAGGAATATCATCGGGTTGTACTGGGAGGGATCACCTGCGACAGCCATGATTATTATGACAGCGAGGAGCATATCAATGAAGTATTCCTGCCCAAGATAAACGAAGACACGGATCCGCTGTACATCGGTTTTTTCCATACAGGCGCTTACCAGGACCAGATAAGCGGTTACGGCGGTATAAAGCATTGCCTGATACCATCGCCCAAACATATCATTGTTGGGCATGACAAAAACGGTAAACTTACCGACTGGGTGTATGCAAAAGAGCAGACAGCACAAAGCATGCTGAAGATACTGGGATACAAATAAACCGCTGTTTCCATTTAACAGCTTTCATACATCCATTTATAACGTGTACGCGTAAACGCATTATTAGCCCCGGTCATGGTTTTTTAAAATCCGGGTTTGTATTCATGGAAACATGGTATAGGTAATATTTCCCGTCTTTATAATTGCGCCAGTACCTGTGGCCTTCCAGGTCGTAATACAACCTGCCGTCAAATGTTTTTTTTGCTGCATTATCATTTACCGTTATAACTTTTGGTACCGGTGTTTTTATTTGCCGGATGGCAGGTTTTTTTGTGTCTGTTTTATTTACTGAAGGATTTATCATACCGGAGCTCACCTGCATTTTTGAGGGATTGCTTTTTTTATGGCAACCAAATAAGATGCTGGATACCAAAACGCAAAACAGGATGTTGACAATTTTCATCAGGCCATTTTTACAGCATGTAAACAATAACCTTACCAGAAAGAAGCTGATTACTTGCAGCCATCGGTATGTTTGCAAAAAAATTAACAACTGTAAATAAGAAACCCCTCCAGGACTAGAGGGGTTTCACCTTTTTTGCAAAGGTAACCAACTGTATGTACACGCTCTTTATTGAATATTAATCTCTTTTGTTTCTGCTTTGGTCACTTCTTTTTTGGGAAGTTCAATAGCAAGGATTCCGTTTTCATACCTGGCACTAATATTCGCCGCATCAATCTTTTCATCAATGGTAAAACTGCGCCTGAAAGCTTTGAAACCGAATTCTTTCCGGATGAGTTTATCGTTTTCTTCCGTTACAATTTCTTTCTTTTCTGTGCTGATGGTAAGCGTATTCGCATCCAGCTTAATGTTGAAATCGGCTTTTTCAAATCCCGGGGCCGCTACTGAAAGCAGGTATTTGTCGCTTTTTTCAATAATATTTACCGGGGGAAAATTGAGCACATCTTCCCGCACTGTTTTATTAACTGCAGCCGGAAATTCATTGAATAATTCTTTCATCATACCATCAATGGTCCTGGAAAATGGGTTGTTTACTTTTACGAGTGTCATGGTTATATTTTTTTAAGTTTATAATTCTGTTGTCTCATAACTATTGAACAAATTGTGTTCCATTGCAATTTTGCGGTCAATTTTTCAAAATTGTAATAATTATTAAGCCAGTATGGCATTTTACAATCTTTATGAATGCCATAATTTCCGTTTTTCGAAAAAATGTATCGATAACTTTCAATACATCATAAACAATTAGGTTGTAATTTTGTAATTCACAATAACTAAAAACGACACTATGTATCCGGAAGAAATAGTAATTCCAATGAAAGAGGAGTTAACTGAAAATGGATTTTCTGAATTATTAACAGCCAGCGATGTGGAGAAAGCGCTTAGTGAAAAAGGGACAACCCTGGTAATGATCAACTCGGTTTGCGGTTGCAGCGCCGGAACGGCCAGGCCGGGCGTGTTAATGGCTGTGCAGGGCGGCAGTAAGAAGCCGGATCACCTTACAACCAGTTTTGCCGGCTTTGATACAGAAGCTGTAAAAAAAGTGCGGGAGCATCTGATGCCTTATCCGCCATCTTCCCCGGCGATTGCCCTGTTTAAGGATGGTAAGCTGGTACATTTCATAGAAAGGCACAATATTGAAGGCAGGAGCGCCCAAATGATTGCCCAAAACCTGATGGGTGCTTTTGAAGAGTACTGCAATTAAAAGGATGACATCTGATGAAAGCCTGAAATTAATTTCCCCGAAACATAGTACTGTACTGCGTTTCGGGGTTTTCTTATACCGCTGTAATCAGGATGACATCTTGTTTTACCCTCCCAGTCAATACAACATAACCAAAACTTCCACCTCAACTCACAAAGCCCTGCCAATATTCCATTACTATTTTTTATTGCCGGGACTATGGAATATATTGCACCTCTTTTACCTGAATAATCTTATCAGATGTATCCCAACCTATATTATGTTTGCAAAGACTGGTTTGGTGTAGAATGGCCTGCGCTCAGTTTTTTAAATACATTCGGATTGATGGTGGCTTTTGCTTTCATTGCAGCTGCTATCGTGCTTAGTTCTGAGTTGAAAAGAAAAGAAAAACTGGGCTTATTATTTCCCAGGGAGGAAATGCTAACGGTTGGCAAACCGGCCAGCCTGTACGAGATTTTTTCAAATGCACTTGTGGGATTCATATTCGGTTATAAGATCATCGGAATTTTCTTTAATAAACCTGAAGATCTTACTGCCCAGGAATATATTTTTTCCGGGCAGGGAAATATAGCCGGTGGTTTATTATTTGCCGCTTTGCTGGGCTTCCTTAAATGGTACGAACGTAATAAACAAAAATTAAAAGAACCGGAAAACAGGACGGTCAGGATCTGGCCACACGACAGGGTAGGCGATATCATCATCCTGGGTTTGGTTTTTGGTATTCTTGGTGCAAAACTTTTCGACAACCTGGAACATTGGGATGAATTTATAAAAGATCCTGTAGGGCATATTTTTTCTGCCAGCGGGCTTACTTTTTATGGCGGATTGATTGCTGCTGCCATCGCCATCTGCTGGTATGGTGCCAGGAAAGGAATAAAAGTGAAACATCTTGTAGATGCAGCCGCACCGGCTCTCATGATCGCTTATGCCATCGGCCGCATCGGTTGCCAGGTTTCAGGCGATGGCGACTGGGGAATTTATAACAGCGCCTATATCAGTAATGAGGCCGGAAACGTTCAAATAGCTGCTCCCGGCCAGTTTAAGATGCAACTGGAAAAAAACAAGGCATATTTTTTAGAAGGAAAAGTTGCCGACACTGCAGGAAGGATGATATATGTAACCGACAGGGTTTACCCATCCCTGGATGAAGTTCCCCAAAAATCATTCAAAGGCCCTTCCTTTTTACCAGCCTGGTTTTTTGCTTATGCTTACCCGCAAAATGTAAATAAGGATGGTATCCTTATGCCCGGTATCACCGATGAACATAACCGCGTACTCCCTTTACCGGTATTCCCAACACCGTTGTATGAAACCTTACTATGCAGCATCATTTTCCTCATTCTCTGGTTTATCCGGAAATCTATATCCACACCGCTGGTCATGTTCGGGATATACCTGTTGCTGAATGGCATAGAACGCTTCCTGATTGAATTGATCAGGGTGAATAAACTTTATCCGGTATTTGGTTTCAACCTGTCGCAGGCAGAAATGATTGCCCTTCTATTGTCTTTGTCGGGATTAATACTTATCGCTTTTGCCAGGAAGACAAAACCCGACTGATTGATTTCCTCTATAGATAAAATGTACTCCTATTAAGATGTATAAATTTATCAATATATAAACGGTTGATATACTGTATTTAATTTACAATAATTTCACTACAGGTTTTTATTTTACATAAACTTTCCCGCTGCCAAAAACTGATTCACAACTGTGATGCTGGTTATTCATGTTTGAATTCCCCATCCCTTTTTTGAAGTTGATAAATTGATACTATTTACCAATTATCAATTTATTCAACCGTCCATGCTTAAACATTGTACTATGCAATGCTTAGTACTTACTTTTGCGAAGTAGTATTTAAAGTATTGCTACATATCAAAATTAACTTCCCGGCCAGCCACCGGGGTAAAAATTAAAAAGTATAGTCATGAAAAAAATTCTTAATCTGCTGGTTATCATGAGCTCAGCCATTGGCTCATTCGCCCAGTTGCCGGGAAAAATTACCGGAAGCATCAAAGATGGCGGAAACCAGAAAGTGATAGATGCCGCCAGCATATCATTATTACGTGCTGCCGATTCCTCTCTGGTGAAAATTTCGGTTGTGGATAAAGACGGTAATTTTTCCTTTGAAAATGTAAAAGAAGGGAACTACCTCCTGATGGCTTCTTCAACAGGGCATGCAAAAACATATAGCGGCTTGTTACAGGTTACTGCATCAGCCAATACCATTTCGGCCGGCGTATTGCAACTGGTTGCCGAAAACAAGAACCTGAAAGAAGTGGTGATCAACAGTAAAAAACCGTTTATTGAAAGGAAACTCGACAAAACCATCGTTAACGTGGAAGCTTCCATAACCAATACCGGCAATACAGCGCTGGAAGTACTGGAGAAAGCACCGGGCGTTACAGTTGATAAAGATGGCAACATCAGCCTCAAAGGAAAGCAGGGTGTTATTGTGCTGATTGATGGAAGGCCCAGTTACCTGGGCGCTGCTGACCTGGCCAATATGCTGAAGAACATGACTGCCTCCCAATTAGATCAAATTGAAATCATGACAAACCCGCCCGCCAGGTACGATGCAGCAGGAAATTCAGGCGTAATCAATATCAAAACTAAAAAGAATAAGCAGTTTGGATATAATGGAAATATCAGTACCGGTTATACGCAGGGAAGGTATGCCAGGTTTAATGAAGCAGTATCTTTCAATTACAGGAATAAAAAAATAAACCTGTTCAGCAATATAAGTCATAACCGCCACCACAAAGGAGAAAACCTGTACATACTCCGCAACTTCAGGGATGCAAACACCAAAAACATCAAGTCTGTATTCGACCAGGAATCGAATATGGAGAACCAAAGCCATTATGTATATGGTAAAGCAGGGCTTGATTACAACGTTACCAAAAAAACTACCGTAGGCGTAGTTATTAACGGCTACTATAACCCGAGCACCTGGGAAAGTATTACCAACACATCTATCTACGATCCCAACATGGTATTGACCAATAAGACGAAAGCTATAACCAGCAATAAAGAGGAATGGAAGAATTTCAGCAGCAATGTAAATTTCCGTACCGTGCTGGATTCTGCTGGTCAGGAACTTACCGGCGACCTGGATTACATACAGTACCGGTCTTCGAGCGAAATGCCCATTACGAGTTTATATTTCAATAACCAGGGTAACATGACAGGCGCACCTGAATTGCTGCTGGGCACATTACCTACTAAAATAAATATTTACAGCGGTAAATTCGATTATACGTTACCGTTGAAACATGGGGCTAAGCTGGAAGCAGGCATCAAATCCAGTTTTGTAAATACGGATAACGACGCCAGCTACGACAGCCTGTTTACAAACCATAAAGTGCTTGACAGCGCCCGGAGCAACCATTTCATCTATGAAGAAAACATCAATGCAGCCTATGTAAACTATAGCCGCCCATTGGGTAAAAAATGGAGTGCACAATTAGGCCTGAGGCTGGAAAACACGAACGCAAAAGGAAACTCTGAAGGATTCTCCTACAATACCGTTTTCAATACTTTTGAACCTTCAACAAGCAGGTTCAGCAGGAATTACACGCAACTGTTCCCAACAGCCTATATTCAATACAATGCCAGCGATAATCACCAGTGGGTACTTAATTATGGACGCAGGCTGGAAAGACCCGACTACGAAGACATGAACCCGTTTGTGCATTTCCTGGACAGGTACACGTTTGAACAGGGTAACCCCAACCTGAGCCCGCAGTTCGCCCATAACATCGAGTTATCCCATACGTTCAAAGGTTTCCTCAACAGCACCCTTAATTATACCAGCACCAACAACATCATACAGCAGGTGATAGAACAGAATGACCAGAGCAACGAAACCTTCATCAAGAAAGCCAATATAGCCAGGCTGAACCAGGTAGGCCTTGCCGTTAGTGCACAAAAGGATTTAAACAAATGGTGGAGCGGAAACGTCTATGCCAATGTGTTCCACAACCGGTTCAGCGGAACAGTTAACAACGAACCCATTGCGCTCAACCTTACATCTTTCATGGTTCAGGTACAGCAGCAATTCAAATTCGGAAAAGGATGGGCAGCAGAATTAAGCGGTTTCTATCGTACAAAAGGCCTGGAAGGTGTTATCTACATTAAGAAGATCGTACAGGTAAACGCAGGTATCAGTAAGCAGGTGTTGAAGAATAAAGGCAGTATCAGGCTGAACGCCCGTGATATATTCGCCGGCTCGGTATTTAAAGGATACAGCAAATATGGTACCGTAGACGCCCAGTTCAAAGACGTAAATGATAACCGTACCGTTAGCATCAGCTTTTCTTACCGCTTCAGCAAAGGCAAACTGAAAGCCGGTGCCGTTAAAAGAGCAGGCGGCGCCTCCGATGAACAAAACAGGGTGAAAGGAAATAATTAAACGTCCCTCATAAAACCGTATAAAAACCTGTGGCGTTTTGCCATAGGTTTTTTACTTTTGAACAAACATCAGCTCATGGCTTCATTTGATATGGTCAGCAAGGTTGACCTCCAAACACTCGATAACGCAATCAACGTAGTGCATAAGGAAATAACCAACCGGTTCGATTTTAAAGGATCGCACGTTGTTATTGAATTGAACAAAAAGGATTTTAAAGTGAACCTGGAAGCAGACAGTGACATGAAGATCCAGCAGATCATCGATGTAATGATCAGCCGTAGCATGAAACAGGGCCTGGCGGCTGAAGTGTACGACCTCAGTAAAGAACCATACCAAAGTGGTAAAGTATCCAAAAAGGAAATCCCTGTACGTAATGGCATCAAGCAGGAAGACGCCAAAAAAATTGTGAAACTGATAAAAGATGGCGGGTATAAGGTTCAGGCTGCCATCATGGACGATATTGTGCGGGTAACCGGTAAGAAAATTGACGACCTGCAGGAAATCATCCAGGCAAGCAAAAACTGGAACCTCGGCATCGCCCTGCAATATGTTAATATGAAAAGCTGATTGCCGGGTTACTGTTTGCACCGCGGAGTTGATATTTCCACACCCATAAGGCCTTTTTTCAGGGTAAAAACAGTCAAATTTCA
>CALKVC010000050.1 GCA_937996595.1 uncultured Chitinophagaceae bacterium
AATATCATTAGTAAGTATCCATTTATTCAACCATGCGACTAATATTAGCAGATACCGGTGCTGTGAGTAGAGCATTAACCAACGTGCCTAAGTTCAGTGAGGCATTTGATTACATTGGTGAATCAAACGTTTTAATTAGTGCTGCCACAAAGGTTGAACTATTTCAATGGATAAATGGCTATAAATCTCAACTTGGCGAAAAAGACTATCGAAGTTTGCTTTTGAAAGTTAATAGCTTGAATACCGTTCAAATTGATAGAAAAGTATCGGCTACCGCTGTTGAATTATCAAGAAGGTATTTTTCGGGCGTTGGTGATTTGCTTATCGCAGCCACAGCAATTGAAAATGATATTGAGTTGTTTACTTACAATAAAAAGCATTTCAAAACGATTAAAGGTGTTCGACTGTACAATCCACCTTCTTTTCAAAAATAGATTCATTACCCCATTTCCGCAAAGCGTCTGCCAAAAGCCGACGCTTTTTTTGTGCCTGAGAAAAACCAAAACTTTTGAAAACTCTACCAAAATTCTGCAAAGTTTTACTCAATCATGCACAATACAACCTAACTGCCAAAGTGAAAGTAGGAGTCTGCCCAAATTTCGGTCGTTAAACACGCCTCGAAAGCAAATTCAATTTACAAACCATTTAAGATTTCATGCCCCAGTTTATCTCTCTTGGTAAACAGGTATTTTTCATTGTGCTTATTCGGTTTCATTTCAATTGGCACGGTTTCCACCACTTCCAATCCATATCCTAACAGGCCAGCCCGTTTTTTTGGGTTATTGCTGATGAGTTTCATTTTGCTGATACCAAGTTCCCTCAGGATTTGTGCCCCAACCCCATAATCCCGTTCATCCATGCCAAATCCCAGGTGCAGATTGGCTTCAACGGTATCCATGCCCTGTTCCTGGAGTTTATAGGCTTTCAGTTTATTGATCAGCCCGATGCCGCGGCCTTCCTGGTTCATATATAATACCAGCCCCTTCCCTTCCAGTTCAATCATGCGCATGGCATGGTGAAGCTGTTCGCCGCAATCGCATCGCAATGAACCCAGAATATCACCGGTCATGCAACTGCTGTGCACCCTTACCAACACCGGTTCATCTTTTTTCCAATCACCTTTTTTTAATGCCATATGTATATCACCGGTAGTAACCTGCCGGTAA
The DNA here is from genome assembly GCA_937996595.1 of uncultured Chitinophagaceae bacterium. Classification (GTDB taxonomy): domain Bacteria; phylum Bacteroidota; class Bacteroidia; order Chitinophagales; family Chitinophagaceae; genus Ferruginibacter. The sequence goes on from CALKVC010000050.1 coordinate 1,167, forward strand.
CAGATGAGTTCAAAAACGCCATACCTGGTTGGCATCTGCACCCTTGCTTCTTCATTTACCAGCGATTCGGTCCGTAACCGGTAAGCAATCAGGTCTTTTATAGAAATGATCTTCAGGTTCAATTTTTTGGCTATCTCCAATAATTGCGGGAGCCTGGCCATGGTTCCGTCTTCAGCAATGATTTCTACCAAAACACCTGCCGGTTCAAATCCTGCCAGCCTGGCCAGGTCGATGGTTGCCTCCGTATGACCAGACCTTCTTAAAACACCACCATTTTTAGCCCGAAGCGGGAAAATATGACCGGGCCTTCCAAAATCTTCAGGCTTTGAATCCGGATTAACAAGCGCCTGTATCGTTTTTGCACGGTCCTGGGCAGAAATACCTGTTGTACAGCCATTACCCAGTAAATCTATGCTTACTGTAAAAGCTGTTTCATGCAGGGATGTATTATCGGTAACCATTGGCTGCAGGTTCAGTTGGGCACAACGTTCTTCCACCAAAGGTGCACAAATGAGTCCCCGGCCATGAATACTCATGAAATTGATGATTTCCGGGGTTACATTTCGGGCCGCCGTTACAAAATCACCTTCATTTTCACGGTCTTCATCGTCTACAACTATAACCAGCTTGCCATTCCGTATATCCTCAATGGCATCTTCAATTTTATCTAGCATATGATCTCTTTACGCAAAGTTACTAAGGATTGTAATTTTCAACAGGATGTTTTCGCTTCTCGAAAATCTATCATACCTATGTTATGGATATATTTTTTAATATACTTATTTTTTCTGAAAAGCAGCAACTTAATTATTCAGACTGCCTCACAATTTGTTAAAAGAATGTTAGCCTCAATTAGCGAATTATTTGCTTTCTTTGCCAACGTAAAACCAAACTAATATGAACTTTAAGAAAATTTTACCTTTCATCATTGCCTTGTTTGCAATGCCCGAAATGATACAGGCACAGGTTACCACCAGTAGTATTTCGGGAGTTGTGAAAAACAAAAGCGGCAATGCCCTTCCGGGAGCCACCATTACAGCCGTTCATGTGCCAACAGGTACTGTATACACTACTGTTGCCCGTACCGCTGGCAGGTTTGATATTAACAATATGAACCCGGGTGGCCCATATACCATCACATCTACCTTTGTTGGTTTTGAAGATGAGAAAAAAGAAGACGTTTTCCTTGTACTGGGAGATGTGCAACGCCTTGACTTTGTGGTTTCTGACAAATCTACCAGCCTGGAGGCTGTTGTGGTTGCAGGCACAAGGACTGTATCAAGAAATAATAATGAGACTTCGATTGGCAGGGCAAGGTTGGCCGTTTTACCTACTATTGGCCGTAACCTGAACGATTATGTACGGTTCACGCCTCAAACCAAACTTACTTCTACCGGCGGTATTTCTATTGCCGGACAAAACAACCGGTACAATGGTTTCCTGGTTGATGGTGCGGTAAATAATGACGTGTTTGGACTCAGCGAGCAGGGAACAAATGGTGGCAGGGCTGGTACACCTCCTATCAGTATTGATGCCATTGATCAGATTGTAGTGCAAATCTCTCCTTACGATGCAGCATTGGGTAATTTCACGGGTGGTGCAATCAATGCAATCACCAAATCAGGTTCAAATAATTTTCATGGATCAGCCTACTATATTTACAGGAATGAAGACCTGGCCGGAAAAACACCCGGCCGCTTGCCAGACAGCGTGGAAAGGGTAAAATTGTCTCCATTTAAAAACCAGACCTATGGTTTCACTATCGGAGGCCCGATCATTAAAAACAAAGCTTTCTTTTTTGTGAATGTTGAAAAACAGAAAGACAGCCGTCCGCAGCCTTACACACCCGAAAATGTACTGAACCCTGATGGCAGCGTACGATTCAACGTGTTAGATACGGTAAACAAAGTAGTAGATTTTCTGCGAACCAAATACGGGTATGACCCCGGTGATTACCTGAACAACCCGGATGATGTGGAACGCCTGAACATCAACAGCCGTTTTGATT
>CALKVC010000051.1 GCA_937996595.1 uncultured Chitinophagaceae bacterium
GCTCTTCCGATCTGGCCGCAGGGAGTTTGTAAAAAATGTTGCCATTGCAACCGTTGCCACTGCTGCATGCGGTAGCTTAACCTGTTCCTGCTCTTCTAACAAAACACCGGTTGCAGAAAAAGTGAAACTGCTATCACCGGAAGGTGAGATTGTAGAAATAGATTCTGCCTATCTTAATCACCAGGAGCATATGGCAATCGTGTCTAAACTGGAACAACGCCAGGGAATAGCCGGTAAGAAATTTGTAATGGTGGTTGACCTGGCCCTTTGTAAAAATGCCAGGAAGTGCATAACAGCCTGCCAGAAATGGCATTACCGGCCGGAAGATACGGAATGGCTCTCCGTAAAACTGATGAAAGACAGTGATAAGGCGGCACCATACTGGTTTCCCAAACAGTGTTTCCATTGCGATAACCCGCCCTGCGTAAAAGTTTGCCCGGTTGATGCTACGTATAAACGTCAGGATGGCCTGGTATTGATTGACAATGACAGGTGCATCGGCTGTAAATTCTGTATGGCAGCTTGCCCATATTCAACCAGGGTGTTTAACTGGGATGAACCCGAACAGCCTTTTGATATTAAAAACCTCAGCTACTCTGCTGAAACTGGCTTACCAGCTAAAATGGGAACTGTGGAAAAATGTGATTTTTGCCCGGACAGGGCCCGGGAAGGCCTGCTCCCGCCATGTGTTGAAGCATGCCCCAATGGTGTTTTTTATTTTGGTGATGAAAATGAAGATACCGTAAGCAACGGTTCAGAAACCTTAAGCTTTACCCAACTAATCAAAGACAGGGCTGCATACCGCTTCCTGGAAGAACTGGGCACCAAACCAAGGGTATATTACCTGCCCCCGAAAGACAGGCAGTTCCCGGTTGAAAGGGGTTATGAAGACCTGCCGGAAAAAATTAAAAACAGGTTTAAAGATATTATGGAAGGTGAAACAAAAAAATCCTGATTAAACAGGATTGATTACATCACTCATTGAACTAATTTATATGGAACTCAATAAATATCAACAAGAGGCTTTTGATTACCAGCGACCCAATATTGAAAAATTCAGGACCGGCAACTGGGCATGGATCTTTTTCTTCCTGCTCGTCATCATGGCTGGTATGTATGCATTATATATGCAGATTGTAAAAGGGCATGGCATTACCGGTATGCGTGACAATGTGGTATGGGGGCTCTTCATTGTAAATTTTATCTTTTTCATCGGGCTCAGTTATGCAGGCGCCATCATTTCGGGATTATTGCACCTATCTAAAGCGCCCTGGGGGAAACCCATTGTACGGTTATCACAGATGATGACCATCATTTCTGTAATTGTGGGTCCGGTGTTCATACTGTTATGTGTTGGCCGTTTCGACAGGCTGCATCACCTGTTTATTTATCCCCGCCTGCAATCGCCTTTAACCTGGGATGTGCTGGCTATCCTGACTTACCTGGTGGGAAGTATCCTTTTCCTGTATATGGCGCTGATAAAAGACTTTGCCGTAATCAGGGATGCAAAACTCAGGATACCTAAATGGAAACAGAAGTTATACACAGCACTTGCCTTCGGTTACCGGGGAGCTGCCAGCCAGAAAAGGCACCTGATCATATCTCAGAACCTGCTGGCCATCATCATTATTCCACTATCCATTATCGTTAGTTCTATCCTTTCATGGATATTCGGCATGACATTGCGCCCGGGCTGGCACAGCACCATTTTCGGTCCTTACTTTGTACTGGGCGCCCTGTTTTCCGGTTGCGGTGTACTCATAGTGGCTATGTGGGTATACCGGAAAATGTACAAACTGGAAAAATACATTACCGACAAGCATTTCATCAACCTGGGTTATATCATGATGGTACTGGCAGCCGGTTATGGTTATTTCACATTCTCGGAATATTTCACCAACTGGTTCGGTTCGGCCAAATGGGAAAGCGATGTAATTAATAAACTGTTTGACCCGGCAGAATACGGATGGTGGACCTTATTCGCCAATGTAGCGGGCATACTGCTTCCCATACTCATAGTGGCTATACCGGCTACGCGTAAACGCAACTGGATCACGATTGCCGCATTCCTCATGGTGATTGCATTGTGGGTGAAACGATACCTCATCATCGTTCCCACCCTGGAAACCCCCGCATTGCCGATGCAGGATACCAGGATGGAATATCTGAAATATACAGCAACCTGGCCTGAATGGGCATTAACTTTTGCAGGCATCGCCACTTTCCTGCTGTTCTTTACCCTCATGTCGAAGTTTGTTACCGTGATACCGGTATCGGGGCTTGAAGAAACGGAGCATCATCACGCACATCATCAGCAGGCAACATCTACCAGCAACCAAGTGAGTCCAGCTTAAATTTTTTTTATGAAAGCATCTATTTTAAAATCAGTATTTCAGGTTATAAAAGGGAATATAGCCCTGTTCATTGCCTTTATAATTATTAGTCTGTCACCCCTTAGCTCAAATGCGCAGGCTGATAGTACAAAACAAACAGCAGATACTACTGAAGAGGTAAAAGAAGGCCCGGAATTGATTTCGCCATCCATAGAATTCATGGCTGTTCAGAAAGCCGACAATACCATTGACCTGAAAGTATCCATGAAGGCAAAAGTGAAAGGAACATTTTATAAACTGCCGAAATTGAAGGTAAGTATGTTTCATGTTTCAGATTCTGCAGAGAGAAACCTGGGTACTTTATTAACTGATAATAACGGAAAAGCAGTTTTAAACACCCCGGCAGAAAAACTTACTACAGATAAGGATGGTAAGCTTCATTTTAAAGTGGTATATGCGGGTAACAAGTCAATGGAAGCCGGTGAAGAAGAATTGTATGTTAAAAGGGCCCGGCTGATGATAACCCCGGTAAAAGAAGACAGCATTCTAAGTTTCCAAGCCAAACTGGTTGACCTAAGCAGTGGTACTGAAACACCGGTACCGGAACTGGCCATCGGTATATATGCAAAAAGGCTTTTCAACCCTTTAAAACTGGGAGAAGGCACAACAGATGAAAACGGCGAAGCTACCATTGAAATTCCCAATAACCTGCCGGGAGACGCAAAAGGGAACATCCTTTTCATCGGAAGGCTGGATGAAAACGAAACCTATGGCAACCTGGAAGCCAGTGTTGTACAAAAATGGGGTGTTCCTGTATCAGATAAAATTGAAGACCAGCCAAGGGCATTATGGAGTTCACATCCGCCACTTTGGATGCTTATCACATTCATCGTGCTAATGTCGGTTGTATGGGGCCATTACCTGGTAATAGTGTATCAACTGATCAGGCTGCGGAAAGAGGAGCCTGCCGTATTCTCAAAATAATCCGAAGAAATTTTCAGTATTGCAGTAAAAAATATTTATTAACTTGAAACAAAATAAAAGAATATGAAAAAGACTATGATCATGTTATCAGCAGGTTTATTTACCCTGGCGGTACTTGCATTTACTACAAAAACCATGGACCAGAAACCCTGGCCGGTACCTGATGCATGGAAAAACAAGGTAAATCCTTTAAAAGGTGATGCCGCTTCAGTTGCAACCGGCAAAACATTGTATAACCAGCACTGCAAATCATGCCACGGCTCAAAAGGTAAGGGGGATGGGCCAAAAGCAGCACAGCTTGACACAGAAAGCGGTGATTTCACAAAAGACCTGGCAGATCAAACCGATGGATCATTGTTTTATAAAACGTATGAAGGACGAAAAGACATGCCTTCATACAAAAAGAAAATACCGGAAGCCAATGATATCTGGGCTATTATAAATTATATAAGAACATTTAAATAAGCGAATGTTTAATAAAAAAAGCCGTTATAATGACGGCTTTTTTTATTCCCATTTAATTTAAACAATTCCCGGGTAACTTGTTGTATTAAAGGCCAGTTGTAATTATTTGCCCAACAGGAAAATTACCGGTATCATTACCCGTTTCCTCCAAGCCATTTCACTATGATCTTCACCCGGGAACTTACGGGTGATCCAGTTTTTTGAAGTAAACCCCTTCTTTCGCATAACTGCATCAGCCATTACCTGGAACTGCTCATACAATGTATCCAGCGTTTCTGTTCCATAGTCAAAATATATACGATGTGTTTTGGGCGACGGTAGTTTTTCTTTCATGTATTGTATGATGGCAGCAGGGATGGGATTATTATGAGCCGTATAAATGCCCGGCCAGTGTGTGGAAATACAGGCAGCCCCGCCAAACACTAACGGGTACTCGCAGATTGCATATAATGAGATAAGCCCGCCTTTACTGGAACCGGCTATAAATGTATGCTCCCTGCCGGTAAGTGTATGGAAGTTCTTATCAATATAGGGTTTTAACTCCGTAACCAGGAACCTGAGGTAATTATCTGACAGTACTTTGCCTGAAAATGCCGGAGAGCCTTCCGGTTTTTTTACTTTCAATAATGTATCCTGAACCGCTTGAGGTAATGACTCGAATGGTTTTTGCGGAATATAATCAATATCCCTGTTGGCTTCACTGTTCCAGATACCAACTACGATACAATCCCTGATTTTTCCCTGGCTTATCAATTCACCTAATTTTTCATCAATTTCCCATACCTGCTTATTCCATGCAAGGGAAGCGTCAAAAAGCATTTGCCCGTCGTGCATATATAACACATTGTATTTCTTTCCGCCGCCATAGCCTTCCGGGAGCCAAACATCTACGTGGCGGGCATCTACATATTGCGATTGGAATTTTTCTATACGCCTGATGGTACCAGTTGAAACAGCAGGTATTTGAGCAGATGAAACGGAGCAGATACTCATGAAGAAAAATAATCCATACAGGTATCTGCTAAATTGAAAATAAGCATGTATTATCATACCTTTTTTAGAAAATTGTTATTAAAAGAAAACTTATCAAGTTTAGCAATTTCTGAGAACACAAACTAATTCAATTAATCACTCAGGTAAAATCTGAATTCCACTTATCCATGGCTGAGCAATTGCGAATGGTTACTTCCCGATACAAATTGTTAAGTGAAAATGTAAAGCCCTATCTATAAAGGGTTTCAGAGGTTGCGTATTTATTTGGGCAACAACTGGGCAACAAAACC
>CALKVC010000052.1 GCA_937996595.1 uncultured Chitinophagaceae bacterium
CGAGACGATGCGGTCGAACGTGCCGGATTCGTGCCGATAGTCGCGCAGATGGAACCGCGCGCTGGCGTCGAGACCGGCTGCGGCGGCGCGGGCATTGGCCAGCGCCAGCTGTTCGGTCGACAGCGTGATGCCGGTGACCTCGGCGCCCAACCGTTGCGCCAGATAGAGGCCGAGGCCGCCCCAGCCGGACCCGATGTCGAGGACGCGATGGTTGGGTTTGACCAGCAGCTTCGCCGCGAGGTGGCGCTTCTTGGCCAGTTGCGCGTGCACCACCTCGGCGTCGACGTATGCGCCGGTGCGTTTGGCTTCCTCGCGCGAGGCCAGGCCACGCGCGATGAACTCGGCACGGACACGGCGCCGCAGGATGGTCTCGCGCACCGATGCCTCGATGAAGCCCGACAGGCTCTCGCCCTCCTGGAGCACGCTCTCGGCGGCTTCGCGAAGCTCAGGATCGACGCGCAGCGAAGGCAAGGTGGCAGTTTTCATGGCAGGCACGCGATGCGTTGCAGTTGCGATGCATTCACATCTATCAGGTTAACGCTAAAGCCGCATTGTGCAAACACATGTGCAATACCGTTACCCATCGTACCCGCACCAATTACACTTACGTTCTTTATACTCATTTCTTGTTATTTTAAATTTTACATTTTGTATTTTAAATCACACATCATACATCACACATCATACATTTACTTAAAAGCATTCATCCCCGTTACATCCATACCGGTAATGAGTAAATGAATATCGTGTGTTCCTTCATAGGTGATCACGCTTTCCAGGTTCATCATATGGCGCATCACCGGGTATTCGCCGGTAATACCCATGCCGCCCAGCATCTGGCGGGCATCACGGCAAATATTAGTGGCCACTTCACAGGCATTGCGCTTAGCCATGCTTACCTGCTGCGGCGTTACTTTTCCTTCATTCATCAGTACACCCAGGCGCCAGTTGAGCAATTGCGCCTTGGTTATCTCGGTTACCATTTCAGCCAGTTTTTTCTGCTGCAACTGGAAACCACCGATGGGTTTGCCAAACTGTATCCTTTCCTTACTGTAGTTCAGTGCCGTATCATAACAATCCATGGCTGCCCCGATAGCACCCCAGGCAATGCCGTAACGGGCTTTGGTTAGGCATCCCAGCGGGCCTTTCAATCCTTTTACATTCGGTAAAATATTTTCTTTGGGCACTTTTACATTATCAAATACCAGTTCACCAGTAGCACTGGCTCTCAAACTCCATTTGCCATGTGTAGTAGGTGTGGTAAACCCTTCCATGCCGCGTTCCACAACCATGCCGCGTATCTCCCCGTTTTCATCTTTTGCCCACACAACGGCAATCTGTGAAAAAGGTGCATTACTGATCCACATTTTGGCGCCATTCAATATCACATGGTCGCCGGCGTCTTTTATATTGGTGAGCATACCGCCGGGGTCGCTGCCATGATTGGGTTCCGTTAACCCGAAACAACCCAGCCATTCACCGCTGGCCAGTTTGGGCAGGTATTTATTGCGCTGTTCTTCATTGCCATACTGGTAAATCGGAAACATCACCAGGCTTCCCTGCACGCTGGCAGTTGACCGTACACCACTATCGCCGCGTTCCAGTTCCTGCATCATGAGGCCATAACTGATATAGTCCAGCCCGCCACCGCCATATTGCTCCGGAACGGTGGGGCCAAAGCATCCCAGTTCGCCCAATTGCTTTACGATATGTTGCGGGAATTCGGCCCGTTGGGCAAAGTCTTCAATGACCGGGGAAATCTCTTTTTTTACATAATTGCGTACACTTTCCCGGATGAGTTTGTGCTCGTCGGTGAGTAATTCGTCAAGATTAAAATAATCGGGGCTTTGGAAATTATCTGTTTTGGCGGCCATGGTTTGTTTTGTTTGAGTCGTTAAGGTCGTTTAAGTCGTTTGAGACGTTTAAGTCGTTTAAGACGTTTAAGTCGTTAGTATGTTTATTTCGTTTAAAGGTTTAAGGGTTTAAGGGTTTAAATCGTTGTTTACTGAAGGTCAATCGTTATTTTTTGCAAATATATATAGCAACGGGCAGACAAACATTTTTTGTTTGGTACATATTTGACTTGTTTAAGGGTGTATTTTACGGTGATTTTCAGTAGGGAGGCGGTTGGCAAAATTCCTTCAAACTTATTGCTAATGATTGTAGTTTTGGAACCGGTAAAATCATCTACTCATTCCATATTTAAAGTTTCTCCTGCATGAAAACGGTTACATACCTCGCATTGGGCGATAGTTATACCATCGGTGAACAGGTTCCGCTGTATGAATCTTTTCCTTACCAAACAGTTCAGTTGTTAAGGAAATCGGCTTCTTTTGCCGGTTGCCGGGTGATGGCTCCGGAACTGGTTGCCAAAACCGGGTGGACAACGGATGAACTATATGCAGCCATTGACAAGACTGTCTTCTTACCCGGATATGATATTGTTAGCCTGCTGATTGGTGTTAACAACCAATACCGGGGCAGGGCCGTGGATGAATTTGAAAAGGAGTTTGAAGCGCTGCTGCAAAGGGCCTGCTTATTTGCCGGCGGAATAGCGAAGAATGTTTATGTACTCAGCATACCTGATTGGGGCGTTACACCTTTTGCCAAAGAACGCGATGCCAGCAAAATTGCTGCTGACATTGATGCATATAATGCTGTTTGTGAAAGGATTTCCGGAAAACATAATACGCATTTCATAAATATCACATCCTCCCAGCGGGCCGATGCTGCCGATGCGGCGTTCCTGGCTGCCGACGGGCTGCATCCTTCGGGGAGAGAGTATGAAAAGTGGGCTGGCAGGATGGCCGGGATGATTTGTTGAAATGTAAAATGTAGAATGTAAAAGTTTTACATCATTTGTGCGTTTACATTCATTACGGCAACGCTTTGTTAACTGCATGGCTTTGTAAGGGTATATTTGTATTCATTTCTTAAAATCCACGATTTTTGACCAACAAATTGCACTTCCTTTTGAACTGAAAATGTGTTTTTGCTAATTCTGTATGTGTGACGAATAAGTGCGGCTTTATTATCATTTCCATCAATTCCTGCAATTTCTGTTATTACTTCCAGGCTGTCTGTAAGCTTTAGTTTTTTCTTAATAGGTTCGTTGTTTATAAATCTCCCATTTTCAGAGATAAAAATAGTATCTATAGAATTTGCACTGGGTTCTGTTGGATAATTAATAGAATAAACAATACTATTTTTATTTGTAAAGTCTTTTACAGTCATATTAGCTGGCATTGTGAATGGCTTATTTGATGAATAGTCCAAATAAGTTATCGTTCCTTTCCAGCAGCCGATCAGATATTTAAATTCCTCAGCCGTAACTGTAGAGTCTGAATATGAAAAGCCATTGTAGATTTTAAACAAAAAAATTAAACAAAGAAAAATTTTGGACTTCATACAACTACTAATTTGATGATTAGGTTATAAGTTACATTCCTAATGCTTCAAAAGAATTAATGTTGAGGTAATTTGTAAAAATGTCAACTAATTGTAAAACAGGGGAGGGTTCGTATGCCTTGCTGTTAACAGGAATTGTTTTTGTAATGTGAAATTTTGAGTATAACATATTCTATTCAACCTAATAAACCCGACATTTCTTCCTGGTATTGTTTTGCGATCTGCCTGGCTTCTTCGGCAAAATTTTCTGCTTCACTGGCATAAATGATGGCGCGGGATGCATTTACCAGCAGGCCACAATCCTTGTTCAGTCCATGTTTGGCAACTTCCTGCAAACTGCCGCCCTGGAAACCCACACCGGGTACCAGCAGGAAATGTTGTGGAATAAGTTGCCGGATATTGGCGAGTTCCTGTGCCTGTGTGGCACCGGTTACAAACATCAGGTTTTCAGGAGTGCCCCATTGGCTAACGGTTGATATCACTTTTTCATATAACCTGGCTGGCATTGCCTGTTGATTATTTTTATCGGCCACCTGCAGCATTTCAAAATCTTCTGCGCCCTTGTTGCTGGTTAAGCCGAGCACGATGGTCCATTTGCCTTCATATTCCAGGAATGGCCGGATGCTGTCTTCTCCCATATATGGAGCCACCGTGATGGCATCAAACTTCAAAGTTTCAAAAAAAGCTTTTGCATATTGGGATGATGTATTGCCGATATCGCCGCGTTTGGCATCTGCAATCTTAAAATGAGATGAAGGGATATAGTCAACCGTCTGTTCCATCGCTTCCCATCCCCTGGTTCCCATGGCTTCATAAAAAGCGGTGTTTATCTTATAACTTACGCACAGATCGGATGTTGCATCAATTATCTGCCGGTTGAACTCAAAAATGGCGCCCGGTTTGCCTTTCAGGTGGGCGGGTAGTTTTTCGGGGCTTGTATCCAATCCTACACAGAGAAACGATTTTTTCTTCCTGATCTCTTCAATTAACTGGCTGCGGTTCATAGCTTCCTGCTGTTTATTGTTTTTTTACACTTTTACGTTGCTGCATTTCTTTTGCAATGGCCCACGACTGTTCATCGCCACGGCTTAAAAGCTGCTGTATGATCCGTTGCCGGGTTTCCTCATCATGGTTCTGGCTAAGCTTGAATACATTGTCTATTTCCATCACTTCAATTTCAAAACCAACAATGGCCTGCAGGAGCCTCATCACATATTCTTGCGGCAGGTTTTCAAAGGAAGTTCCTTTGCCGCTGCCTTCATACCGCGTGGTAATATCCCGCACGGCTTCCAGGGTGCCGGCTTCATCCGTGAAACGGATTTTACCCTTTGCATGAACAGTCATGTAATTCCAGGTACTGGCTTCATGCGGCTTGATATACCAGCTGGCACTGATGTAGGTATTAGGGCCATTGAATATGACGAGTACATTGCCATCTTTTTCAAATGCCTTGTGATGATCTGTGTTTTTCATCATATGCCCGGTAAGGAAGAGTTTTCCATTTTCCTTTATAAGTATGTTGAGGGGAAAATGAGATGCCGCCGGGTATTCGTTACCGTTAGTTGTTACGATGGCAAAGGGGTATTGCTTCATGAAGTCAATCACGGTTGCCAGGTTGTTTTCGGTAAAGAATGGCAGTTTATACATTTGCTGCAATTAGGGTAGTGACAATATTTAAA
>CALKVC010000053.1 GCA_937996595.1 uncultured Chitinophagaceae bacterium
ACATCTTTTTAAAATCGCTTTCTAAACTATAAGGAGTTGATGGCGCTCCAATAATCGCATCGCACATGGCTACAGCATCATTGTATCTAGGTGTGCCTGTATAAACCTCAGCATTTAAATACATTTTAGCTAAAATAGCATAAGCAGTATAACGGTTTGGTCTACCATATGTAGCAGCACCAGTTGCTGTGCTAAGGTTTGGTATCAGCTCTTTTAGCTCAGTCTCTATGAAGCTGAATACCTCAGCTCTTGGTTTTGTTTCTGGCGGGGTTGTTTCACCAAAAGTGGTTACAATTGGAATATTTCCCCACAAATCCATCATCATAAATAGCGCTAATGCTCTGGTTGCCCTTACTTCGGCCACTGCCGCAGTTTTTGCAGCTGATTCTGGCGCATTTTTCAATAAGAATAAACTTTGGTTTGCTTTACTAATTACACCTGAAAGCCATCCCCATCCACTATTTACGTGTCCGTTGTCTTTGTTCCAAGTGTGTTTATGGTGCGCTTCATAAACACCACCATCATACCAATTACCACCTCTTGCAGGCATTATCGCCTCATCTGTACTTAGGGTTTGTAAAACACTATCGGCCCATTTATTGGCAGCTTCGTCAATATTGGTTATTGGTTTTTTTGTAAAAGAGTGCCCGGAAACAAGTAACAGTAAAACATAAATGATACGAAGCATGCCTTATAGATAATGGTGAGTGAAAACTTAGTGTTATTTTCGTGTTACAAATTACAAGATTTTGCCCGATATAATTCAATTATTGCCTGATAACATTGCCAACCAGATTGCTGCAGGTGAAGTGATACAGCGGCCGGCAAGTGCCGTAAAGGAATTACTGGAGAATGCCATTGATGCCGGTGCTGATGAAATCAGGCTGTTTGTGAATGATGCCGGTAAAGCATTGGTTCAGGTTGTGGATAATGGTAAAGGCATGAGCGAAACAGACGCCAGGATGGCATTTGAAAGGCATGCCACTTCCAAGATCAGGAATATTGATGACCTGTTTCATATTAAGACAATGGGTTTCCGGGGCGAAGCGCTGGCTAGTATTGCAGCCGTTGCGCAGGTAGAATTAAAAACCAAAAGGGAGGAAGATGAAACGGGGGTTTTAATACAGGTTGAAAACAGTGTTGTTACCTTTCAGGAACCCGTTGCGGCTACTACCGGAACCAGCATTGCCATGAAGAACCTGTTCTTCAATGTACCGGCCAGGAGGAATTTTCTAAAAAGCAATGCAGCAGAACTCAGGCATATAGTAGAGGAATTCATCAGGGTTGCGATGGCTTTCCCGGAAATATTCTTTTCATTGAGCTCAAACGGGCAGGAAGTTTTTCACCTGGAAAAAGGCAGTTTAAAACAAAGGATTGTTCAGGTACTGGGAAACAGTTATAATGCAAAACTGGTAAGTGTTCAGGAGCAAACCGATTACATGAATATATTCGGCTTTGTGGGAAAACCTGAAACGGCCAAGAAAACCAGGGGCGACCAGTATTTTTTTGTGAATAACCGGTTTATTAAAAGCGCCTATCTTAACCATGCGGTTATGAATGCGTTTGATGAAATGATTGCTAAAGACAGTTACCCTATGTATGCGTTATTCATTGACCTGAACCCGGCGCATCTGGATATAAACGTACATCCAACCAAGCAGGAAATTAAGTTTGAAGATGAAAAGATAGTGTATGCATTTGTGCAGTCTGCCGTTAAGCATGCCCTGGCCCAATTCAGCATTACGCCCACACTTGACTTTGAGCTTGATGCCAGTATACAGCAACTGGATGCGGTTAGTAAGCCGGTATCTGATGAACGGAGATCATCAACAGCCTCATCGCCGCTTTACCAGGCATTTACCCAAAAGAACCAGGCTCATCTTATAGATACCAGGAGTGAACTGAAACACTGGAAAGATTTTTACGAGCCGGCAAACAAAGAGACTCTTACAAAGATACCTGCTGAAGGAACAGAACCTGAAAAAGTACTGCACGAACATATGGCTGCTGCCGGCCAGCATTTTCAGCACAGCCATTTCATGCAGGTTCATCATGCGTACCTGCTTGTGCAAAATGACAGCGGATACCTGCTGATCAACCAGCAAAATGCACATGAACGAATTTTGTATGAAAAATACATGCAGGTTATGGAAGGCAAACCTGCAGCAACTCAGCAAAGCCTCTTTCCGGTTACCATAGAACTTGCACCATCAGATACCATTTTGTTAAGTGAATTATTGCCCGATCTTAACAAGCTGGGATATCAACTGGAGCCATTTGGCAAAAATACTTTTGTTATACAAGGTACGCCTGCAGATATTACGCAGGGTTATGAAAAGCAGGTGATTGAAAAACTGCTGGAACAATTCAAGCATTTCAGCAGTGATATGAAGTTCAGCAGGCGGGAAAAAATGATCCGGTCAATGGCCATGCAACAGGCGGTAAAATCAGGAACGTTACTTACACAAAAGGAAATGCAGGCACTGGCAGATGATTTGTTTGCCTGTAAAATTCCAAACAGCACACCTAACGGGAAACCTACTTATATGACATTCAGGAAAGATGAACTGGATAAGATGTTTGGCAGGTAATAATCGGTTTTACGTTATATATTGATATAGGATGAAAGAAAAAAAATCCTGCAATTGATATTTGCAGGATTTTTTTATGAGTCAGCTCCCTTTACAATTTTACAAACTGCGCATAACATACACTGTTACCATAAACAACCCTCATGGTATATGTTCCAGCTACAAGGTTGGCTACCGGGATGGCAACTAAGTTATTCCCTGTAAAGCCCTGCTGGTGTTTTTCTTTTACCAGCATGTTTTGTGAATTATATATATAAGCATTGATCATTTGAGGTTGTGCCAGGTATATATTCAGGTTAACCTGTGTGTTTGCCGGGTTTGGATATACCTGCAGGCTGCAGTTTCCGGGGGTGATAACCTGTTGTATATAAATTTCGCGGCAATATTCTTTTACACATCCGCCCAGGGTTACAGCCCTCAAACATACCCGGTATAAGCCGGTATCCTGGAAAACATAAGTAGGGTTGTTCTGCAGAAGTGTTACCGGAGCCGTACCTGCCGATGCGGGCAACCTGGTAATTGTCCAGCTCTGGCTCACAACCGGATAATTTGATATAGCCTGGAAATAATATTTGTTGGTTATAACAGGGTCACGCTGATAATTATAACTAACTGTGATATTATTACAGTTTACCTGTGTTGTTGCAGACAAAGGCCTGCAGGTGGTGGATGCGCATCCCGCATTCCTGTAAACAGTTAGGCATACGGTATAATTTCCCGGCTGTGCATATTGGTGAGAAGGATTGATATCATGGCTGCCTGTACCGTCGCCAAATGTCCAGGTGTACTGCCAGTTACTGTTAACATGCGCCGGTGTAAAATGATACAACATGCTGTTGGTATTAGACCTGGTGAAACTGAATGCAGACTGCTGTGTGCAGTTTGGTAATGGTGCCTGAATGATAACCGTATCGCAAGTGTAGCTGAAACAAGTATTACTGATCTGCAATTTCAGGCATACGTAATAAGCGCCCGGGTTTGCATATTCGTGTGCCGGGTTCCATGCTGTGGATGTAGTGCCATCGCCAAAAGTCCAAAAAGCCGTTGCTGTTGTTGTTGCAGGCATGCTGGTATTGGTAAAGAATATTTTCCTGGTATTTATTGAATCGGCCCTCCATGTATAACTTGATTGTATATTACATGTAGCCGGTACCGTTACCTGTTTGCATGTTTCCCTGATACAATTGGTTAGTCCGCCGTTAGGGTCCCTCTTCAATATTACGAGACAAACCATATAGTTGCCCGGTTGTGCATATGAATGTGTAGGGTTTACCTGGTTAGAGGTTGTACCATCGCCAAAATTCCAACGGATACTGTCTGTATTATTTATGGGAGAAGAAAGATTCTGGAAATGGAATGTGTTGGGTACGGTTGACAGTGAATCGCGGAACACAATAAAATTAGCAACCAGGTTACATGCCGGTGTAGATTGAATAACAATGGTATTGCATGTTTCCCTTACACAGTTTGTAAGTCCGCCTATTGAATCTCTCTTTTGCACCCTCAGGCAAACGGTATATGTTCCTGGCTGTGCATAGGTGTGCGTAGGGTTCAGCTGGTTAGAAGTAGTGCCATCGCCAAAATTCCACCGGATGCTGTCTGTATTAGTAACCGGTGAAGAAAGATTCTGGAAATGGTATGTGTTGGGTATGGTTGACAGTGAATCGCGGAACACATTAAAATTAACAACCAGGTTACATGCAGGCGGAGACTGGATAATGATGGTATTGCAGATTTCCCTTACACAGTTTGTAAGTCCGCCAATTGAATCTCTCTTTTGCACCCTCAGGCAAACATTATACGTTCCGGGTTGTGTATAGGTGTGGTTGGGGTGAATCTGGCTGGAAGACGTTCCATCCCCGAAAGTCCACCTGATGGAATCTGTATTTTGCAGCGGAACAGAACTGTTCTGAAAATGGACTGTGTTAACAGCGCCTGCTACCATGGCCCATGAAAAGGAAGCAGTAAGGGTGCAGGTATTAACCGGTTGAACTGTTACCGTTTTACAGATATCCCTGACACAGGGAGCAGTGCCGGGCACATTAACCTGGTAAACCCACAGGCATACGGTATACGTACCTGGTTGGGCATAGGTATGATTAGGGCTTACAACGGCTGATGAGCTGCCATCGCCAAATGACCAGAAAATAGAATCACCCGGATTAAGCGGAACGGATGTGTTTTCAAAATGGAATGAGTTGCCGGTTGCTGTGGTGGGTGTTACGGTGAAATTTACAACCAGGTTACAACTGTTCTGGACGGTAATGGTAGTAAATGATGAATCGCGGCAGATTTCAACGCCATTCGGGTTGTTTACTATAATTAAATGTTTTACGGTAAAAACCTGGCCTGATGTATACGTATGTACCGGTGTTACCAGGTTTGACATGATCCCGTCTCCAAACATCCAGTAATGCATGGTTGATGCAGGCGTACCGGGTTGTGCCGGAGTAAACTGTACGGTATTACCATTCAGGTGAGTAAAGTTGAATGCAGCGTTGCATGCTGTATTTTGAGCAGTTGCAATAAAGCCTGCCATAGAAAGCAGTGTGAACAGCAGAAATACGAGTTTTTTCATAAAACAATTTTTTAAATTAAATGGCTTTAAGGGTTTGTCTTAAAAAGACTCCTTGGAAGGTACTTGCGTTGCCTGAATTAATAAGATTAAAATTTTTTTCTGATCATGAGCAGGAATTTTTCAGTGGCTTGCCGTACCGGTGCAGATTTTCCAGGATAGTGGTTAATTAGGATAGAAAAGATAAGCAGCTTCCCTTTTTCAGTATACAGATACCCGCTTAAAGCACTGTTGTTGCTTAGTGTACCGGATTTGGCAAAGATATAACCGCTGGCTGAATCAAATAATTGTGAAAGGCTGCCTTTTCCGCCGGTAGGCAAAATTGTTTTCATTCTTTCCATTCCAAATTCATTTTTCATCTTTTCAAGAATATACACGAATGATTTGGGTGTGAACAGGTTATACCTGCTTAAACCGCTGCCGTCAGCCCATCTTGGTTTTTGAGGCACATCATGGAGTGATGATTTTAGTAATGAATCTATCATCATTTCATCACTCATATACCCCAGGTATGTATTGCCAGCCATGAGCAAAACCTGTTCAGCCAGGTAATTGTCACTATTATGCATCATAGGTGTAAACAATGAATCTGATGGCCTGGAATAGATCGGAGTAAAATAACCTGAATCGATACCTTGAATGATAAAACTTGCTTTTATTTTCAACCTGTCTTCCAGTAAGCCGGTAATTGTTTCCTCATCGGTATGGAAGGGCACTTTTTTATTTTCAAGCGGCCCTTCAGAAATGGTTAACCGGTTATTATAAAATTCCCGCTTAACATCAAAACCATTTTTGTATGAAGTGATATGTATTGCCTTTTCCCTGAAGTACTCTGGAAAAATGTGTATACTGTCTGCGCTTGTGCGGCTGATATCTACCATGTTTCCATACATGGGAAAAGCGCTTCGCGGAACCATATAGCTTTCCATATAATCATCCCATGCCCAGCCGCTTCCGTATACTTCAAATTGGCCGGGCGGTAATTGAATGGCAATTGATTCCTGTGATTGAAGAAATGAAAAGACAGGTTGGTTTTTAAAACCGGGATGGAGGAATGTAGGATCGCCGGTTGGTATAATGTGGGTGCTGCCGTTTTGCTGTTTTTGGTAAAGTAATCCGGTTATGCTGTCTCCCAGGTACTTCAAACCTGCATACAGGGTAAACAGCTTTGTATTGCTGGCCGGGATGAAATAATTTCCAGATTGCCGTTCGTACCAGTATTTGCCTGTGGCCGGTTCATAAATACAAATACCTGTATGACCCGGGCGAATGGAAGCGTTAGTAAGAAGGATATTATTTGCCTGCCTGGATATCTTGTTATTAGGTGTGCAGGAAGAAATAATACATGTAAAATAACTGAAAAGAATTGCAACTTGTATAAGGATCAGCCGGTCATTAATTATTTTAAAGTTAGCCATTTATCATTATACATTTACTATCCTCTTTCCTGTATTCGCAGCCATCTTTCCGGTATATTGTTATTGCTGGCATGCATATAATCATTGTAGCTGCACGAAATAAATTTCCTGTCGGGGAGCTGCATCCACCAGCGCTGTGTCCTTTTGCTTTGCAGGAAAACCGTGTCCACTTCTGCAAATACAGTATGATATTCATTGAAATTATCCCTTTCGTCCAGCGGGCTTTCGTGTTTGCTGCGGCTCTTGCCGTCAATGAAATACCATAACATCTGGGATATCTGCTTTGCGGTAAGTTCGTTCACATCGCTGTTGGGGTTATAACCATAAATGCCGAAACTGTTTATATGGCTGCTCATACCTGCATAACGTGTAAGCATACACGCTTCTTCTCCGGTAAGGCCGTTGGGGCAGTTTATGCTGGCTGGTGCATCGCTGTTTTTGATGGCGCTGATGTCAAAACTAAGCAGGTTGGTATTCCTGATAACGGGTTCCATCTCTTCCACATCTTCTTTAACGATGCCTACCCGGTAACAGTCAAACCTCAGTTTATCCATCGTTTCCAGCATGCGGGGGTGAACAAAATAGCTTTGGAATCCTATATGGTTGTAATGTTTTACCAGGTTGGGTTCACCGGTTAGCATTTCAAGCAGGAAATTTTCTGTGCGGTAATTGCTTTCGCCCCTAAGGTCAATAAATGCGTCTATGCAGGTGGCTTCAATTACCTGGTTTAATTCTTTATAAGCGCCATACTGGGCCAGCGTGATATCGTGAGAGCCGCCCAGGATAATTACCGTTTTCTTCATCCGGAAAAGTTCGGCAATAACCGTTTGTATGGCTGCATAGCTATCGGCCAGTGAGGCGCCGGTTTTGATGTTGCCAATATCTGCAATGCAAACATCGGGGTGCCAGTTGTGAAGCTGGTACAGTTGTTTGCGTATCATATCAGCCGCATTGCTTTCCCCGATGAAAATGCCGCTACCCCTCATTTCCCCGGCACCAAGTAATACGATATCTGCATTAGACAGGTCGGGGATTTCTGTATCAAAAACCGATATATGTTTGGCAAACTGCCCGTCGGTAAACCCATTGTCGTCACTCAATTCTCTTATGGAAACAGGCTTCAGGAAATCGGCCAGGTCTTGCATGATTTAAATTTGTGCCAAACTTAACGGAATATTCGGATACTGAAAATGGAATGAAGTTTTTTTTCTGTCTATTAATTATTTTTTTACTCGATGTAAATAGTAACTTTACCGTATAATTTTAGCATGATGACAGATAAATTGGAAGTACTTCAGGATGTTGTAATAAAATTTGCCGGTGATAGCGGAGACGGAATGCAATTAACCGGGAACCAGTTTACAAATAATACAGCCATGCTGGGCCTTGACCTGGCAACTTTTCCGGATTTTCCGGCTGAGATACGTGCCCCGATCGGTACATTGCCCGGCGTGAGCGGGTACCAACTCAGGTTCAGCAGCGACAGGGTATATACTCCGGGCGATGAATGTGATGTACTGGTTGCCATGAATGCAGCTGCATTGAAAGTTAACCTGCCGGCACTGAAAAAAGGTGGAAAGATCATTGTTAATGAAGATGGTTTTGATACGAAGAACCTGCGCCTGGCAAATTATCCTGATGGGGTGAACCCGTTGGAGAACAACAGCCTTGACAATTATGAAGTGATAAGGATGGATGTTACCAAGATGACCCGTGAAGCACTCAAGGATTTTACCATGGGAACCAAGGAAAAAGACAGGGCAAAGAATATGTTTGTGCTTGGTTTCCTTTACTGGATGTATAACCGGGAGATGGATAACACCATTAATTTCCTGAAAGAGAAATTCGGGAAGAAACAGGATATACTTGATAGCAATGTGAAAGTATTACAGGCCGGCTATAATTATGGTGATACAACAGAAACCTTCTCTTCCCGGTATATGGTGGAAAAGGCAAAGATGGAACCGGGCACATACCGTTCCATCATGGGTAACCAGGCGCTTGCCTATGGCCTGATAGCCGCATCCCAGAAAAGTAACCTGCCCTTATTTCTTGGCAGTTATCCCATTACACCTGCATCAGATATCCTGCATGAACTTAGCAGGTATAAAACATTCGGCGTAAAAACATTCCAGGCAGAAGATGAAATAGCAGCCATCACAACCGCTATCGGTGCCAGTTATGGTGGTTCTATGGGCGTTACTACCACATCGGGGCCGGGTATGGCTCTTAAAGGGGAAGCGATAGGGCTGGCTGTGATGCTTGAGATTCCTTTGGTGATTGTAAATATCCAGCGAGGCGGGCCAAGTACCGGTTTACCAACCAAAACCGAACAGAGTGATCTCATGCAGGCTTATTATGGCCGTAATGGTGAATGCCCCATGCCTATCATTTCTGCTTCCACACCCAGCGATTGCTTTGATGCCGCATTTGAAGCATCCAGGATTTCCCTGCAGCATATGACACCGGTGATTTTGTTAAGTGATGGATATATTGCCAATGGAGCAGAACCCTGGAAATTTCCTCAATCTGCCGACCTTAAGGAGATTGAGGTGAAATTTAAGACCAAACTAAACGATGGCGAAGAAAAGTTTCAGCCTTATGCCCGTGATGAAAAACTGGTAAGACCCTGGGTAATACCTGGAACTGCCGGAATGGAACACCGTATTGGCGGGCTGGAAAAACAGAACATAACCGGCAATATCAGTTATGATACCGAAAACCACCAGGTAATGGTGAAAATAAGGCAGGAAAAAGTAGATAAGATAGCGTCGTATATCCCTTTACAGCAGCTTGACAGTGGCCCGGAGAAAGGTAAAATACTGGTATTGGGATGGGGCAGTACTTATGGCGCCATCAAAAGCGCCTGTGCCGAATTGCAGAAACAAGGCCATGCCGTTTCACATGCGCATCTCCGTTATATCCGCCCGTTCCCGTCAAACCTTGGAGAAATCATTAAGAATTTTGACCAGGTATTGATTCCGGAAATTAATAACGGTCAACTAATAAAGATCATCCGTGATGTTTATTTCGTGGATGCCAAAGGGTATAATAAGATCATGGGTATACCCATCACAAAAGGCGAGTTGATTGATACGATTAAAAAGATGTTAGGATGATAATATTATCTTCATGAAATTAAAAACGCCGCTTAACAATAAAAGCGGCGTTTTTAATTGAAGTATTTTTTTGTAATTACCTGATCTTTTGCCTTCCGATAGTGAGGCTCAGTTTAAGGTTTACGCTGAAGAATGCATCGTTTTGTTTCGGGCTTCCGCGTTTTCCGCCCGGCCCGGTTACTTTAGTTATTTGCCTGTCGCTTAATATAACTGCATTAGCCAGTTTGGTTCCGGTAAAATAATTTGAATAGAGTGTAGGGTCAACATACGTTGTGCTTACATCATCCAGGTAATCTGTTTGTAATACACGGTAAACAAACTCGCCACGGAGATTAACCATACGCGATAATTCATATTTCAAACCAATACCAACCGGTATGTTTATTTGCTGTAATTTATAAACTTTCCTGTCGGGATATTCTTTAAATCCCTGTCCTTCGGTACTTAACGGTTGCAGGTCAATCCATTTTCCATTTAATTCGGTTTGCGGGTTAAATGTATAATATCCTACACCAGCAAGCAGGTAAGGAGACATTTTAGGAGGATCAGATTCCCTTTCTTCATAATTAATGAATATGAAAAGCGGGTGTAATTCAGTCACCAGAGATATTTCAGTGATCTTACTCCTGAAACTTGTATTCCTGTTATAACGTTGAAAGGCAATATCAAGCGGGTCTACATCCTTTAATACATTATCGTTGGCGGAAATTTTTCCGAATGCACCTTCCAGCCTCAGGGCAACAGCATTTTTGTAGATGGCATTGATAAATACACCGCCACTTACACTGGTAGTACCCAGGTTAAGGTCTTTAACAAATCGTTTTCCAACACCTTTCGCACCACCAATATCAGTGAGGCAGTTCATTGCTCCAACAGATGCTCCTATTTCAAAAAGGAATGGCGAATCATAATAATCATCATCATAGAAATAGTATTGCGCATCTGCATTTTTTGATTGCATTATGAACAATAAGCAGAAGCTTAACAGGTAAAATATCCTTTTCATTAAAACGATTAATTTGTTGTAAGCAATTTTTTAAGCCAATAAGGTTACAATTTATACAAAGAAAACGAATATTTCTTGAATTTATTAGATTGATTTTCTGTTATTATAATATTTACAGACAGGTGTCAGCCTGCAAATGTTGCATTTGGGCGAACGGGCCAGGCAAGTGTACCGGCCATGCAATATGAGCCAGTGGTGTGCCTTGTGAATCAAATGGGGCGGAATATGTTTAACCAATTGTTTTTCAGCAGCAACCGGTGTTTTAGCCGCAGTGGTAAGCCCGATCCGGGCACAAACCCTGAAAACATGGGTATCAACCGCCATATTGGGCTGTTTATCTATAACGGATGTTATTACATTGGCTGTTTTACGGCCAACTCCGGGTAATTTCACCAATTCCTCAACTGTCATGGGTACCTTTCCGTTAAATTTTTCCAATAACATTTTTGCCATTCCAACCAGGTGTTTTGCTTTATTATTGGGGTATGAAATGCTCTTAATTAATGAAAAAACTTCATCTGTACTGGATTCAGCCAGTTTTTTGGGGTCCGGAAAGCGTTCAAATAGTGTGGGCGTTGTAAGGTTTACCCGTTTATCTGTGCATTGGGCAGATAATATTACGGCAACCAGCAACTGGAATGGATTATCGTATATAAGTTCTGTTTCAGCATCCGGCATATGTTGCTGAAAATGCTCAATGACAAACCTGTACCGTTCGTTTTTGGTCATAAAAAAACCGTTTCTTATCGGAAACGGGTATAAAATTAGATAATTACCTTCTTATCAGGCCGGGTGAGACAGTTCTTCCACTGCTTTTTCGGCATAACTGAGGATGTTGTCAATTGTCTGTTTCCTGGGTGAAAGCCTGAACGCTTCCAGCCTTTTGGATCCGGCAGCAATCACTTCAAATTTTTCACGTAAACTCCAGTCAGATTCTAAAGCAGCTTTGATAGCGGCTGTTTTTTCGGTAGAAGTTTCTTTATACAGGTATTGCAAAAGATCTTCCGGGGTAAAGCTGTGCATAGGCATTTTGTAGCTAGTTTGAAATTAAATGTAAATCATTATCCGCATATTAAACGCATGCCAGGTTCCGATATTGTGTTTTAACGTGTTTTTTCTTTTTTTTATGGGGTATTTACTATATAAAGGTCTTCATTGTCCTTTTTCATCAGGTATTTTTCCCTGGCATATTTTTCAATGGTTTCGGCGCTGGTTTTTAAAAGATCCAGTTCTTTGCGGGTTTCAGCTATTTTTTGCGTTAAATGCTGTTCGCTTTTTTGTAATTCTTTCAGTTTGTCTTTCCTGCTGCTGATCAGTGCCCAGTCTTTCATATCAAAAAATATCATCCAGACAAGAAAAAAGGCAATGGCGATAAAATACTTATTCTTTATGAATACGAAAAAGCCTTTGAATATTTTCATGAATATTGTTTTGCTGCTACAAAATACAAAATTAATATTTAATACGATTCATTTGTATTGTCTTATTCAAATATACTACTTGCGGGCGCTCTCCTGCAGGGCATAAAAAAGGGCAGCTAAAATAGCCGCCCTTTAATTGTTTTTAGTTTCCTTTTACTGAATGATCAGTTTATTAATGGTTGTTGAACCGGGCATAATAACCTGCAACATGTAAATTCCGGTTGACAGGCCCTGTGTTATGAATGTAGCCGGAGCAGCAGTAACATTTCTTTGTTTCCAGCTTTTTACAACCTGCCCTGCCGCATTTATGATATTGATATCAGCCAAACCGGTTGTGCCTGCAACAAAAATCCTTACCTGGTCTTTGGCCGGGTTTGGACTAACCGATACTTCAATGCCGGTAGATTTTACCTTAGCCTGGCGGATCGCTGAAATTTGCTCTCGCTGGTCAAGATCGGTCTGGCGTAACCGGTAGTGATACAATACACCAGGCTGTACAAAATTATCTGTAAAGCTATAATAACTTACCTGGTTGCTGTTAATCCTGCCATCAACCCAACCGATCTTTTCAAAATCAACCGCATTGAGGCTCCTTTCAACAACAAACCCTTTGTTATTTGATTCGGTTGCCGTATTCCAGTTTAACAGGATGTTTTTTCCATTTGCTTTGGCATCAAAACTCAGCAGGTTAACCGGTATAACAATGGTTGGAGCTGCCAGCATAAACTGGGAGAAACCGCCCGTAACAGTAGCCGTAAAGGAAGCATATCCTTTTGTGGCACGCTGGTCATCTACGGTTGCATTGAAAATTTTAGCATTAGAACTATTGAGGGTTGAAGCCAGGTTTACACCGTCGTTCACTTTAAGGATCTTCAGCAGCGGTACGTTTGCACCCCAGATGGCCAGTTCAGCCGTAGTATAATACAGGGTTATCTGGTATGATGCAGTAGTGTTTGCAACAGATGGTGTTATTTGTAATACCTTATTGCTCCTCGGGTAGGTTCCTGCGTTGGTGGTAATATTGGTTTGCCCGGTACCGGCAGTGTTTACATTGGCGGTAATACAACCCACGTTTTCCGACAGGTTGTCTATCCGCGTAATAACCTGCCCGTCTATGGCGCTGTAAATATAGCCCGACCCGGAATTGGCATCCAGGTAAACGGTTCCGGTATTGGCCTGCTGGTCTTCTACGGTAACCGACTGGCCGGAAAGTACCACATCGTCTATGGCAAAAGGTGGCTGGAACCCGATGGTATTGTCATTTATCCAACGGAAAAGGAATTTAAGTGTAGGCGTTCCCGTAACAAATAACGGTAATGTATAGTTGAAAGTTGTTTTTGATGTTACACCCTGGAACAGGTAAGGGTCACCGTTGATATCTGAAGCCAGGTAATAGCTGGTGCCACCGTCAATGGAGAAATACAATACGCCAAGATCGTAGTAAACACCGGCATCCAGTTCCCCGTTACAAACATAGCTGAACGAGAGGTTCAGGTTTTTGAGTCCTGTTGTATTGAATGTGGGGGTTGTTACCCTTGCATCTGTTGTTGTTGTGACGGTGTAACTCATGGCTGCGGTTCCGTTGGTAACGGCTGTTGCATTTCCATTGGAAACGTGGAGTGTGTTTCCGGTAAAGCCGTATGTGCCGGCGCCTGCATTGTTGCCAACCCATTTGTTGGTGGTGCTGCCGGAGTTGCTAACCGTCCAGCCGGCAGGTACCTGGTTGCTGCCCGTTGTAGTACCAAAGTTTTCCGACATCAGGTTGGTTGTTGGAGTAGTATTATTTACTCCGGTAGCAAAATCATTATCAACGATGGTGATGCTGTACGTGTTAAAATCGGGGCAGGCAGGAGAAACCACCACACCGGTTCCTGTTACGCTAAAAGACAGGTCAATGGTTTCCTGACTTTCAATTAGGGCATCATCGTATATGCGTACAGTGAATGTTTTATTGGCGGCATCTCCGTTTGTATAAGAAACAGAAGCAGGTGTTATTATATAATCGCTGTTGTTGGTGGCTGTGCCGCTTTTTGAAAGGCTAACGGTAGCATTGCCTGTTGCGGCATTATCTATATCTACTGTTATGGTGAATTCAAAATACCTTGGGCAAACGCCGGTATTACCGGTTTCATAAACGGCGGTAATGCCGGGCATAAAAGATATCCGGTTAGGAACGGGTGAATTACCGGTGGTTGAAGTTGCCAGGGTGATGCGCCTTGGGCTGTTAGCCATAACGGTTTGTGCCCTTTGAGACTGATTCAATGTAAATGTATTCAGGCAGGCATCATCGCTGTAATCCATATAGTTTTCAAACATTTTTGGTCCTGACGGGGTGCAGTTATTCAACGTTCCTGTACCAGGGCAACCGGATGTTTCTGCATCCTGTGGCGGCGTATCCGCACAATAGTCAGTGGCACAGGTTCCGTCGCCCCAAATATGCCTGAGTCCGAAGAAATGGCCCAGTTCATGGGTTGCGGTACGGCCATAATCATATGGAGTTGCCGTTCCGGGATTGTATATACTGCCTACAGAACTGCTTAAAATAACCACGCCGGCTGTTTGATCTGTTTCTAAATTATCGAGGCCGGAGAGTGTACTGTTTGCCGGAAAACTGGCAAAACCTAACAGGCCGCTGCTTGTAAATTCTCCTAACCAGATATTCAAATACCTGTATGGGTCCCAAATACTTTGTGGCTTTACAACAGTATTGAAATGAGTTTGAACGGCAGAAATTGAAGCCAATGTAGTTGGATCCTGCCAGCCAGCTTTTGTTTCCCAGTCTATGCGGTCAATGCCAGGTTCGCATAACAGAACGCCTGTGGGTGATTGTTTTGCCGGTACGAACCGGATACCCATATCTTCAGACACACCATAGACAGAGCCCGACAAATTTGCAAAATCCCTGTTCATTTGAACAATCTGCGAATCAATCAGGTCCTGGTACAGGTTAGCGCCCGTACCGATGGTTGCTTCATTGGTTCCGCTATAGATAACATGAAATATTACCGGAACCGTATAGATTACAGCCGGCCTTCCTGTACCATACGTGGCAATTCTCTGTTGAATCAACTCTTCCATTTTCTGTTCATACAGTGCTTCGTTAAAGCCTGCAGCCTTTGCCTGTTGCATCATCCAGGCAAAACCACATTTTTCCCTCGGTTGGTTTGTAACCGGGCGTAAAGTAGTAAACGGGGTGTTGATACTATTTTTTTGGATGCTTTTTTTTGCTTTACCCGGTTGCGGGTCTTTCAGTTGCTGCGCTTGTGAAACGCCAGCAATCAGAAAGAAAAAGGAGAAAAGAACTGAGTAGATTTTTGTCATGTATGTAAATTTAGGGGCGATGAAATTACAATAAAATCCTGTAATTGGCTTTACTTCTGACTAATTCCCTTGAAATTTCATAAAAAAAACCGGATCAATGTAAGTTGACCCGGTTAATAATAAGGGATAAGAATATTTATTTGCCAAAACGGATGCGGCCGGCCGGGTATTCAGCACTGCCTGCAAGCATTTCTTCGATACGGATTAACTGGTTGTATTTGGCCATCCGGTCGCTGCGGGAAGCAGATCCGGTTTTAATCTGTCCGCAGTTTAAGGCAACCGCCAGGTCGGCAATTGTACTGTCTTCGGTTTCCCCGCTGCGATGGCTCATGATGGTATTATAACCATTTTGCTGGGCCAGGCTTACCGCATTGATGGTTTCGGTTAGGGTGCCGATCTGGTTAACTTTTACCAGCAGTGCGTTGGCCGTATTATTATCAATGCCTTTTTGAAGCCTTTTTACATTGGTAACAAAAAGGTCATCGCCAACCAACTGGCATTTTTTCCCGATTGTTTCGGTTAACATTTTCCAACCATTCCAGTCATCTTCCGCCATACCGTCTTCAATGGAAACAATGGGGTATTTTTTTACCCATGATTCCCAGTATTTTACCAGTTGTTCGCTGGTCATTTTTTTGCCGTCGCTTTTATGAAAAATGTATTTTTTTTCCTTAGCATTCCATAACTCACTGTTAGCAGCATCCATGGCAATAGCTACCTGGCTTCCGGTTTTATAACCGGCACTCTGTATGGCAGTCAAAACCGTTTCTATGGCTTCTTCATTGCTTTGTATATTGGGGGCAAAGCCGCCTTCATCACCTACATTGGTGCTGTACCCTTTTTTCTTCAGCACGGTTTTTAGCGCATGAAAAATTTCAACACCCCATTGCAGTCCTTCACTGAATGTTTTGGCACCAACCGGCATTACCATGAATTCCTGGAAGTCTATCTTATTATCTGCGTGTGCTCCGCCATTCAGGATGTTCATCATCGGAATGGGCAGTATTTTGGCGTTGGTTCCGCCTATATACCGGTATAAAGGCAGGTTTGCTTCCAGGGCAGCCGCTTTGGCTACAGCCAGGCTAACGGCCAGTAATGCATTGGCACCCAGTTTTCCTTTGTTTTCTGTTCCGTCAAGGGCAAGCATCATACTGTCAATGCCGGTCTGGTCGGCCACATCCCATCCCAGTAAATTATCGGCCAGGATGGTATTTACATTCTTTACCGCTTTCAATACGCTTTTTCCACCGTACAGCTTCTTATTGTTATCTCTCAATTCCACCGCTTCATGAATTCCTGTACTGGCACCGCTTGGAACCGCAGCACGGCCAAGCCTTTCATTTTCGGTTAATACATCCACTTCAATGGTTGGGTTACCGCGACTGTCTAAAATCTGGCGGGCGTGCAGGGAGGCAATGTAGCTCATAGTTTATTAGTTTAAGGTTTGAAGTTTAAGGTTTGAAGTTTATCGTTCATAGTTACTGAGTAATGGTCAATAACAACCGCTTAAAATCAGATCAGGTTGTTAATGATTTGAATACCGATTCTAAATTCTGTGTTTCGCTTGTAAGGGAAAGGATGTTCAGGTTTTGGTTGATACTTACCTGCAATAATTGTTTTTTTACATGCTCGGCATTTGAACATTGGATGATGAATATTTGTTCCTGGTCACATCTTACATCAATAACCCCATCTAATTGCTTCAATAGTTCAATATTCATTTTTTCCTTAAACTCTACCATTACCTGCTGGCTGTTGCCTGAAGATTTTTTCAGGTCTGCCAGTTTATTATCAGCAACAATATTCCCTTTATTGATAATGATTACCCGGTCGCAAACCGCTTCCACTTCCTGCATGATATGTGATGAGAAAAGAACCGTCTTGTTCCGCCCAAGCCGTTTAATCACTTCCCTGATCTCAATGATCTGGTTAGGGTCAAGGCCCGATGTGGGTTCATCTAAAATAAGCACTTCCGGGTCGTGCACCAATGCTGCGGCTAACCCTACCCGTTGTTTGTATCCCTTGCTTAACTGCCCTGTCTTTTTTCCGGATTCAGGCGTAAGCCCCACCAGGTTTATTACCTCATTAACCCTTTTGTTGATGTCAGTAACCTTATGAACACCTGCAATAAAGGCAAGGTATTCCTTAACATACATGTCAGTATATAACGGATTTGATTCGGGCAGGTAACCTATCTTTTTTTTAGTTTCCACCTGTTGCGGGCTCACCGTTATACCACAAACAGCCACCTCACCGGCATCTGCGTCAATGTACCCGGTTATCATTTTCA
>CALKVC010000054.1 GCA_937996595.1 uncultured Chitinophagaceae bacterium
ATTGATGAAGCAGAAATGGAAATGCTGCGTAACGGGATTGTGGCTGTGGGGGATATCTGCAATAATGCCATAACGGTTCCTCAAAAAATAAAAGGGAATTTAACGTATCATAATTTCATTGAAGCTACCGGTTTTATTCCTGCTGTTGCCGGAAAGAGATTTCAATTGATGCTTGATGTTTTCGGGGAATTTGAAAAATGGCTTCCTGCAAACAGTATTACGCCACATGCTCCTTATTCAGTATCCCCGCCGTTATTTAAACTGTTAAATGAATCAGGTGCTAACCGGTTATTATCGATACATAACCAGGAAATTGCTGATGAGAATGCTTTATTTGAGAATGGCACCGGTGGTTTGTTGAGCATGTATGGCATGATGGGTATTGATATCTCTTTTTTCAGGCCAACCGGACAATCGGCCCTCCAATCATGGCTGCCGCATTTCAACCGGGAGCAAACACTAATCCTGGTACATAATGTAGCTACATCAGCAAGGGACGTGGAATTTGCCGGTAAGCATGCTTCAGGCTCAGGCATTCAACTGTATTATTGCCTTTGCCCCAATGCCAACCTCTATATCAGCAAAGCATTACCGCAGCTGACATTGTTTTCAGATTTGCATGAACAGATGGTATTGGGAACAGACAGCCTGGCTTCCAATCAGCAGTTGAGCATACTATCGGAAATGAATACCCTGTTGAAGTTTTTCCCGGCGTTAAAACAAGAATCGCTGTTGATGTGGGCTACCAGCAACGGTGCAAAAGCCCTGGAGATTGATAATAAGTTTGGCAGTTTTGAAAAAGGGAAACAACCCGGAATTGTATTGATAGATGACTCATTTGAAAAGGCATCCAGGCTCTTATAGTTTGATGAAATGGCCGATTAGATAGTAGATGCCGGTTTACACAAAAATATTTTCATGACAGCAGTTCATGTAATACCGGCAAGGTTTTCATTTGCCCGAATTCATGTATGTGCAAGCCATAAAATTCCTGGTATTTTAAAAGAAGTTCCCTTCGTGTTTGTTTGTTAAGCTTTATATGTTTTAGTTCTTCGGGTAACCTTGTCTTCAATAATTCATCTGTTACCAATGCCTGTGCGCCACTGATGAAATATGGATGTACGGGTTGACTGCTGATGAATTCACCCTCCTGCAAATCCAGGTAAACCTCTTCACCGGATACCATATTATTGCCAATGCGGAAGCCAAAAAAATCGGCCAGGTGCAATGAAAAGAAAAGGGCAAAATTTGCAGCAACCGGTTTTTCAGCAGTATCAAGCTGCAATAAGGCGTCTTCACAAAAATAGAACAGGTTGCTGTTCTGTTCTGGTTGCCTGAGTGTTTTCAACAGCAGTTCAACCATATACAGTGCGATGCCGTTCTTAATAACATCATCCATTATATGATGGAATAAATGGGCACGGCTGTATTCTTTGATCCGTTGCAGCGATTTTTGTTCATTGTGGTAAACCTCCATTTCAAGTATGCTGGCCGGTTGAAACATGGCAGACCTGTTACCGGTTTTGCGGGCAGACCTGATACCATTTACCAGGTAGGCCTGCGCTCCAAATAATTCTGTAAATACCGTTACTACCAGGCTGGTTTCACCATATTTCACGGAGCGTAAAACAATCCCTTTGGTTTTAAATATCATGCACTATCCCATTATCTGATAAAAATAACCCATGTTTTTTGTTTGCAAAAGCAAGTTAAGGCCTTTGAAAGGCCAATAACAAGTTCAAATTATCTTTCTTTGCAAAAAAATATTCCTCCGGAACTTAATTTAATGCTTATGTGGCAAAGCCTCGGAAAATTCGTATTAAGAAACAGGTTTATATTATTGATATTTCTGGCTATTTCAACTGGCATCATGGGATATTTTGCCTCTAAGGTGAAATTGAGTTATGAGTTTTCCAAAGCGATTCCCACGGATAATCCCCATTACAGGGAATATCTTTCTTTTAAAAAAACATTCGGGGATGACGGCAACCTGCTCGTAATCGGTATAAAAACGGGTGAGCTGTTTTCACTTAACAAATTCAGGGCATACCAGCAAATGCAGCAAAGCCTGAAAAAGGTGAATTATGTGGAGGATGTTCTTGCCATACCCGTAACTGTTATGCTGCAAAAAGACAGCATGGAGGAAAAACTTTCCGCAAAAAGGATATTTCCTGATTCAATTGGTACACAGGGCCAGCTGGACAGTTGTACGGCGGTTTTTTTTAACCTGCCGTTTTACCGGTCTTTATTATACAATGGTACAAATGCCTACCTGATGGGCGTTCGGATTAATAAGGATATACTCAATTCGCCTGGGCGTACCAAAGTGATTGCCGAAATAACTGCTGTGTCAGATACATTTTCAGGCAATACGGGCATTGAAACCCACCTGAGCGGGCTACCGCTGATCAGGACAGTTGTGGCAGACAGGATACAAAAAGAAATGCGGTACTTCCTGTTCGGTTCCCTGGGATTGAGCGTGCTGATCCTGATGCTTTTTTTCCGCTCTGTAAGCACCACGCTGATCTCACTGGCGGTGGTTATCATCGGGGTGGTTTGGACAGTTGGTATCATTTATTTATGCGGGTATAATATAACGTTACTCACTGCGCTGATACCATCGCTGGTGGTGGTGATAGGGATTCCCAATTGTATTTATTTTATCAATAAATACCATAGTTCCTGGTTGCTGAATGCAGGCACCAATCCGGCGGAGAGAAAAAATATTTCATTGGTGAACATGGTAAGCAAAATGGGTATCATCACCTTGTTCTGCAACCTTACGGCAGCCATCGGTTTTGCAGTATTTGCACTTACGAAAAGCGCCATCTTAAAGGAGTTTGGGGTAGTGGCAGGTATCAGCATCATGATCATCTTTGTGGTATCATTTATCTTGCTGCCTGCCGTGCTCAGCTATCTGCCTTCACCTGGTGTAAGGCAGCTACGTTACCTGAATAACCGCTGGATCACCGCCTTCCTCACTAAAATAGAGTTTTGGGCTTTTAAACATAAGAAAATGGTGCTGGGCATAACATCGCTGGCTATCATCGTATCAGTGGCGGGCATGTTCAGGCTGAAATCTGAAGGGCATATTGTGGATGATTTGCCAAAAACCGATAAGGTATATACTGACCTGCTGTTTTTTGAAAAACATTTCAAAGGGGTGATGCCGCTTGAAATAATAATAGATACGAAGAAAAGAAACGGTTTAACAGGTATGCGGGCATTGGAAGTGTATGAGAAGGTTGATTCATTGGCGCAGTATATAAGTGCCAGGCCTGAAATGAACAGGCCCCTGTCGGTGGCCGAAGGTTTGAAATTTGCCAAGCAGGGTTTTTATGAAAATGATTCAACCCAGTACCTGATGCCAAACAGCTTCGACGGCTCATTTGTGGCGGAATACCTGCGCCCATCCCGTAAAGACAGCGGAAAAGCGAATAATTTTTCACGGATGCTGAATTCGTTCATTGACAGCGGGAAACAGCGTACACGCATTAGTGTTAGTATGGCGGATGTGGGTACCCGGAAATTACCTGAAATACTGGCAGGCATCAGGCAACGGGCGGATGAACTGTTTGATTCATCCAAACAGAAGGTTGTACTTACGGGTACCAGCATCACTTTCCTGGAAGGCAGCCGGTTTATCATCAATGGGTTGGGGGAAAGCATTTTCTGGGCTTTCCTGCTAATCGCTTTATGTATGTTATACCTGTTCAGGTCTGTGCGCATTTTAGTATGTTCCTTATTGCCAAATATCATACCGCTGATTGTTACGGCCGGTATCATGGGATGGGCCGGGGTTCCGCTAAAGCCGTCTACGGTGCTGATATTCAGTGTGGCGCTTGGCATTGCAGTAGACATCACCATCAGGTTCCTGGTAAATTATAAGCAGGACCTTTCTTTACACAACAATGATATTGCCGCAACGGTTAAAAGCACGGTGCAGCAAACCGGCCTCAGTATAGTATATACATCACTGGTGTTAACGGCTGGCTTTATAATCTTTTGTGCCAGCAGTTTTGGCGGAACATTTGCATTGGGTTGGCTAACATCAGTGACTTTATTTGCAGCAACAATCACCAACCTGCTGTTGTTACCGGTATTATTACTTGTGCTAAACAGGCAAAAGAGCAGAAAAGCAATATAGTTTCAATATATTCGTTTAGCGCTGTATTCCTGATGAAACCCATGCTAAATGCAGCATATGGGTAAAGAAACATGTCAGTAATTTGAAGAATCTTAGATATTCTGATATATATTTGTCGCAAAAACCAAACTACAAATGAGAAAAACTATCTTAACCCTGGCCATAGCCATGGCATTTATGCTGGGTGCTACTGCACAGGACCGTACAATCAGCGGGCGTGTAGTGAATGATAAGGAAGCGCCTATGGAAGGGGTTTCCGTGATGCCTTCTGACGGTAAATCCGGTACACAAACAGATAAAAACGGAAACTATAGTCTTACTGTTTCTCCCGCAGCCAAAACCCTCATCTTCAGTTATGTGAATTTTGAAACGGTTACCAGGGCCATCGGTAAACTGGCCACATTAAATGTAACGATGCAGTCATCAGACACCAGGCTGGAAGAGGTAGTGGTAGTAGGTTATGGTGTTCAGCAGAAGAAAGCATTTACCGGATCGGCTTCAAAAGTAGATGTAAAAGAATTTGCTACGCTGGTTACTCCTTCTGTTGATAAGCAGTTGGCAGGAAGGGCCGCCGGTGTTAATGTGAATAACAGCAGTGGTTTGGTGAATGCACCAGCCAGGATACGTATCCGCGGAACCAATTCAATTTCGCAGGGTAATTCACCGTTGATCATTGTAGATGGGGTACCTGTTACCACCGGAAACCTGGCCATATCAACCAATTCAAATGCATTGGGAGATGTTAATCCGGATGATATTGAAAGTATTGATGTGCTAAAGGATGGATCTGCAACGGCCATATATGGTTCAAGGGCAGCTAATGGAGTAATATTGATCACTACAAAGAAAGGTACTAAAGGCCGCACTTCGGTAACGTATAGTGGTGTTGTTGGTTATAGCAGCCCCATGCAGAAATTTGATGTGCTGAATGCATCCCAGTTTGTGGCCATCGCCAATGAAAAATTCACCAATGCAGGCGCTTTACCGGTTGCCAGGCTTGATGCAGCAGGTACAAATACCAACTGGCAGGATAATGTGTTTGTGAACAATGCGCTTTCCACATCCCACACCATCGGTATTTCGGGTGGCAGCGAAAGCACCAGTTTTTTCCTTTCGCTGAACTATGCTGAAAACAGGGGTATTATCCGAACTAATAAGAATACAGCATACAGGATAAGGGCCAATATTGAAAACCAGACAAGCAAATGGCTGAAAATAAGTAATAACCTGGCCGTTTCCCGCCAGAATGACTTTGACCAGAATAATGGTACCAATGCCTTAAGTGGCGCTATAGTAGGCGCTATCAGGGCTTTGCCCAATGTGCCTATTTACAGCACAACCCATCCAACCGGGTATAATATTGCACCTACAGCCAATGCATTGGGTGCAGGGCCTAACCTGAGGACCATTGATGATAACTATACCAATATCGCTTTTGTACTTGACAAGAATAAATTCCAGTCAGACAAATACAGGATAATCAATACAACTTTTGCTGAATTGACACTTGCAAAAGGATTAAAAACACATCACCAGTTGGGCATTGATTATTTTACAGATAACAGCCTGCTCATTTACGATCCAAGGCATGGTGATGGAGCTTCTTCAAACGGGATTATCCAGCAGGGGCAACAAAATATCCTGAATACAAATATTCAGAATTACTTAAATTATAATTTTTCTGCAAAAGGTAATAATGTATACGTAACTGTTGGTCATGAAATTCAGCAAACCACTTCCAGGTTCTTCCAGGCCCAGGGAGTAAATATTGCAGACTTGTTTTACCTGAAAGAAAATGTGATATCAAATTCTGCAGTTACCCAAAGCATATTTGGTAATTATACAAAAGATGCACTAGAATCTTATTTTGGCAGGCTTAATTATGACTATAAAGGAAAATACTTCATTCAGGGAAGTTACAGGATTGACGGTCAGTCATCCCTGGCAAACGGGAAAAAATATGGTACATTCCCGGGAGCTTCCATAGGTTGGAGGCTTGTACAGGAAAAATTCTGGAAATCAGTTCCATTCCTGCAAAAGAATGTATCTGAATTCAAGATTAAAGCATCCTATGCTACTGTCGGTAACAGGCTGGGTGGCTTTCCTTATCTGAGTACGTTTGGAAGCAGGCCTTATGGAAATGTAAGCGGTATCGCAGTAGCATTGATAGGTAACCCTGATTTGCAGTGGGAACAAAGCAAGAAATATGATATCGGTTTTGAACTTGGTTTGCTGAATAACAGGATCAATATCACTTTCGATTATTTTAAAAACGACCTGGATAACCTGGTATTAGCTGTTCCCCAGCCATTTAGCATGGGCGTTCCTTTAAACCAGATCAACCAGAATATCGGAAGGGTTCAGAATAAAGGCGTAGAACTTACCTTTAATGCAACCGTGGTACGTAAACAAGATTTTGAATGGAATTTCAACTTCAATTACACACATGTGAAGAATAAGATTGTTTCATTGTATTCAATCGCTGGCATTCCGGTAACAGAAATTTTCCCAAGCAATTATAATATCAACCGGGTAGGCGAGTCTATCAACTCTATTTTCGGTTATGAATTTGCTGGCGTAAATTCCGGTAACGGAAACCCGGTTTATTATAATGCAGCTGGTCAACTGGTACAACGTAATATACAGACCGGCGGTTACCATTTTGCCAATTCCATGAGCGATCCTACTTTGGGAGCAGCCACTTCATTAACTAATGCGGATAAGAAAATACTTGGCAGCGCACAGCCAACAGATTTTG
Source organism: uncultured Chitinophagaceae bacterium (assembly GCA_937996595.1). Classification (GTDB taxonomy): domain Bacteria; phylum Bacteroidota; class Bacteroidia; order Chitinophagales; family Chitinophagaceae; genus Ferruginibacter. The sequence goes on from CALKVC010000054.1 coordinate 6,906, forward strand.
GTGCATTTACCAACACTTTTTCATACAAAGGGTTTGAACTGGATGTCATGTTCAGGTATCAGTCTGGCAACAAGATTATAAATATCACCCGCCAGGAAGTATTGTTAAACCAGCGTTTCGCCAATAGCGGAACAGAAATACTGAACAGGTGGACAACACCCGGACAAATCACAGATGTTCCCAAATTATGGTATGCACAGGATGCTGTTATTAACCAGAACCTGGAAACAATTTCCCGGTTTGTGGAAGACGGCAAATTCCTTCGCCTGCAGAATATAGTTTTAAGTTATAATGTAGATTCCAAGAAGTTAAAAGACATTTCCAACAATGCTATCAAGAGCGCCCGTTTCTTCATCCAGGCACAGAATGTGCATGTATGGACCAAGTACCGCGGCATAGATCCTGAAGCATACAGCGAAGACGGACAGGATAACAATATTTCACCGCAGGTGAGAAACATGTCTATCGGTGTTACATTGGGCTTATAATTAATTAAAACTATTAATAAACTATATCATGAAATACTTTCAGAAATTATTTTTAGTCTCTGTTTTACTTACCGGCCTCCTGTTTACCGGTTGTAAAAGCAAACTGGACCTGGCGCCATTCAACCAGTTTGACGCCAATTCCGCATTTACTTCCCCGGAAAGGTGCCTGCTGGCGCTTAATGGCGTGTATGATGCCGCACAAAGTGGTGTGTATGATCCATTGAACGGTTCAGCCACTGTAGACAGGGGTTATCCATTTGGTGCTGCGGCCGTTGAACAGCAGGATATGCGTGGTGAGGACATGGTAAACGTGGCCACTTTTTACCAGGTTACCTATTTCGGCACCTATTCTCCCACAACACCGAATAATGTGAACATGTGGAAAGAATTGTATGCTGTTATCAATAAGGCGAATATTTCCATCAACGGGTTCAGGGGTGCCAATCTTAATGGTGTGCTTACAGCTACACTTGCTAACCAGTATGAAGCGGAATGCCGTTTTTTAAGGGCCATGTCACACCATGAATTGCTGATACACTTTGCCCGTCCGTATGCTGACGGTGCTGGTTCTGCATTGGGTGTGCCATACAGGGATTATCCTATCAACAATCCGGCAGATGTGGAATTTGCTAAAACCAAACCAAGGGAATCGGTGGGTGATTGTTATACAAAAATGCTGGCTGATCTTGATTATGCAGAAGCAAACCTCCCGGCAACCGGCTTAAATTACAGGGCTACCAAAGCAGCAGCCATTGCTTTGAAGATGCGCATCAAACTGCACAAAGGAGATTGGGCTGGTGTAATAACAGAAGGTAATAAGATAATTCCAGCTACCATCGACCCGCAAAACTGGACATCCGTGGTAAGCCAGGTGGGCGGATGGGTTATGACGTCTGCTGTTGATGGACCGTTTACCAATAATGCATCAACCGAATGTGTGTTTTCTATTAAAAACGACCCGATAGATAACCCGGGTACGAATGCTTCTTTGCCAAGGATGTATAGTTTCAGCAGCGCTTCCGGTGGCAGGGGATTGGTTTCTATCAGCCCGATTGTATGGAATTTACCTGAATGGACCTGTGGAGATAAGCGTAAGACAGCCTTATATACCAATGGTACCAGCAATACAGGTGTTGTTACAAAATTCACTACCAAGTATAAGGATGCCGTTACCCAGTCTGACTGGACTCCTTATATCAGGTATCCTGAAATTTTACTGATGCAGGCAGAAGCAGAAGCTTGGAACAGCGCTACCGTATCTCAAAGGGCAATCGACCTGCTGAATACAGTAAGGAACAGGGCATTGGCAAATCCACTAACGGAAACGTATACACTGGCATCATTTGCCGGAAAGAACGACCTGATAAATGCCGTGCTGAAAGAAAGAAGGATAGAATTTTTGGCAGAAGGTAAACGCTGGGGTGATATCCATCGCCTGGTGCTTGACCCGGTTTTTGGAACAGGCGGTATTCCTGCCAAGATGCCTAACGGGTTTTCTAATGTGGGTGCTTTTGTTTGTGCAGGAGCTGTACCGGCAACCGGCGTACCGGCCATACCGTATTCAGATTACAGGTTCTTATGGCCAATTCCCCAGCAGGAGCGCAATACAAATCCAATTATAGATCAAAACCCGGGATATTAATCATTATAAAATCAATCAAGATGATGAAACAATATATAGTACTTGCATTGGGTAGTTTCGTATTACTGTCAGGATGCAAAAAGGCAACCAACCTGACAGGGCCGGCTGATAAGAGCATGGCTTATGTTTCTTTCACCAATGTGAATGCCAATGGAAAAACGGTGGATGTATATGTTGATGATGTGTTATTGAATACTGCTGCTGCCGTTGGGCCCAACGGAACCGTTACGGGAACCTACCTGGGTGTTTACCCTGGTGACCGTTTCCTGGAAGTGAAGGACAATGCTTCATCTGCTACTTATTATCATTCAAATAATATTAAAGTAGCGGGTGGAAATGCATATGCCTATTTCATTTACGATACATTGAAAACAGGCCGTTTTAAAGGGATTCTGTTAAATGCCGACAGGAAGATTAATCCGGCAAGCGCCACTTCAAAAGTAAGGTTCCTGAACCTGTCGCCCAAAGCGCCAGCATTTGATGTATGGTTTGTAAGGAGGGTTGCTGCCGTTGCAAAAGACAGCCTGAAGGTATTTTCAGCAGTGCCATCCTTAACTTCAGTAGCTGCGCCGGATGCTACCGCTTTGTCTGCTTACACTGATATAGCGTCCAACGAGGCTGCCGGTGCATCAGCGCCCGGTTCAGGGGTTACTGATTATATCATCAGGATAAAACTGGCAGGAACCAATACCATTGTTTCTTCCACCGCTGCAACCACTATTGTTAACGGAAGGGCCTATACGATTTTTGCCAGGGGGCTTTATCCGTCTTCTGCACTTACATTATACCTGACCAATTAATGAGATTCATTCAATAAAATAATAAACCGGGCCTTAGCGCCCGGTTTTTTTTGTTCAATTTCTAAATCAGGATGAATTTATTTCAAAACTTCTGCCAGTTTTATATCCAATTGCTCTTCCCTTAATTCGGTGGCTATGATTTTTCCCTCCGGATCTAATAACACATTATATGGAATACCGGCAAAGCCATACAGGTTTGCAGCAGGAGAATCTGTTCCTTTCAACTCACTTACCTGCGTCCAGGTTAAATTATCTTTTTTAACAGCATCCAGCCAGTCATTCCTGTCGTCATCCAGTGAAACACCCAGGATGGTGAAATTCCTGTTTTTATATTTGTTGTAAGCTGCCACCAGGTATGGGCTTTCCCCCCTGCATGGACCGCACCAGCTAGCCCAGAAATCAACCAGTACATATTTTCCTCTGAACTGGCTTAATGAAACCGGTTTACCGTCGGCATCATTTATGGTGAAGTCGGGTGCCATACTGCCAACCTGCGGTGTTTTTTCACGGATAGCCTGTTGTTGTGCCTGCTGTGCCATCATTTGGTTGAATTGTATAACAATGGAAGCTACGCCCTGGTGTTTTGGAAACCTGTTCTGTAAACCCGGAACAATGTTTTTAAGCCTGTTTGGATCAACATTGCGTGTATACCCCAGTGCAAACATGGCAACCACAGGATCCGAAGTTGTATCAATAAAACGGGTGATATAACTAACGAACGATTCACCCAATGTGTTCATGTGCTGTTTTTTCACAGATACAAGGCTGTCGTTGCCGGTTAGTTTTGAAAGGGAATCAATGCTGGCACTAACTGTTTTTATCTGTTCGCTTTTTGTTGAAATGCCGATGAGCAGGCTTTTCAGTTTTGTATTGGCGGGGCTGTTAAAAACAGGACCTTCCAGGCTCACATCGTTTATATCTGCCGTAAAGCTGATCGACGGCTTGTCATTGATAAAGATAAATCCGGATTCCAATTTTTCGAAACGGATCCGGTACAGGCCTTCTTCAGTTGCTATACCGGATAATTCAAATTTTCCGTTTTTTATTTGCGCAGTATCCAGTATTTCGGGATTTTTCTGGCTGAAGAAAAGCTGGTCAAGGAATATCTGCTGGTCAGGAACATTTTTAATATTACCGCTTACGGTAAATTTTCCATTGTTCGATTCATTGTTGCATGAGAACATTAGCAGGCTGATGACTAATGCTGTTACGGTAATTTTCATATTGATAGCATAATTTACTTACAAAAATGGATGTTCACAATATCACTTACTGGCCCATTCGCATATTAAATTCAGTTTTGAAGTTTTTCGGATAACAATTTATTGACCAGTGCCATATCGGCTTTTCCTTTGCTCCTTTTTTTCACTTCGCCGGCAAACAGACCGATCAGCCCTTTTTTACCGCTCTTATACTCTTTCACTTTTTCAGGCATGGATGCAAGCACTTCATCAACCCATGTTTCTATGGATGATTCATTTTTTTCCTGGACAAGGTTTAGGGAAACGGCAATGGCTTCAGCTGTAGATGAAGGGTTCCTCATCAGTTCCTGCAAGATCTTTGTGGATGCGTTATTAAAATTCACCTGCCCGGATTCAGTAAGGTCAATCAGCGAAACAATAGCTTCGGCATGCAGTGGAAAACGGTTTATTGTAATATTGTTTTCATTGCAATAAGATTTAAGCGGTCCCAGCAACCAGTTAGCCGCCGCTTTTTTATTAGAAGTAAGTTTTGCCAGGGTTTCAAAAAAAAGGGCATCATCCTTATCATTGCAAATGATGGTTGCATCATAAGCAGGCAAGGCATATTCATTTATAAATTTGTCTTTCCATTGTTCAGGCAATACCGGCATGTTATTCTTTACAGATTCAATGAAAGTGTCACTGATGGTAAATGGCGGCAGGTCGGGTTCAGGGAAATACCGGTAATCATCTGCATCTTCTTTGCTCCTTAATGAGAATGTGACTTGCCTGTCGGCATCAAAACTCCTGGTTTCCTGTATTACGGGTTCATTATTTTCTGCAAGAGCGATTAACCGTTCCTGTTCAATTTCAATGGCTTTTTTAACATTGCGGATACTGTTCAGGTTTTTCACTTCCACTCTTTTGCCAAGTGCAGATTCGCCTTTTAACCTGATGGAAATATTGGCATCGCAGCGCATGCTGCCTTCTTCCATGTTACCATCGCAAACAGCCAGCCAGCGAACAGTTTTACGTAATTCAGTGAGAAATGAAAAAGCATCGGCTGCGCTGTGGATGCAAGGTTCTGTCACAATTTCCAGCAGGGGTATACCGGCACGGTTCAGGTCAATGCAGGTATAATCCGGGTCAATATCATGTAAACTTTTACCGGCATCCTCTTCCAGGTGTATCCGGTTAAGTTGTATGTCCTTTTTTGTGTCTGCAGAAATAATACTCACATATCCGCCTTTGCAAACCGGGGCTGTATGCTGACTAACCTGGTATCCTTTGGGGAGGTCGGGATAGAAATAGTTTTTCCGGGCAAAATAGTTATTCCGCTCTATGTTACAATGCAGCGCAAGGCCCAGCTTTACGGCCAGTTCAATAGCTTTACCGTTCATTTTAGGCAGGGTTCCCGGATGAGCGAGCGACACCGGGCTAACCTGTGTGTTGGGTTCAGCGCCAAAAGCCGTGCTGTCGGTACAAAACAATTTCGATTTTGTCTGCAACTGTGCATGTACTTCCAGCCCAACTACCAATTCGTATTTGTCGGTATTCATCGGTTGCAAAGGTAAGCAGTTGTGGCGAGCAGCCATTGCGTTGGGGCGTTTTTTGAATGCCGTAGCAGAAAATAAAAAAGCGGACCTGTAGCAGATCCGCTTTATGTTGTTTTTCGATGGCGTTTATAAGTTTACTGTCTTTAATTTTTTAGGTATTTTGATATCAAAACTCATTTCTTTTCCATTGCGAAGCGCCTTGATATTATACGTCTTTTTTTCAGCATTTTCCATCAGTTGTTCCCTTACTTCATCTGTATTGTTTACTTTAACTCCCCCAATTTCAGTTACTATATCATCTTTTTGAAGGCCGGCTGAAGCAGAAGCTGAATTTTCTTCTACTTCCAGTACTTTTACTCCATTTCCTTCTTCAGTATCCTGAATTTTTAAGCCCAGTTTTTTCTGCCGGGGGAATGAGTAGTCGAAATCAAAATCCCGGTTGTTAAATGCAAATGGGGCTGTTGTTCCAACCCTGTCCATATCGGGCATGGAAAACCGTTTGTATGAACCATCGGGAGCAGTAAATGCAAATGCCCTGGCGCTGCGTTTCCTTTCCTGCAGGGTAACTTTTACTGATTTTTCTTTTCCATCCCTTAGGTAATACACTTTTACTTCATCTTTAGGTTTATGGGCGGTAACTGCTTTGTATAAAGATTCAGGGCCGTCTATTTTTGTGTCGGCTAATTTTGTAATTACATCAGCTTCTTTCAGGCCTGCTTTGGCTGCTGCGCTTTCTTCAGTAACATTGGTAATCTTTGCACCTTCACTGGTTTTTTCTGTAGTAACGCCTAAAAAAGCGCCGGCCTCCTTCTCATCATCGCTCCATGAAAAATTTCCCAATTCGCCCAGTTCCCCTAATTCACCCATTCCATCGCCAAACATGATCTTGTTTCCATCATTAATGATGATTTTCCTTTTGTTTACCGTGATGTTATCATCATTGAATTCAACAAGAGGTTTGCCATTCACCAACACTTTATCGCCAATTATTTCAACCCTGATATCGGCATCTTTGGTGCCTTTTTTCCTGATAATGATTTCCTGGCTTTCCTTTTTTCCTTTGTCATCAATTTTTACATCATATTCCTGTGCCATGGCTTTATACCCAAAGGCACTGAATAACCAGGGGAGGAATGCTAATACTACTGCTTTTTTCATGATTATAATTTTTATGTACGAAACTTTTAGTACATCAAAACTAATGAGTTTTTCCGAAATACGAAACTTTTCGGAAATATTTATTTTTCTTTAACAGTTGGTTTACCGGTGTTTACTTTTTATGAGGCAGGAAAACGCTCAATGGCTTAAACGTCAATCAGTTCATTTACATGGTTGTGGATGTTCCTGGCAATCTTTTCCGTTGGAACATCATTATCATCACCGCCAAAAGGGTCTTCAATTTCTTCAGCAATCAGTTCAAGGCTGGCCAGTACATAAAATATGAACACAACAACAGGAATTACATAGTAACTCAGGCTGAACACATATCCAATGGGAAGGGTCATGATATAAATGAAAATGAATTTTTTTATGAACACGCTGTATGAAAAGGGGATTGGTGTGTTCTTAATACGTTCGCAGGCACCGCAGATATCGGTAAACGACTGTAATTCTGCATTCAGCACAATTAGCTGGTTGCCGTCTATTTTTCCTTCCCGGTACAATTGCTGAATATGTGCGAACATTAATAGTGCGATCTGGTTTGGAATATGTTTTTCCTTGTCTATTTTACTGAAGATGGAGTCATGTTCAGGGTTTTCAAACAGGGCTGTTCTTGTCTTTTCTGATTTAAGGTGGTTGTGTAACGCATACGCATATGCGGGAATGATCTTTCGGAAGAAGGAACGTTGCACGGCTTCTTCCCCGGGCAGGATGGCTGCCAGTTTTAATGCGAGGTTTCGGCTGTTGTTTACCAGCGATCCCCAGAGTTTACGTCCTTCCCACCACCTGTCGTAAGCCGTATTTGTTCTGAATACAAGAAGCATGGAAATAGCAAACCCCAGCAGGTTATGCATGATGGGTATATTCTTTACAAAACTTTTATCTGTAACAGGGAATATATTGGTTTCAAGGTAAGCGATAATAAACGAATACACACTTATGCCTATAAGCAAGGGGAATAATTTCCTGAACGTGTCGGCTTTGTGTAACCGGAAAATAAACGTGAACCAGTCTTTGGGGTTGTAATTGATCATAAGTAAAAATAATAAGTTCCCCGGTGCTGCTTCATTTTTTTATGCTGTTCACTGCATTTTGTCAGTCATTTCTGCCAACTGTCTTTTCCGGCAATGAAAGTCTTTACCGGGCAATCATCTACTACTTCATCACAAACATATGTCATTCCAATTTTTTCCAGCACGTTCAGCGAAGCAAGGTTATCTATATGCGCCCGGCCGGTAACAGTTTGCAAACTAAGCACATTAAATGCATGACTTAGGGTATGCCGGGCAGATTCGGTTGCATAACCCATTCCCCAGTAATTTTTACGCAACCTGTATCCCAGGTCGGTTTCATCAAGTTCCGGCCTGTATTTTAAACCACACCAGCCAATGAATTCCATATCGTCTTTTGTATGCATCGCCCATCTGCCCAGGTTTCTTTCGTATTGGGGTAATATGATATCCCGGATGATCTGCCTTGCATGATTTTCGTCTTTCAATACCGGTTCATGCAGGTACTTCAGAACGTCTTCGTCGCTGTTGAGCTTCAGCACCAATGATGCATCAGCTTCGGTAAAGCGGCGCAGTATCAGCCTGGGTGTTTCAAGAACGATGTACATTTGTAATGGTTGATTCAATTATACAGGTAGTGCCTTCCGGTTACAGAAAGAAACAAGTTTACACGCCTTAAGTATGCCCTGCTTTCCGGGCAGCCTTGTTAATTTTTAGAGTAGAGCCTTAACTGCTGCAATCACATCCTGTAGGCGGCTAACATCCTGTCCACCTGCCGTTGCCAGGGTCGCTTGCCCGCCGCCGCCGCCTTTGATGAGTTGCTTAACATGTTCATTGATGATTTTGCCGGCATCCATTTTTTTTGCGGCTACCACCGTTTCACTGATGCTGATGGCAATATTGGCTTTGCCACCGATATTTGCGCAAAGTACCACCAGGTGATCGTGCAGGTGGTTCTTAAGGTCGAAGCAGAGTTTTTTCAGCGCATCTGCATTGGGCACTTCAATAATATCACCGATGAAGCTTACATTATCAATGATCTCATCTTTATGCAGCAACTCATTGCGGATACCCACCAGTTGCCTTGCTTCCAGCGATTCAATACGTTTAAGCAGGGTTGTGTTTTCAGCCTGTATGCTTTCCAGCGACCTGATAATATTCGCCGGATTTTTCAATGCTTCCCTGATTTGTCTTATCTGCTCAAACTGTTCGTTGATCATTTTTTCTGCTGCTTTACCGCATACGGCTTCTATCCTTCTAACACCCGCAGCAACAGCCGTTTCATGTTTTATCTTAAAAATACCCAGTTCGCCGGTGCTTCCAACATGTGTACCGCCACATAATTCTATTGAATAAGCGGGATCTATCATGACCACCCTTACCGTATCAGCATATTTCTCTCCAAACAACGCCATGGCTCCCATCGCAATAGCTTCATCTTTTGCCATCTGTTTTATTACAACCGGAATATTCTCCCTTATCTTTTCATTCACCATCTCTTCCACGGCAATCATTTCCTGTTCGCTCATTTTTGCAAAATGCGAAAAATCGAACCGGGTATGCTCTTCATTTACCAGGCTCCCTTTTTGCGCCACATGGGTACCCAGTACTTTCCTTAGTGCGGCATGCATCAGGTGTGTTACTGTATGGTGAACCGTTATGTCTTTCCTCCGGCTTCGGTCAATCGTTGCCGTTACTTCTCCCGAAAGGTCATCCGGAACTTGTTCTGCAAAATGGATAACCAGGTCGTTTTCCTTTTTGGTATTGATTATCCGGATAGTTGCCGATCCTGATTCACCTTGATTGGCATCAAGACTGATGATACCGGTATCGCCTACTTGTCCGCCGCTTTCAGCATAAAATGGTGTGTTTTCAAGTACAAGCTGGTACAGTTCTTTGCCTTTACCCGACACTTTGCGGTATTTCAGGATCTTCGTTTTCGTTTCATGGCTGTCATAACCGGTAAAGCTTCCAAAATCACCTTCATTAACTATCTGCCAGTCTTCCGTATCCAGAGCAGTTGCAGCCCTGCTCCTGTCTTTTTGTTGTTTCATTTCTGCCTCAAAACCGGCTTCATCTACTGCCAGGTTGTTTTCGGAGGCAATGAGCCTGGTAAGGTCAATCGGGAATCCGAATGTGTCCAGTAATTCAAAAGCATCTTTTCCAGAAATGGTTTTACCCGAAGCTGCAGCGATGATGCTATCCATTCTTTTTAATCCTTTGTCAAGGGTTCTTAAAAAGGCTTCTTCTTCTTCCCTGATTACTTTACTTACAAATTCCTGTTGTTTATCCAGTTCAGGAAACACAGTTGAAAACTGTGTAGCAATCACCGGTAATAACTGGTAAAGCAGGGGTTGTTTGTATTGCAGGTAAGAATAATAATATCTTACAGCCCTGCGCAATATGCGTCGAATTACATATCCGGCGCCGGTATTGGAAGGTAACTGTCCGTCTGCAATGGTAAAACCGATGGCCCTAATATGATCAGCCAATACCCTGAAAGCGATGCTTTCTTTGTCATCACCGGCCAGGTATTTTTTACCGGTTATCTTTTCGGTGGCTGCGATGGTGCCGCTAAAAATATCGGTATCATAATTGGAAGTCTTGTTTTGGATGACCCGTACGAGCCGTTCAAATCCCATTCCTGTATCAACATGCTGTGCGGGTAATGGTTGCAGGCTGCCGTCTTTTAAGCGGTTGTATTGCATGAATACATTATTCCAGATTTCAATTACCTGCGGGTTGTCTTTATTCACGAGGTCGCGGCCCGGTATGAGCGCCCGTTCATGATCCGGCCTCATATCTACGTGAATTTCACTGCAAGGCCCGCAAGGCCCGGTATCACCCATTTCCCAGAAATTATCTTTTTTATTGCCGTAAACGATATGGTCTTCCGCTACCAGTTTGCGCCATGCTTCCAAGGCAATTTTTGATGGGGGAAGCCCTTCTTTTTCATCACCTTCAAAAACGCTGACATACAAACGGTCTGTTGGAATTTTATATAATTCGGTTAGGAGTTCCCAGCTCCAGGCAATGGCTTCAGTTTTAAAGTAATCGCCAAAACTCCAGTTGCCCAGCATTTCAAACATGGTATGGTGATAGGTGTCAACGCCAACTTCTTCCAGGTCGTTGTGTTTTCCGCTTACCCGGAGGCATTTTTGTGTATCGGCTATACGGGGAGCAGGTGCTTTTTTGTTGCCCAGGAAGTAATCCTTAAACTGGTTCATTCCTGCATTGGTAAACAATAAAGTGGGGTCGTTTTTTACTACAATGGGTGCTGAAGGAACTATCAGGTGTTCTTTTGACCTGAAAAAATCTAGGAAAACCTGCCTGATTGCTGCGCTCGTCATCATATGCTAAAATGAGTTATTGGGTTGCTTTTAGTTGTTAAATAGGTTTAAATTTGTGCACTTTTGTAAACCTTGCCGCAAAGGTAATAAAACTGCCCGCCCATTTGGTACCGGGTACAAACAAAGTTAACTGGCAGGGTTCAGGTATTGAATAAAACCGGTAAGCTGCATTTTGCAGGTTGATTTGATTGCCGGAACCGGTAATCAACCGAATACACGAACCGGGCAGGGGAATTAAATTGATATCTTATAAGCCTTTGCGGGCTATGGCATGAAAAAGATCAAATATTTTTATAATACGCATACCCTCAGGTATGAAAAGCTGGTAACTCCTTTACGGGTAAAGTTGTTGCGCTTTTTTGGTTTCCTTTCCGCCCTTATTGTCAGTTCTGCCATCATTATCTATTTGTATAACCGCTTTTTCCCACGTCCAACCGATATTGAAGCAAAGAAAAAATATGAAGTGCTAAGGGAAAACTATGCCGTGATTAACAGCAAGGTAAAAACCCTGCAGGAACAACTGGCGGCACTTGAAAAGAGAGATAACGAGGTTTACCGGTCTATTTTTGAAGCCAACCCGTTGCCAGACAGTGCCCGTGCAAAAATCATAGAGAAGAAAAACGAAATTGAAAAGGTGAACATTATGAGTGATTATGCACTGGAAAAAGATATTGCCAGCCAGTTGAACAATATCAGTGCCAGGATTGCTTACCAGTTTACCAGTTATGATGCTATTGCCAAGCTGATAAAGAACCAGGATGCCAAACTTGCCTGTATTCCGGCTATACAGCCAGTAAGTAATAAACAACTGAACCGCATTGCCAGTGGATTTGGAATGCGGATAGACCCGGTGTACGGAACGCCTAAAATGCATAAGGGCCTTGATTTTACCGCTCCCCAGGGAACGCCCATTTATGCAACCGGCGACGGAACCGTATCCTTATCAGGGTATTCGGAAAGCGGATACGGAAACCATGTGATCATTAACCATGGCTATGGGTACCAGACTTTATACGGGCATATGGTACGGATAAAGGCCAGGCAGGGGCAACGGGTGAAAAGGGGAGAAGTGATTGGATGGGTGGGAAGTACCGGAAAAAGTACCGGCCCGCATTGCCACTATGAAGTACATATTAACGGCGGTGAGGTAGACCCGGTTTACTTTTTTTATAACGACCTGAATGCAGAACAGTATGACAGGCTGTTAAAGATTGCCGCTACCGGAAGTGCAAAAAGTTTTGATTAACTTTATGCAGTTGGAAGAATAGGGCGCAATAGACTGAAGCCATTTGATTGTTTTAAATAAAAAGTTTTCGACCAATAAATAAAAACCCAGTTATCATGCCGCTCAAGCAATCATCATTTAATTTTGATTTTGTACAGGAAGAAACTGTACAGGACGTATTACCTGTATTGCAGGAACCGGAAGTGGCCGTGCAGGAGCCGTCAAGGCCTGCGGTACTTCGGTTAAAGCAGTTGAAAACACAACCCAAGATGGAAGAGCAGGTTAAATCTGCCCGCGGGCGGATGAAGCTGGCTGATATGAATGCGATGGCCGATAAGATTGAAGTGCCGGATGACAAAGAGTTATTTGAAAAAAGCTATTACAGTATAGGTACGGTTTCCGCCATGTTTAAAGTTAACCAATCGCTGATCAGGTATTGGGAAAATGAATTTGACATACTGAAGCCTAAAAAGAATGGAAAAGGTGACAGGCATTTCAGGCCTGAAGATGTGAAAAACCTGAAACTGATTTACCAGTTATTGCGGGAAAGGAAGTATACGATAGAAGGGGCGAAGGAGTTTTTAAAGAAGAACAAGAACGCGGAAATGAAATTTGCCATGGTAGAGTCACTAAAAAAGTTAAAATCATTCCTGCACGAATTAAAAGCTAACCTATAATAGAAAAATATGATCCGGCCTGTATTTTTTTGCCTGGTTGTTAACCTGGCATTTATAACTAACCTTTATGCACAAACGCCATACACCGTTTCAAAAGACGAAAAGCACCCTGAAGTAACCGTACTAACAGGAATTGTTACCAAATACGCCCTGCAGAACTACGATATGTTTTCCTGGTATTCATCTAACCAGGCCATTTATGAACCTGCACCTGAAATTGTAAAAGCCATGGAATTGGCAAAAGACAACATACAATTTGTTGTTTTTGGTGGTACCTGGTGCGAAGACACGCAGTTTATCATACCGAGGTTTTTTAAATTACAGGAGATGAGCGGTTTTCCTGATAAGAGCATCAGTTTTTTTGCCGTAAACCGCAATAAAGTAACATTGGGAAACATTACAGCCGCTTTCAAAATTACCAATGTGCCTACTATCATAGTAATGAAAGATGGCAAAGAAGCCGGGCGTATTGTTGAATATGGTAAAACCGGTAAATGGGATGCCGAACTGGCGGAGTTGCTTAAATAATCGGCCTGCTTTTACTGTCACCGGTTCCTGTATCATTATTGAATATATTTATATCATTGCCACCGGAGGCCAGTTCCAGTTGCAGGCTTTCCACTTCATATTTAAGGAAAAGGTTCAATGTCTGCCTGAACTGGTTGAATTCAGCCATGCTGCAATGCCCGGTAAAAAATTCGATGCTGATAGTGATACCGCTTTTATTGAAATCTGAAAAGAATACACTGTGTTTTTCAACCAGGCCCTGATTTTTTTCCAGGAATGCATGGCAGTTTCTTATCAATTTTTCTATGGAAGCAGTTGGAGAAGCGGGAACAAATTCCAGTTTTATTTCAGCCCTTCGCTGTATCCTCAGGCTCATGTTATCAACCACACTGTCTACCATCTGTTTGTTAGGAACGGTTACGAGTGTTTTGTCAATGGTTCTTATCCTGGTGCTTCTTAAACCGATATGTTCTACCGTGCCGCTTACATTGTTAACTTTAAGGAAGTCGCCGGTAAAAAATGGCTTGTCAAAAAAAATGATGAATGAAGCAATCAGGTTTTCCAGGCTTTCTTTTGCAGCCAATGCCATGGCGGCTCCTACAATACTTAAACCGGTGAGTACGGTGCCAACATCCTGGTTGAACCCGGCTTTTATGATGAGCAAAATACCCAGTATGGTAACAATCACTTTCAGAAAGTCGCGGAAGAATACGATGAGCTGGTCGTCGCTTTTATCTTTTGTAGCTTTTGCCTTTTGTTCAAGGATAAGTGCAATAAAATCTATAAGGCTTGTTACAAACCAGATGAAATAAATGATGATGAGGCAGGTTCCGGTTTTTTCAAGGATTTCATCTGTGCCATGCCCGTATATCTTGAAAAGCCAGGCTTCCGGAAAATTCAGTTTGTCGATGGCAAAAACGGAAATGCAAATACTGATGAACCAGGCCAGCGGTTTTATGATCAATGCTACAAATTCCTTTTTTTCTATTGTCTTCCAGTTTCTGCGAACAAATATGAAAAGGAGCGATGCTACTGATTTGGAAATTGTTTTCCTAAAAATCAGTACAAGTATAATGGTGCCGAAAACAGCAAAGATGGTCCTTACACTATTGTCAAGTATGATGTTGTCAAGGAATTTCATCAGGCAAAATTAACTATTCAAACCTGTAAATTTCCAGTGCATTTTTTTTGAGCAGGTACAGTTTTCCGTTTACCGCTTTGATGGAAACATAATCCTTAACAAAAGAGGGCAATACATATGTTTTTAGGTTCAGGGATTGTAATTCATAGCTGTACAGCATGTTATTTGAAAATCCGAACAGTTTGTTTCCCGAAATCGCAATATCAGACCAGCTAGTGAATGGTAGCCTTGTTTTAAATGCACCATAGTAATCAAAAATGTAAAATCCTTTCATGGCATCATACAGGAAAACCTGGTTCCTGCTGTCTATGATGTATTGGGGAGACGGAATCGTATCCAGCAATTGCCTCATATCGGGGCTTTCCAGGAGCATTTTCCCGGTTTCATCAATTTTCTTAAGCTTATTGTCCTGTTCATCAAAAAGCCAGATATTATTATCATATGAGGTGGATATGGCATTTACGCTAAAAATTCCCTGTTTGCGGAAGTTGATGCTGTTTCTTTGAGAAAGGAACCTGTCCAGTACAACCACTGACGAATAATTTTTATAATATACCAGGATCTTTAGCGGGTTATTTACATCAATAAGGGTTGGGTTACCATATTTTCTCACGTCGTTGAACACGGCAACGGAATCACCTTTGCCATTTAATTTTTTAAGCCGGTTGCCGGAACTGATGAGGTAAATATTGTCAAGTATGTCTACATTCAGGTAAATGAAATCGCCTGGAATGGAACGTTCGAACCTGAATATTGAATCTGCGTTTGTATTGTAACCGCTTCCCTGCATAACAGGTGTTTGTGCATAACCGTTAATGAGGAAGCCGAAAATGAGTACCGGTAAATATATTGAACGGGCTATCATGTTATTTGCTGTTGTAATATTTCAGAACCATATCATGGCCGTCAAAAACGGCATAGCTGTCATATTTTATCCAGTCTCCGAGGTTCAGGTAGCGGCTGTTTTCGCTTAAGTTAATGTCGAGCGGAAGGTGTCTGTGCCCGAAAACAAAATAGTGATAATGCTTTTTTGATAATACCTCTTTACAATACTGGATGAGCCACTCTTTGTCTTCTCCCAGGAACACTTCATCAGACTGCCCCGTTTGTGCCCTGCTTTTCCTGCTGAAATAACCTGCAATTCCCATACCGATATAGGGAGGGAGGATACCGAAAAGCCACTGGCAGGTTTTATTACGGAATACTTTTTTTATGAATTTGTAACCATGGTCTCCCGGGCCCAGCCCGTCACCATGGCCAATGAGGAA
Organism: uncultured Chitinophagaceae bacterium; assembly: GCA_937996595.1. Classification (GTDB taxonomy): domain Bacteria; phylum Bacteroidota; class Bacteroidia; order Chitinophagales; family Chitinophagaceae; genus Ferruginibacter. The sequence goes on from CALKVC010000054.1 coordinate 22,912, forward strand.
GTGCCTGCCGTTAAAAATGAATTCCTTCGGTTCAAAAAAGACGGGTATATTCAGTTCCTTCTGAAAATAATCTGTCATCCACATATCGTGGTTGCCAACAAAAAAATAGACCGGAATGCCGGCATCGGTAATTTCTGCCAGTTTACCCAGGATCCTTACATAGCCTTTCGGTACCACTTTCCTGTATTCATACCAAAAATCAAACAGGTCGCCAAGGATGAATATTTCAGCGGCGTCATGCTTTATCTCATCGAGGAACCGGATAATCTTTTTTTCTCGTGTAAGGCTTTCCGTTACATTCGGGGCGCCAAGGTGGAAATCTGACAGGAAATATATTTTCTTTGGTGTGGGCGTCATTGAAATACAATTACGGTTTGTTCTTTTCCTGCAGGTATTTCAACACATCACCGGTTGCAATCTCTTTCATTCCGTGTATACTGCCATTGTACCAGTAGATCCATGATTGAGATGGGGATCCCTCGTGGTATACAGTTACCAGTTCCCTTTTGTATAGCGGTGTTTCGCCCGGTTCCACATTCAGCCCTTCATAATCATCCAGTTGCTGTATGGCCCAGTTGAATTCATCGGGGTTGTTTACTGCATATAATTCACCTGTAATAAAAGAATCACCGTTTGCCGGTATGGCAACAGGAAAAGGGCCTTTGTCGTAAAACTTGCCTTTTACCACGGCTTCGCCTATCAGCCTGAAATACTGGGTGAGGTAGTTATAAGCGGGATTACGGAACCCACTGCGAAGTGAACCATAAACAAATAGCTGTTGTGTGGGATTATGCATGTGATTTGATTTAAAAATGCTCTATCAATATTTTCCGGTCATGCTTCTACCAGGAAACAATATACTTCTTTTGGGCCGTGTACGCCGGTAACCAGGGTTTTTTCTATATCTGCCGTCCTGCTTGGCCCGCTGGCAAAAGTAATGAGTGAAGGCATCTTGCCGGCATATTTTTCTTTCAGCAACAGCAATGCATCTTTAATGTCATAAACAACCTGGTTGCTGAATGCTACGCATATATGAACCGGGGCGTACACACTGGTTGTTCTTCCGCTATGCTGGGCCGTGCTCATTACCACTGTACCGGTTCTGGCTACCAGGTATTCGCATCCGGTTACTGCTATTTCACAACCGGCCAGGCTCGGGTAACTGCTGATATTGAAAAGGGAAGCCATTTTATCTTCTTTAAAAAAGATCTTTGTCCAGTTTTTTTCAACCAGCAATTGCTGCAACTGTAATTTCAGGTCATTTATATCTGTGCAGAAAGCAAATCGGCCCTGCAGTTTGGTGAATTCCTCCGCGAACTGGACGGAAAGGTCATCGTTTGCCGGTTTAAAAACAGGCTGTGTTCCCTCGCTGTGCGGAAAAGGCAATGGCACCGGATTATTCAGTGCCTGCCTTATTTTCTTTAATATGTTTTCCCTGGCAGGTGATACAGCCATAACCGTTCTAAATTAAAGGCGGATTTTTTAATTCATCCGGGATAGTTGTTTTTGGTTCTTCGCTCACTGTTTCTTCGGGTGTAATGTCCAGTAGTTTTTTCTCCTCATAAGGACGTTTTCCTATAAGGGCTTCCACATCACTTTTAAATAAAACTTCTTTAACAAGCAGTTCTTTGGCCAGTTTTTCTACGGCATCTTTCTTATCAAGTAATAGCTGCTTGGTTTTTTCATAAGCGGAATCAATCAGTTTCCTCACTTCCTGGTCTATCATTTTGCCAGTTTCCTCACTGAATGGTTTGGTGAAAACATTTTCCTGGTTAGGGTCGTAGAAACTAACGTTTCCAACCTTATCATTCATGCCATACACCGTAATCATGCTATAGGCTATCTTGGTTATTTGTTGCAGGTCGTTACTGGCCCCGGTGCTTATCTTTCCAAAAAAGATATCTTCACTCGCACGGCCGCCCAGTGTCATGCAAATCTGGTCAATCAACTGGTCGGTATTGTACAGGTATTGTTCTTTTGGTGTGTATTGGGCATATCCCAGGGCTGCCGTACCTCTGGGCACAATGGTGACTTTTAATAACGGGTATGCATGCTCGAGGAACCAGCCGCAAATAGCATGGCCGGCCTCGTGATAGGCGATGATTTCCTTTTCTTCCGGTGAAATGATCTTGTTTTTCTTTTCAAGCCCGCCAATTACCCGGTCGATAGCATCCTGGAAATCGCTCATGTCTACTGCTTCTTTATTTTTCCTGGCGGCAATAAGGGCGGCTTCGTTACAAACATTGGCGATATCGGCGCCCGCAAAACCTGGTGTTTGTTCTGCCAGTTTATGTAAATCCAGTTTTTGTGATACCTTAATGGGTGCCAGGTGAACTTTAAAGATGGCTTCACGGCCAACCAGGTCGGGCCTGTCAATGGTAATCTGCCTGTCGAAACGGCCTGGCCTCAGCAAGGCGTTATCCAGTACATCCGGCCGGTTGGTGGCGGCCAGGATGATGATGCCCAGGTCGGTTCCAAAGCCATCCATTTCAACCAGCAGCTGGTTCAATGTATTTTCCCTTTCATCATTGCTCATCATCATGTTCTTTCCACGGGCACGGCCGATAGCATCAATTTCATCTATGAATATGATGCAGGGAGCCTTTTCCCTTGCCTGTTTAAATAAGTCGCGCACACGGCTGGCGCCCACACCCACAAACATCTCCACAAAATCACTTCCGCTTAAACTGAAGAAAGGAACCTGGGCTTCCCCGGCAACGGCCTTGGCTAATAATGTTTTTCCGGTTCCCGGAGGACCAACCAGTAAGGCGCCTTTTGGAATCTTACCACCGAGGTTGGTGTATTTTTTGGGGTTTTTAAGAAAATCAACGATTTCCATCACTTCCACTTTGGCTTCATCAAGGCCGGCTACATCGCCAAAATTGATGTTAACGCGTGTACCTTTTTCAAAAAGGGTGGCTTTGGATTTGCCGATATTGAAAATACCGCCGGGTCCGCCAGCCCCGCCGGGTCCGCCAACTTTTCTCATCATCAGAACAAACAAGAATGCGATGAGTAAAATGGGCAATAAAGTACTTAATATCTGTCCAAACAGTTCACCTTCATCATCCGGTGAATCAGAAACCTGTTTCAGTTCGGGATGTGCCTTGTAAAATTCGCTCATCTGGGAAGCGAATGTTTTGTCATCGATAATGCTGAAAAACAACTGAGGCGGGTTAAGTCGTGCTGCTGCATCATATTTTTTTTCATCCTCTTTGTCATTCAGCACCTGTTTGTACCAGGCCGATTTATTGGTTAAGCTGTCTTTATTAAGGAAAACACGAACCAGTTTCTTGTTCCTGATCGTCTTTATTTTTTCAACATCGCCATTCAACAGCATGGCATAAAATTGCTGCTGGTCGGTTTCAATACCGGAGCTGTTAACACCACGCATGAGATTATAAGAGATGATGGCAATCAATATGATGCCATAAATCCAGTAAATATTGAATTTGTTCTTTCTTTTCAGCGGATCATCTCCACCCGGAGTTAGGTTATCGGGATTAAATTTTCTTTTATTGTTTTGTTGGTCCATATGCTGTTGTTTCATTAACCGGCCTTACCGGTTATTTTTATAGGTTAATCATTGTGTTCCATTACGGGTGCGTCGCTCCAAAGTTCTTCCAGTTGATAAAATTTCCTGGGTTCGGGCAACATCACATGAACCACTATGTTTACAAAATCTATTAATATCCATTGTTCTGCCTGCCTGCCTTCATGTTTGAATGGCCGCTCGTTGCAGTTTTCTTTAACTTCTTCCTCAATATTATCTGCGATGGCTCTAAGCTGGTTATTGTTGCTTGCCTGGCAAATGATAAAAAAATCTGCCACAGCTTCGGGTATCTTTCTAAGGTCGAGGCTGATAATATTTTCGCCCTTTTTTTCCTGGATGGCGTGGATGATTGTCTTGAAAATTTTACTATTCCTGGTTAACCGGACCTGGCCGCTTTTTTTACGGCTCTTTAATGCTTCGATGTTGTTCAAATCTTTCTCAATTTTATTTAAAATATAAACAGGGCTAGGGATGTAATTTTCCGGTAGCTTGCAACTTGATTCAAAAGTACTATTTCTTTGTCATTTGATACAGGTATGGAAGCAATAGAAATGTTTAATTTACTGGAAACAACAGACAGTACCAACAACTATGCCATGGCTATGGTTCATGCAGGATTGGCTAAACATGGCATGGCCTGGTTTGCCAGGGAGCAAACCATGGGAAAGGGGCAACATGGCAAAAGCTGGGAGAGCCGTGCCGGCCAGAATATCATTATCAGCATGGTTTTTCAGCCGGGCCGGGCTTTTTTTCAGAAACAATTTCTATTTAATGCTACGGTAACCATGGCCTGTTTTGATTTTTTTAAGGGATTGGCGGGCCCGGAATCTTCCATAAAATGGCCAAATGATATCTATTGGCGTGACAGAAAGGCAGGTGGTATCCTTATTGAAAACAAATTGATGGGTAATAACTGGAACTGGTCGGTGGTTGGTATTGGCATAAACGTTAACCAGGATAGCTTTTCAAAAAAACTGGTAAATCCTGTTTCCCTGAGCCAGATTTGCGGGAGAAAATTTGATCCGCCGGCACTGGGAAAAGAACTTCACCGGTTAGTTTGCCTGGCGATAGATACAACCTATGCAAAAGATTTTAAATCTACTCTGAACCGTTACAATGAGCATCTTTATTTATGCGGAAAAACAGCCCGGTTAAGAAAAGGAAATATTACTTTCGACACAACGATTAAGCGGGTAAACGAATTTGGCCAGCTAATCACGCAGGATGCTGTTGAACGGGCTTTTAATTTTGGTGAAGTGGAATTGCTTGTTTAGTCTCCCATTTGAGTCAGGATCCTTCTTCGGCAGCCCTTGCCTCTATTTCATATTTATTGTTGTGATATCCATGCTTGATGGATTCTGCCAGGTATTTTAGGATAAAACCCCAAAAGCCATGTTCCTTAAACTGCCTGATATGGCAAAGTTCATGGTTTACCCATCTTTTATTTTGCAGGAATTCTTCTTTACGGGTGCGGTGCAGGTGAATCGTATTGCCTAATACCATCGCTACCTTATCTGTTCCCAACTTTGCAGCAGCCAGCCGGGCAACCCAGGAATTTTCTTTTATATGAATGGTGGATTTATCCAATGTTTTTCCAGGCGGCCAGTATTTCTGCCGCATGATCCTTGCTTTTTGGTTTCAGAAAGATCTTCCTGATGATCCCTTTCTCATCTATCAGGAAAGTGGTTCGGTGCAGCCCCATATATTTCCTTCCGTATAATTGTTTTTCCCCCCATACGCCATACTTGTCAATAACCTTATGAGCCGGGTCGCTTAATAATGTAAACGGCAGGTTATATTTATTTTCAAATTTTTTGTGTTTTTTTTCTTCATCCGGGCTAACACCAATAATTTCAATTCCATGGTTTTTCAGCAGGCCAAAATTGTCACGCAGGTTACAGGCTTGTACTGTACAGGTTGGGGTGTCGTCTTCCGGGTAAAAATATAAGGCAATTCTTTTCCCTTTTAGTTCAGCCAGTGAAACAGGTTTTCCGTTCTGGTCAACAGACCTGAACGCAGGCGCTTTTTTTCCTTCGGTTAACGTAGTCATCTTGTAAATTGGAATTTTTTTTCAGTCTTGTTGCCGGCCATGTCTTCAGCTATTAACAATAACTCGTGTGGCCCGTTGCTGCAATATTCATCAAATTCATATACGAACACTTTTCCTTTATCATTCGAAAAAAGAATCCATTTCCCATCCAGCAGGCCGGTGAATTTTTTCAGGTCTTCGGTTTCATCCAGTACTTTAAATTTCAGGCTCCGCAAACCGCCAGTATGCATTCCATTTACAAAACCAATTGGCGTAATTACCGGGGGCAAACTGTCTACCAGTAACTGGAAATTGCCGAACTCCCTGAAAGAAGCCTTGTACCAGCCGTTTTCATACACCGCCTTTTTATAATCATCTTTATTTGCAAAGAACCTTTTCATGATTACCCTTCCGGTATCTGCTGTTTTAAAATCTGCCTTTATCCTAACCGGAAAATAGCCATGCAGCGGTACGGAATTATTGTGCAACTGGAAAATGGTATTGCCGGTTGCAGGTACCACTTCATTATATTTGAAATGAAAAGAATCATATAACATATTGCCTGCCAGGTAAAATTTCACCCTGTCGTTGTCAAATACATTGAGTAAGCCCGGATGAAAGCTTGGGCCGATAAAGGATGGCAATAGAGGGGCCGGTGCCTTTTGCCCGTTTCTCTTCAACGTGAATTCGAGTACACTGCTGTTTTCATTTGCATCGGTAACCTGTATCCTGATGTTGTGGGAGCTGTCATCCTGTATACTGATTACGCCATCGCTTTCCCCGTCTTTGTATATCCCTTCCCAATACCCCGGCAGCCTGGATAAATGTTCAAGATACGGGCCGCCGCTGCTCCTGGTCTTGTAATCGATATGTGCGTTCAGGTAGCGGGTTTCATCATAGCTGATCCTGTCCATTTCAAAGCCGGAAACAATATTGCCATTTCGGAATAATATGGCTTTATATATCCCGTTCTGATTGGTAGAACCGGTATACCTGTCGTAAGCCGTGATGGCAAAACTTACCTTATCCGTTTGCACGATTACCGGAACAGCTGTCCTGTATACAGACCCGGTTTTTTTGAGGCTGTAAATTTTGGGTGTTTGCTCATAGGTGCTGATACGTCTATCGTATACGGCTAAACGAAGTATTTGCGGTTCAATCTTATCGGGTATCGGAAACCCGAAAAGCAGCGGGTTTAAAACTTTGTCGGATTCTGTGTCCCTTATTTCAAAATGAAGGTGCGGGCCCTGCGACCCGCCTGTATTGCCGCTAAATGCAATGAAATCGCCTTTGTTTACCGGGAACTGGTTTTCGGTAAGTGTTACCGTAATGGCCCATTGCTGCTGCCGGTATTGTTGCTCCCTGATATATTTTTCCAGTTCAGGATAAAAATCGTTCAGGTGTGCATATAGTGTGGTAAGGCCATTGGGATGGTTGATACTGATGCTTCTTCCGAAGCCAAAAGGTTCAATTTTTACCCTTGATACATATCCTGCAGCTGCGGCATAAACCGGAACGTTTACCTTCTGGTCAGTTTTACAATCAAGCCCCATATGGTAGTGGTTTGGCCTCAGTTCACCAAAATTGGCAGCCAGGGCAATTTTAGCTCCTGCCGGCCACTGAAAATACTGTTGCGGGTAGTTTTTTAGCGGGAAAAACTGAGCATATGCCAAGTGGAAGAATAATAATGAACAGGTAAGCGTTACAATCCTTCTCTGGTTCCGGTACATAATTCTGTTAGCTTAAATAAAAATGGGTTACTTTTAAAATGTAAAAATACTTGAAACTATTCCTAATTATTCAAACTCATGAAACAGATACTGTTAATTGTATGGGGTATATTTATTTCAGCTGGCATTTTACATGCTCAGGAAAATTGTGAAGTGAAAGTAAAGGAACTGCAGGGAACCTATACCGGTGGATGCGAAAAAGGGAAAGCCAGCGGCAATGGAAAAGCCGTAGGTACAGATTTATACGAAGGTGCGTTTAAAGACGGCTACCCTGATGGTAAAGGAATGTATACATGGAAAGACGGCCATTATTACATCGGCTTATTTAAAAAAGGGAAAATGGAAGGTAAAGGCGAGATGTATTATGAAAGTGTATCTGGTAAAGATTCTGTTATAACAGGTTACTGGAAAAAGGATAAATACTATGGTGAATACGAAAAGCAATATATCGTTATCGCCAATACAACTCGGATCAATAAAATAGATTGCAGCTTAACAGACAAGAAAGGAGACAATATCTTTATCACCGTACACCAGCTGAACGGCTCATCATCCCCCGCTTATGTTACCAATGTGTCTTCCATAGCCGGGTTTTATTACTCAAAAAATAACCAGGTACAAACCAACAGCAGCCTTACCAGGGTGCAACAAGTAGCTTTCCCATTTCATGCCATTTTTTATTTGAGCAACGGCGAAAATGCAGAGATTAAATTCAATGAAAAAGGGAATTATGATGTATATATAGATATGCAGTAATTGATTTGTTTTTTATCGCCTGTAAAATTTGCGGAGCATTTTTTTTACCAGTACTTTTGCACGCCCACATAAGGCAAAAAGCATATGCCTAAAGACAATTCCATTAACTCAGTACTGATCATCGGCTCCGGACCAATCATTATTGGCCAGGCCTGCGAATTTGATTACAGCGGAACCCAGGCGGCCCGCAGTTTGCGGGAAGAAGGTATTAAAGTGGTGCTCATCAACAGCAACCCGGCTACCATCATGACAGACCCGATGATGGCCGACAAGGTTTATTTGCTGCCATTAACCGTTGAATCTATTGAACAGATACTGGAAGAAAATACAATTGACGCTGTGTTGCCAACCATGGGCGGCCAGACTGCATTAAACCTGTGTAAGGAGGTGGATGAACTGGGCATTTGGGAGAAACATGGCGTAAGGCTGATTGGTGTTGATATTAAAGCAATAGACAAAGCTGAAGACAGGGAGAAATTCAGGAATTGGATGATAGAAATGGGAATTCCCGTTTGCCCTGCTAAAATTGCCAACTCATTCCTGGAAGGGAAAGAGTTTGCCCAGGAAATAGGTTTCCCGTTGGTGCTCCGGCCGTCATTTACGCTGGGCGGCACCGGCGGAAGCATTGTTTTTAGTAAAGATGAATTGGATGAGGCGCTAAACAGCGGACTCGTGGCAAGTCCCATACATGAAGTGCTGGTTGAAAAGGCTGTTTTGGGCTGGAAGGAATTTGAACTTGAATTGCTTCGTGATAATAAGGATAATGTAGTGATCATTTGCGGGGTTGAGAATTTTGACCCGATGGGTGTGCATACCGGTGATTCCATAACAGTGGCGCCAATCATGACATTAAGCGATACGGCTTACCAACTGATGCGCAATACGGCCATACGGATGATGCGATCGCTCGGAAATTTCGCCGGTGGCTGTAATGTGCAGTTCGCATTAAATCCGCAAACAGAAGAAATAATCGTTGTTGAGATAAACCCAAGGGTTAGCCGCTCTTCTGCGCTGGCAAGCAAGGCAACCGGTTATCCCATTGCAAAAATTGCAGCCAAGCTGGCCATCGGGTATAACCTGGATGAACTGAAGAACCAAATCACCCAATCTACCTCTGCCTATTTTGAACCGGCACTTGACTATGTGATCGTTAAAATCCCACGGTGGAATTTTGATAAGTTCAAGGGCGCAAAAGACACCCTCGGTTTCCAGATGATGAGTGTGGGTGAAGTGATGGGCATCGGCCGTAGTTTTGCTGAAGCCGTTCAGAAAGCCTGCCAGAGCCTGGAAAATGAAGCTGTGGGACTGGGGTATTACGGAAAAAGCCTGATGCATGCAGATGAACTAGTTGAGTATATCAAGATTCCCAAGTGGGACAGGATTTTCAGGATCAAAGATGCGCTGATGGCCGGAGCCAGCATCAAACGGATATGCGAAAGCACAAAAATAGACCGTTGGTTTATTTACCAGATTCAACTTATATGCGATTGTGAAAAAGAGATCATGAAGTATGATATCAAATCACTGCCCGACCAATTGCTCATTGAAGCCAAGCATTTAGGGTTCAGCGATGAACAGATATGCCGCATCATGAAAGACGGTACAGATGAAGAACTGTATGAACGGCGTAAAGCAATCGGACTAACCAGGGTGTTTAAGATGGTGGATACCTGCAGCGCAGAATTTGAAGCGAAGACACCCTATTTTTACAGCACGTTTGAATAACCGGCAAACTGTTGATTTATTTTCCTGCCAAACTGTTAAATAATTTCCGGGGCCATTCCGGCAAATAGAAAAAGCATGTACATTTTAGGCATTTCTGCATTTTACCACGATGCTGCCGCAGCGCTCATAAAGGATGGTGAAATCATTGCCGCCGCACAGGAAGAACGGTTTTCCAGGATCAGGCACGACGAAAAATTCCCCATACATGCAGTAAGGTATTGCCTTGATGAAGCCAATATTTCCATTAATGAGATACATGCCGTTGTTTTTTATGAAAAACCGTTTATAAAATTTGAACGGTTGCTGGAAACTTACCTGTCATTTGCACCTAAAGGTATCGTATCATTCCTGAAGGCCATGCCGGTATGGTCAAAGAAAAAGCTCTTCATTAAAAAAATAATCAAAGATGAATTAAGCGGGTTGAGTGATACTGTAAAACCTGTATTTGAAATCCTGTTTTCAGAACATCACCTCTCGCATGCCGCCAGTGCCTGGTTCACGTCTGCTTTTAAAGACGCGGCTGTTTTAACGATTGATGCGGTTGGTGAATCAGTAACTACTTCCATATTCCATGCTACCGGGAATAAGCTCTCCTGTAAGAAAGAAATGCATTTCCCGCATTCAGTGGGCCTCCTTTATTCTGCATTCACATACTACCTTGGATTTACCGTTAATTCAGGAGAATATAAACTGATGGGCCTGGCGCCTTACGGAAATAAAGATGCCGCTGAAACAATAAAACAAAAAGCACTTATAACTGAAAAACTTTGTACGGTATACGATGATGGTTCTGTATTCCTTAACCAGTATTATTTTAACTACGCTACCGGGTTAACCATGGTAAATGAAAAAGCCTGGGAAATCCTTTTCGGTTTTCGCAGGCGAAAGAAAGATGAACCGCTAACAATGAGCCATTGCAATATGGCTATTGCCATACAGATGGTTACTGAAGAAATAGTGGTTAAAATGGCCAATGAAGCCCGGAGGATCACCGGGAGTGAAAACCTTTGCATGGCAGGTGGTGTTGCCTTGAATTGTGTTGCCAACAGTAAGCTGCTTCAGGATGGTATTTTCAAAAAAATCCATATACAACCTGCAGCCGGTGATGCAGGTGCAGCCATAGGTGCGGCATTAACAGCGTATCATATTTTTTATGGAAACGATAAACCCGTTGATGGAATATCAATGCATGGCACTTATCTGGGCCCGTCATTTTCTAATGATGCTGTTTTACAGGTACTGAAAAAATACCGGGCATCGTTTACATATCATGAAGCCGCAACTCTGTATGATTGGGTGGCAGAACAAATTGAAGCAGGGTTGGTTGTGGGCTGGTTCCAGGGGAGGATGGAATTTGGTCCAAGGGCGCTGGGAAACAGAAGCATCATTGCCGACCCAAGAAAAAAAGGCATGCAGCAGCAGTTAAATCTTAAAATTAAATTCAGGGAAAGTTTCCGTCCGTTTGCGCCTGCTGTTTTAACGGAAAAGGCCAGTGATTTTTTTAAAATGAATAATCCTTCACCATATATGCTCTTTGTTTACCAGGTAAAAGATTTTACGGAAAATATGTGTACGGAAGGATTGGGCATGGAGCAAAAAGCGGCAGCCGTTTCCAATGCATTGCCTGCAGTAACGCATGTTGACGGTTCAGCCAGGGTACAAACAGTAGATGCCATAACCAATCCCGAATTTTATGCATTGCTGTCTGCTTTTGAAAAAAGGACTGGTTGCCCTGTTTTGGTTAATACGAGTTTTAACAGGCGAGGAGAACCCATTGTTTGCAGCCCGGAAGATGCCCTGCGTTGTTTCATGAATACCGGCATGGATGTATTGGTGATGAACAATTATGTTTTATTGAAAGAAGGCCAGCAGCATATAAAACCAATCGGTTATCCGGAAGGCGCCATGTTGGCTGATTAATACAGTTGGAGGAATTTATTGCAGCTCCGGGAAATACCAAACGTGAATTACATGAAGAAATTAAAAAGCATAACTGTTTTGCTGTTAATTACATACCTGTTGGTAGAATTGGTCTGTTTCATATTTATAAAAACATTGTATAAAGGGGCTCATTTCCCCACATTCAGCTTTACATACAACTATACAAAGTATGACTTCAGCATCGCAGAGCTGAGCCCGTATTGGGGAACCTGGCATTACCCGGATAAATATGTTGAAAAGAAACAATGCTTTGAAGTAACGTATCATATCAATACTTATGGCGCCCGCGACAAAGAAAGAATCAAATTGTCTGATACAAGCAGGGTGGTTTTTTTGGGAGATTCGTTCATAGAAGGATATGGGCTTAACGCCGAACAGCGGATGACTGACCTCTTAGAGAAAAAAACAAAGCGGGAGATGCTGAATTTCGCCTGTGGTTATTTTACGCCTACACAGGAATTGCTGGTATACAGGCACCTGGCTTCCGGGTTTACACATAATACGGTTGTGATAGGCATACTGCCTTTTAATGACCTGGTTCAGGATGACAGTTCATTTCATGAAGACGACCGGTTTGTTCATTACCAACCGTATTATCAGCCTTCCCGTAACGGTTACCAACTCATTTACCGGGAAGACAGTTTAAAAAAATCCACTTTTAATAAGGAAGGATATGCATCATTACAAAATACACCCGGGCAAAGATTACGCAGGTTTTTAAAGGAATTCAGTTTCTGCTATAATATTTTTCAGTACCTCAAATACAGTAAGCCGGTGGTTAATGCAAAAGCTGTGCCTTACTCGGGGTATTTTGATTATACAGCCCCGCAACTTGCTAAAATCAGGTTCTTACTATCATCATTAAAGGAAGCTGCAGGTGGCAAACAGGTGATTGTTGTTACCATTCCGGTATACAATGATTTTGTGCGATACGAAACCAGCCCTGGAAAATCAATAGCCACAGAGCTGGCCGATTTCTGTTCAGAAAACGGGATGGAATTTATTGACCTGTTGCCGGCGTTCAGGAAACAGGTGAAAGACCCGTCAACACTATATTTCACCTGTGATGCACACTGGAATGAAACGGCAAATAAAATGGCGGCGGAAATAATATTACCTTTGCTGCGGAAATAACCGGATATGAAAGATATTTTACTTGATTTCTGGCGTTATATCAGGCAGCAAAAGAAATGGTGGCTGATACCTTTAATTGTGATTATTTTCCTGGTTGGTTTCCTGCTGGTGATGGGTGGTTCATCTGCGTTAGGCCCTTTTATTTATTCATTATTTTAAATAATACTGCACCGATAACAATTCATGAAGCCCCAAAATTCCAATAAAGAATCAATAATGGCAATAACCTTGTTGATGCTTTTATTGTTCTATTTTACCGGGAATATCATCTTTATACATATTGCGGTCATTGTTATTGTTATGTCATTCCTGTTTCCGAAGGTTGCCATTTCCCTAGATGAAGCCTGGAAATTAATATCATCGGTTATTGGCCGTATCAGCAGCAGCATAATCTTATCTGTAATTTTTTATGCAGTGCTGCTTCCCTGGGGATTGCTGCTAAAACTTTTCGGTAAGGAAGTATTGCCTTTGAACTACAGGGACAGGACATCTGCCTTTTCAATACGTAATAAAACTTTTGTAAACAAAGACCTGCAAAATCCTTTTTAATCATGATGGATAAACAGTTAAACAATAAGAACGAATCGGTTTCATCTGCCAGGAAAAAGATCATTGTTTTGGGCAGTGGCCCCAACAGGATTGGCCAGGGTATTGAATTTGATTATTGCTGTGTGCACGGGTTGATGGCCATCAAAGAATGCGGTTTTGAAGCGATCATGATCAACTGCAACCCTGAAACGGTAAGTACCGATTTTGACATTGCAGATAAACTGTATTTTGAACCGGTGTTCTGGGAACATTTGTGGGAGATAATAGAACATGAAAAGCCTTACGGGGTAATTGTTCAATTGGGCGGGCAAACAGCGTTAAAACTGGCCAGGAGATTACATGAAAAAGGAATCCGTATCATCGGTACTTCCTACGATAATATGGATATAGCTGAAGACCGCGGCCGTTTCAGCGACATGCTGAAATCACTTGATATCCCATATCCGAAATATGGCACTGCCTATAATACTGATGATGCCCTGGAAGTAGCAAAAGAAGTGGGTTACCCGGTTCTTATCAGGCCAAGTTATGTACTGGGCGGGCAAAGGATGCGTATTGTACTGAATGATGAAGAACTTGAAAAAGGCGTGCTGAGCCTTATCAAACATTTACCCGGAAACAAGATACTGATTGATAGCTTCCTCGACCGTTGCCAGGAAGCGGAAATTGATGCCATTTTTGATGGAGAAGATTTTCATGTGATGGGTGTGATGGAACATATAGAACCTGCAGGTATTCACAGCGGTGACAGTAATGCGGTGTTGCCACAATTCAATTTGTCGCCCTTACTGGTGCACACTATGGAAGAGTACGCAGAAAAAATTGCACGGTCATTAAAAATACAGGGACTGATAAATATACAGTTTGCTATTAAAAACGGGAATGTGTATGTGATTGAGGCCAATCCGCGTGCCTCCCGTACAACACCTTTTATCGCCAAGGCATATCAGATTCCTTATCTGAATATTGCAACAAAAGTGATGCTGGGAGAGGCAAAACTGAAAGATTTCAAATTCGAGAAAAAACTTACCGGGTTCGCTATCAAAGAACCCGTGTTTTCATTCAACAAATTCCCGGGCGTTAATAAAGAATTAGGCCCCGAAATGAAAAGCACCGGTGAAGCCATCAGGTTCATAAAAGATCTTCGCGATCCGTATTTCAGGCAATTATATAAGGAAAGGAGCATGCACCTGAGTAAATAGTAAAAAGGTAAACTCCGGGTAAGCAGGGGAAAATCTCCTCTTTTTTCTGTTTTTTCACACTTCAATTTTTTTTCCAGCTGGTTTACTTTGGTGTATGCTACAATATGCCATCCCGTTCTGGAAAACAACCCCTTTCTTCCGGTTGCTGGCCCCGCTTATAGCCGGCATAATCCTTCAATCGTATATAGGGTTTGAATTAGTATTTCTGATAAGCGGTATAGCCATTACCGGTTGTGCATACCTGTTATTCAACAGGCTTACCCTGGAAAAGAGGTTTTCATTTCAATGGGTGCAAGGGTTACTGTTACATGCAGCCATCATGTTTTTTGCCATGATACTGGTTTGGTTAAATGACCCGAAACAGGGAGCAAAATGGTATGGGCGACATATTACTGACAGTAGCAGTTACCTGGTGCAAATCCAGGAACCACTGGTGGAAAAGGAAAAGTCATTAAAAACAACCGGGCAGATGCTGGCTGTTATAAACGGCAACCGGCTGGTTAAAGTAACAGGAAGGATCCAGTTATATTTTGCAAAGGATACAGTTCATGAAAGGCTTCAGTATGGCGACAGGATTTTGGTAAGCAAAACATTACAGCCAATCAGGAATTCAGGGAACCCCGGAGCGTTTAATTATGAACGTTATGCTGCCTTCCAGCAAATTTTCCACCAGGTATTCCTGCAGCAAAAAGATTGGCATAAACTTCCCGGAAATGAAAAAGGGAAGTTCAGGTCGTTCATTTACCAGGCACGTGTATACATCATTCAGAACATAAGAAAGTATATTCCGGGAGGTAAGCAGGAAAAAGGAATTGCGGAGGCGCTGCTGATCGGTTATAAAGAAGACCTTGACAAAGACCTGGTGCAGGCATACAGCAATGCAGGTGTTGTTCATATTATTGCCATTTCGGGCCTGCATCTTGGGCTTATCTATGTGATGTTAACATGGTTGATGGATAAAACTCCCCTAATCAGGAAAAGCAGGGCGGCCAGGGTAAGTTTGCTGCTTGCATGCCTCTGGTTATTTTCAATATTAACAGGCGCATCCGCTTCTGTACTGAGAAGTGCTGTCATGTTCACATGTATCGTAATTGGGAAAAATTATTTTGTTCAGTCAACGGTTTATAATTCGCTCGCAACCTCTGCATTTTTATTATTGTGTTATAATCCATATTTCCTCTGGGATGTGGGGTTTCAGCTTAGTTACCTGGCGCTGCTGGGTATCGTTGCATTGCAACAACCTGTTTACCGGCTGCTGTATTTCAGTAATAAGCTGGTTGAAAAAACATGGTCGCTTATGTCGGTTACGCTGGCTGCGCAGGTAAGTACTTTCCCGATATGCCTGTATTATTTCCACCAGTTTCCCAATTTTTTTCTCATTACAAACCTGCTGACCGTTCCATTGTCAACCATCATCCTTTTTGCCGAAATCATATTAATTGCCTTTTCGGGAATTGATGCTATAGCAGTATTAACGGGAAAGATAACCGGCCAGCTGATAATGCTTATGAACTGGATAATATCCAGCCTCAACAGTTTTCCTTTTGCAGTGTGGGATAATATTTATGCCAACATATATACAACCTGGGTGTTGGTTTTATTGGTTATGGCTATTTGTTACTGGCTGATACATGCATCTAAAAAGGCATTTTATGTATCCGCTGTAAGTTTACTCCTGTTTACGTTGACCCATGTATATGAAAAAATGAAAACAAGGTGGCAGGCAGGGTTGATCATATATAATATTCCCAAAAGCCGGGCAATAGATTTCATATACAGGGATACATATTATTTTATAGGAGACAGTATTCTGCAGCAGGATGGGTTGCTAAAAAACATTCACCTTAAACCGGCAAGGTTATTATACCATCTTTCAGAAAAGAAAGATTCAATACCTGCGATGTACCGCTACGGGAACATGATCTTATTTTGTGATAAAAGAATCATGCTGCTTGATACTGCCCTTACCTATAAACCCATACCAGTTAAAATAAAGCTACACCTGCTGGTGATTTCCGGAAATGCAGCAGTGAATATTAAAACGGTTTGCGAAACCTTTGATCCTGATTTGATTGTTTTTGACGCTTCTAACAGTTTGTGGAAAATTGCCCAATGGAAAAAAGCATGCTTAGCATTAGCTTTGCCCTGCTTTTCAATACCTGAACAAGGGGCATTTGTTATGAAAATTGAAAAGTGACAGCGCATCAAAACATACATTTCCAATCATAAGCTAGCTAACAACAGGCATCATGAAAAAAATTCAAACTGCACTCATTTCGGTTTTTTATAAAGACGGGCTGGAGAATATTATACAGCAGTTGAATGGGCTTGGAGTAACCATTTACAGCACCGGTGGTACACAAAAATTCATAGAAGATTTAAAAGTGCCATGTATTCCTGTGGAGTCACTTACCAGTTATCCATCCATTTTAGGAGGAAGGGTAAAAACGCTCCATCCTTCCGTATTTGGTGGCATTCTTGGCCGGCGTGATCATGATACAGACCTGCAGGAAATGAAAAATTTCAATATTCCGGAAATTGACCTGGTGATTGTAGACCTCTATCCTTTTGAAGAAACATTGAAATCAGTAAACAGTGCTGATTTTAACGGAGATGAACAGCAAAAGGAGAAAACGGTTATCGAGAAAATAGATATTGGCGGGCCCTCCATGATAAGGGCTGCGGCAAAAAATTTTACAGACCTGATGGTGATTGCAGCAAAAAAAGATTATCAATCCCTGGAAGAAATCCTGGTAACACAGAAAGGGCAGTCTACCCTGGAACAGAGAAAGTTTTTTGCAGCCAGGGCATTTGATATTGTAGCACAGTATGATGTAGCCATAGCTGCATATTTCAACCCGGACAAAACTTTTTATTTCCAGGCACAAACCGAAGGTCAATTGCCTTTGCGCTATGGTGAAAACCCGCATCAGCAAGCCGTTTTTTACGGCAACCCGGAAAAGTTGTTCAGCCAACTGAATGGAAAGGCTTTATCATATAATAATTTGGTTGATGTAGATGCAGCCATGTTGCTTATCAATGAATTTGACGTAAATGAAACCGTTTTTGCCATCATAAAGCACACAAATGTTTGTGGTATTGCTGCCAGGGAAACAGTAAAAAAGAGCTGGGATGCGGCATTGGCGGGCGACCCGGAGAGCGCATTCGGCGGTGTTTTGGTCTGCAACAAATCAATTGATAAGGACACGGCGTCAGCAATCAATGACATATTTTTTGAAGTATTGATTGCTCCTTCATTTGATATCAGCGCTATGGAAATACTGAAATCGAAGAAGAACAGGATCATTTTGCAGCAGTTGCAAAAACCTTCAGTGAAAGAACAATACAAAACCGTTTTGAATGGTGTTTTACAGCAGCGAATGGATGAAGGCAATTATGAAGTTTGGAAAGAAGCAGGGGGAAGGGAATCAACTGCTTCAGAAAAAGAAGACCTTATTTTTGCCAACCTGGTTTGCAAACATTTAAAAAGCAATGCCATTGCCCTGGTAAAAAATAAACAACTGGTTGGAAAAGGCTGCGGGCAAACCAGCAGGATTGATGCATTGAGGCATGCCATCGAAAAAGCCAGCCAGTTTAATTTCGATATAAGCAATGCCGTACTGGCGAGTGATGCCTTTTTTCCGTTTGATGATTGCGTGAAAATTGCATATGATGCTGGTATCAGCGCTTTCATCCAGCCGGGCGGGTCAATCAGGGATGAAGATTCATTTGCATTTTGCCGGGCTAATAACCTGCCGATGGTGATAACCGGAATGCGCCATTTCAGGCATTAAAATTGCGGTAAACATAACCTTTTCGATCATTATTAGTTGCATGTTATATACCGGTTATCATGGCTAATTTGCAGTTGGCAGAAAATTTCATTTAACCAGGCAAAATTTTTATAAGTTTCATTTTTTTATTTCAACCGGAACAATTCATGAGGGCAATTAAAAATGCTGATACAAAGGCTAAAGGATATTTCGCCCTTTTCATAACGAGCACGGTTTGGGGAACCACCTGGGTGGCCAGCAAGGTTGCCATCAGCGAAATGCCAGCATTGCAGATGGCATATATAAGACAATTCATTGCGGGGATTTGTTTTGTTGGATTTTATATGGGGGTCAGGAAATTTTCTTTTCCCAGCATACGGCAGTTCCGTTGGCTAACGGTAATGGCTATACTAATGTTTGTGATGGCAAACGGGCTAAGTACCTGGAGCCTCAAATACATACCAACCGGTTTAAGTGCCCTGATTGGTGCATTATACCCATTGAGCGTTGTTGTGATTGAACGTGTGTTTTTCAGAAGTGCCCGCATGACCATACTGACCTTTCTGGGCCTTTTTTTAGGCATAACCGGTGTAGGTATCGTTTTCTATGAGAATGCCTTCAACAATATAAGCCCGTCTTTTTTTATCGGGCTCAGCCTATCAGTCATTGCCATGCTATCATGGAGTTTGGGTACGGTATTCATCAGCAGGAACAAGGCGAATATCAATCCATATTATGGAACAGGCTGGCAGATGCTCATCGGTTCTGTGATTCTCTTCTTTGTGGCAGAAACAACCCAACCTACTGTTTCTTTAACCCAAATAGGCCTGAAAATATGGCTGATGATTTTTTACCTGGTCATCTTCGGATCTATCATCAGTTTTGTAGCATTCATTTATACTATGAAAAAACTTCCGGCAGCTGTTTCATCATTGTATGCTTATATCAATCCGCTGGTAGCCATGTTGGTGGCAGCCCTGGTACTTAACGAAAAACTGACGATTAATATCCTTTGGGGAGCAATCGTTACACTGATAGGTGTTTACCTGGTAAACTACAGCATCAAGAAAAGCCAGAAAATTATCCTTGAACCTGAGATATGAAGCTGCTGTAAAGTTCCTTCCATCCGGAAAATTGTTCATCATTGCCCAGGAAATTATTATGGAAAATGCTGATGAACAGGCCATTCACATTTTTGCATGTATCCATATAGTAAACCAGTTCTTCCAGTGATTGTATTGTATCCTGGCGCTGTTCATAAAAACTATTGGCATCCATAAAACAAAAAGGGTAAATCCTCAGGCCGGTGATTTTTTCTTTTTCAAGGTCATACCATAAAAATGACGAAGCCGCTGAAGCGCGGAAACCGTTGATGCTGCCATAACCCATACTATAATCTTTTTCTATTCCGGCATCAATCAGCATTTGATAGGTTTGCGGAAGCGATAGTTTGATATAGTGCTGCCTGGATATTTTTATTTCTTTCCGGCTGGCTGTTTCCAGTATTTTTTTCTCTTTCAGCAGAACTGGTAAGTTTCCATGGCTTCTCCATGATGGGTGAAGCCCCAGTTGGTATTTAGCCGAATGGCGTTTAATCAGTTGCCACATGCCATGCGAGTACGGCGAGATGTTTTTGTCGTATAAGCTACCCGATGTGGCTACCAGGAAGAAATAAACCGGTGAGAGTTTTTTTTCAGCATGCAACCTGTCCATGAATGCATAACTGTCAAACGGGTCTGTTTTCAATCCGGCCAATACCTTTAACCTGTCTGCGGATGGCGATTTAATGAAACCGCCCAGGTTCCTGATAAAGCCTTTATGTTTGTATGACCAGGCAATATCAATATCGTAGGTGGGCAGGAATGTAAATGATTGGGTTGACAGTACGATACCGGGAAACGAGTTGAGCATTGATACTGAAAAAACTTTCAGCCATTCATTAATCAAAGGCCTGTTTAAAAATCCTTCTTTGCAGGCTAATGAATTACTATGTGCATACCTGCCATACATATCCAACTCGTGTGGCAGGTATTCCTCATACCTGGAAAGCAAATAAAAAACAGCAGCAAAAATGTCGAAATGAAAATCTGAATCATCGAAGGCAAAAAAAACCGGTTGTTCATTTTTTACTATGCATGAAGTGTACTGCTGTCGGATGCCCTGTTCAAAAAGGAGTTGGTGCGGCCTGATAAAATAACTGGCGCCAATACGGTTATTGCTGTAATTTATTTTAGCCCCCCGGTAATCATTGAATACTTCATCATCGTTTGTAATCCTGTAACCGGTTCCCAGTTGTTCACTGAAGATAAAATCGCAGGTATACTGCAATCTTGCTGTGGTTATTTCTGAATAGATCAATATCATTTACCTGAAAGCTATCTGTGGCGGGTTCATTTCTTCCGGTTATTATTTTGCCGGTCTTTCCACATTTCATTAAACGTTTTCCGGCTGAAATCAAGTTCACCCCTGTTCCTGTTCCAGTCTTTAAAAAGGCTGTTAACGATCTTGTTCTTTAGCCAGCCATTACCCATATTCATCAGTTTCCTGTTTTTGCTGGCTAATTTCCAGGCTTTCCAGGCCATGCGTTCCGAAACCGTTGTAAATCCTTCCGATACCGATTCGCTCCGGTTATCAAGCAACAATTCATGCAGGTTGATTTTTACTGCACACACTTCGGTACAATTACCACAAAGAGATGAAGCAAAACTCAGGTGTTTGTAATTTTCCATTCCGGAAAGATTGGGAGTAATTACACTGCCAATTGGTCCGCTGTATGTGGCGCCATATGCATGCCCACCGATGTTTTTATATACCGGGCAGGCATTGAGGCAGGCTCCGCATCGAATGCAATACAGGCTTTCCCTTTGTTTGGGGTTACGCAGGATATTAGTACGGTTGTTATCAAGCAAAATCACGTACATGTCTTCAGGCCCGTCGTTTTCACCCGGTTGCCTGGGCCCGGCTATGATGGTATTGTACACAGTTACTTTCTGCCCGGTACCAAACGTGCTTAACAAAGGCCAGAACAGGCCAAGGTCTGTTATGGAAGGGATCACTTTTTCAATGCCAACAATAACGATATGTGTTTTTGGGAAGGCGCAGCTCAACCTGGCGTTTCCCTCATTTTCTGTTACAGCTACCGCTCCCATATCACTGATGATAAAATTGGCGCCGGTAACACCCACTTCAGCCTGAACATATTTTTCCCTGAGGATATCTCTGGCAACAGCTGTAAGTTGTTCGGGACTTAGATGAGGATCCGTACCCAGTTTTTCTGCAAATAGTTTTGCCACATCTTCCTTGCTTTTATGCATGGCCGGTGTTACAATATGATAAGGAGGTTCACCGTCCAGTTGCTGAATATATTCACCCAGGTCGGTTTCTATGCTTTCTATCCCGTTCTTTTCAAGGGCGTCGTTGAGGTGAATTTCTTCAGTGACCATGCTTTTACTCTTCACCACTGTTTTGCAGTTTTTCCGTTTGCATATGGCCAGTATTTCTTCTATTGCCTGTGCCGCATTTTCTGCCCATATTACTTTCCCGCCACGGTTTGTAAAATGCAATTCAAATTGTTCCAATTGCTGATCCAGTGTTTCAATGGCCCGCCACTTTAGGTTTTTAGCTTTTTCCCTCACCAGGCTCACTTCGCTGAATTGAGATTTGCCCTGTGGCACCACTGCATTGTATTTGCCTATGTTGAAGTTTATTTTCCGCCTGTGTTCCAGGTCGGCTGCCCTGACAGTGCTTTTTGCTTTGAAAGTATCTGATAATTCAGACATGTATCTGTTGTTTTATTGGTACCCGAAACTGTTTTCCTTTCTAATTTCGATTAACCGTTTATGTTATCTTTTTTTCGGAAGTTGGGATATCTTATCCGCAGTTCTAATAAAGTTACTCCACTTTATCTAAAAGCCCCACCTGGTAACCCGATATTTTATAGCTGTCTACATAAGGTATTTCTGAAGTGCCTTTCCCGGAAGTTGTTTTTTCTGAAAGATTTATGGAAAAGAACTCAACAAACATCCTGTTATTGTCAATACGGTAGTTATCCACTATTGTTTTTCCCAAAACGGTGAATGCACCATGAATTGAATTTCCATGTACATAGCTGTCCAGTATGATGCCATCCTTTTCATCAATCACCCAATGGCCTTTTTTTGTGTCTACCGGTTTCAGCAGGTATGGCCTGCTGTCCTTGTTGTCGTCGCCGTAACTGATATACCATGAATACTGGCCGGCTGAATCTGCGGGCTGTACCGTTAACTGCATCGTAAATTCCCTCACTGCATTCCCGGCAACCAGCCATTGCAGCTTTCCTTTCCAGGTACCAATAAAAGATTCCGGGAATTCTTTGGTTTGTTGTGCATGGCTGCCTGTTACAGCCATTGAAAACATTAAAAGGAATATGATTCTCAATTTATTCACCAGTTTCTCTTTACAGGGTAATAACCTATTTTATAACGCCCAGTTCCTTACCAACTTTTGTAAAGGCGGCTATGGCTTTGTCGAGGTGCCTTGTATCATGTGCAGCGCTCAGTTGTACCCTGATCCTTGCCTGTCCTTTAGGTACAACGGGGAAAAAGAATCCGATCACATAAATGCCTTCATCCAGCAATTTCGCTGCAAAGTTTTGGGCAACCAGGGCATCATACAGCATGATCGGTACAATGGGATGTTCACCGGGCTTGATATCAAAACCGGCTTCAGTCATTTTTGAACGGAAATACTTTGTGTTATTTTCAAGTTTGTCCCTTAACTCTGTTGTATGGCTTAGCATATCCAGTACCGCAATGGAAGCCCCAACAATGCTGGGGGCAAGTGTATTACTGAACAGGTATGGCCGGCTGCGTTGCCTCAGCATTTCAACAATCTCTTTTTTCCCGGAAGTAAATCCGCCACTGGCACCGCCCAGCGCCTTGCCCAATGTGCCTGTAATGATATCTATCCTACCCATTACATTACGATATTCATGCGTGCCCCTGCCTGTTTTGCCCAGGAATCCGGATGAATGGCATTCGTCGATCATCACCAATGCATCATATTTATCTGCCAGGTCGCAAATCTTGTCGAGCTGGGCAATGGTTCCGTCCATACTGAACGAACCATCCGTTACAATTATCCGGTTCCTTAAACCAGATGATTCTTTCAGTTTTTCTTCCAGGTCGGCCATGTTATTATGTTCATAACGGAAGCGCTGAGCTTTACAAAGCCTTATGCCATCAATAATGGAAGCATGGTTAAGTGCATCACTGATAATGGCATCCTCTTCATTGAATAATGGTTCAAATACACCACCGTTGGCATCAAAAGCCGCAGCATATAGGATACTGTCTTCCGTGCCCAGGAAAGCGGCAATTTTCTTTTCCAGTTCCTTATGGATATCCTGTGTTCCGCAAATAAAACGGACACTGCTCATCCCATAACCGCGGTAATCAATATATTTCTTGGCAGCTTCCAGCACTTTCGGATGAGAAGATAACCCCAGGTAATTATTGGCACAAAAGTTAAGTACCGATTTGCCGTTTACAATAATTTCCGCACCCTGCTCGCTGGTTATCACCCGTTCGTTCTTGAAAAGGCCGGCCGTTTTTATTTCCTCCAGCTCAGCAGATATCCTGTTGACAAATGATTTATTCATATAATGATTTTTCTGTCTGCAAAGCTACATAACTCAAACTCATGAACAGGGTTTTTATAAGGGAAGTTTATATATGATTGCCATATATTTTAAAATTGTTTAACATTAATTTACCCTGCTGTAACTTTTTCATGTATACTTTCGTTTTACTCAAAAACCAGGGCTATGCAAATGAAAAAAGAGATCATCGCATTCAGTATATTAATCACTTTATGTGCCTTTTTGATGTTTACAGCTTCATTTTCAATGAATTCAACCGTTTCATGTGGCAAGTCAGCTGAACAGGAAAAACCAACCTGCCAGCAGGTTCCGAATAGCAAAAACCTGCCCTGGAACTTCTTTACCCATAGTTTATTGCATTTTTCATCCTGATTTATGTTAAACACTGTAACTTTTAAAACAGATAAACGTATTATACTGGCAGATAGCTAAGATTCATAATTGACCGTTATAACTGTATGACTGAGAGAGAATACAATAACTGTGTGAACGATTATTCGGATAATGTGTACCGCTTTATCCTGAAAAACCTTCGCCATGAAGAAGATGCCAAAGACGTGGTTCAGGGGGCATTTGAGAAATTGTGGATCAACCGGATGCAGGTGGATATGTCTAAAATTAAAAGCTATTTGTTCACCATTGCGTATAACCTGATGATTGACCATATCAGGAAGAATAAAAGGATCAGCTTAAAAGAGGAATTTACAGAGGAAGACAGGGGGTATGTAAAGCAGCATTCCAATGCGAAAAGGATTTTAGATGAAGCACTGGGAAAACTCAGTGAAACACAAAGGAGCCTGGTGATGCTTAAGGATTATGAAGGATACAATTATGCAGAGATAGGGGAGATAACCGGATTGAATGAAAGCCAGGTGAAAGTGTACCTGCACCGGGCCAGGTTACAGTTAAGGGCTTATATTGTAAAACCTGAAAATGTACTGTAAGCAATAAACCGCTTTAAAAAAAAATGAAGATTAACCGACATAATTACGAAACATTCTTTTTACTGTATGCAGATAATGAATTGTCTGCTGAAGAGAGAATGATTGTGGAAGAATTTGTTCAGGATAATCCAGACCTGAAACCGGAGCTTGAATCCTTCATTGAAACCATCCTGCCATCCGAAGACATTGCATATCCTTCAACAGGTGCTTTGTATAAGCATGAGATAATATTTGACAATCTGCAGGAAGAATTGTTGTTGCATCTAGACGGCGAGTTGGATGAAACTTCAAAGAAAGTGATTGAGCATTCGATAAATACCAACGGCCAGGTTGAAAAAGAATGGATGTTATGGCAGCAGACTAAACTGGACAGCCGCGACAAGATCAT
The DNA here is from genome assembly GCA_937996595.1 of uncultured Chitinophagaceae bacterium. Classification (GTDB taxonomy): domain Bacteria; phylum Bacteroidota; class Bacteroidia; order Chitinophagales; family Chitinophagaceae; genus Ferruginibacter. The sequence goes on from CALKVC010000054.1 coordinate 48,274, forward strand.
TTTCAGTGATAAGCAACGCTTGTACCGTCATGAAAAACGCGGGGTTGTGCAAATGCGTTTTTACAGGATGGCCGCCGCTGCAGTTTTGCTTATTGGCATGTTCACTGCTATATCTGTTATCACCAAAGATAAACCGCTGGATGACATTGATAACGCAGTTGCAAAAACAGGTAATAACAGTGCAGTGGAAAAAAGCCGTTCAGGTAAGTCAGATAACAATTCTGATGAAACAACAACAGTAATGCAGGAAGACGGGCAGTCTGAAGCGGGAAATACCAGTGTGGCGGGCGTTATACCGGTAAAGGATAACAGCCGTATTAAGGTTTCCAGCGTAAAGAGCACAGCAGATGGCAATAACAGCAACTATGCTGCAGTGAAACCACAAACAACGAAAAACGGTTTAGAAAATATTAACAAAAGCAATAGTAACGAATTGGATAATCCGCCCGTATTAAATAACAAAAGGGAACAGGTGGTTTACCTGAACCAGGCGCCGGGTGAACTTGCAGCAACCGCTCCGGGAGAAAAGATTTCAACACCGGAAAGGTCGACTATAACTGATTACGAAACCGAATTGCCCAAAGCAGATAAGTACGCAAGAACAGCAGCATTAACTGATGGAGAAACAGAAAGTGGCAATAAGATACTCTATATGAATGAAGAAACAGTAACCCGTTCAAAAGTGGGTGGCTTCCTGAGGAAAGTAAAAAGGGTGATAGAAAGGAACACCAGTATCAATACCGGAAACGGCGTGAAAGTGGCTGGTTTTGAATTCGCTGTTAAATAATAATCCCTGAATTTACAATTTGTAAAAGATTGTGATGTGTAACGCATCGCCCGGGGCATTGCTGTATCAAATTTTGAAAAATAAATAAAAGAATAAAGATGAAAAAGCTAAACATGTTATTAATTGCTGTACTGGCCGGTTATGGCACAATGGCACAAACAGACACAACCGTTACCACGAAAAGCGATACCATGCGTATCGGAAATATCATCATCATCAAGAAAGGGAAAAAAGTGAATGCCGACAGTGCCGGTATTGAATTAACGCAGGAATCACAAGCCCGTAAACATTCATCAAAAGTTACCACAAACTGGTGGATCGTTGACCTCGGCTTTTCCAATTACGATGACCAGACAAATTATACATCCGCAAATGCAGGCGGTTACCTGGCAGACCGGCCCGGTTCATCTTTCACAAAAAATGATTTTAAACTCCGGACGGGAAAAAGCATAAACGTGAATATCTGGCTTTTCATGCAACGTATAAACCTGATAAAGAAAAATGTAAACCTTAAGTACGGGCTTGGTGTAGAATTAAATAATTACAGGTTCAGGGCTCCGTTGAGTTTCAGGGAAAGTGGCGAAATACCTTATTCCGGGGGCCTTCAGACAAATAACACTTTCATATTCAGGGATTCCATCAATTTTTCAAAAAACAAGCTGGCGGCAGATTATGTAACGGTACCTGTAATGCTTAATTTTTCTACAACGCCCAGGCATAACCGAAAACCATTCATTTTCAGTGCCGGTGTAAGTGCGGGCTATTTATACAGCCAGCGAAACAAGCAGGTAAGTAATGAACGTGGTAAATTGAAGAATAAGGGCGATTATGACCTGGAGAAATTCAAGTTCTCTTATGTGGCTGAAATTGGCTACGGGCCTGTAAAACTGTATGGTTCATACAGCCCGAAATCAATGTTCGAACGCAGCCTCGATATGCGGCCCTATAACTTCGGTATCCGGTTCAGCAGCTGGTAAGTAGTTTTTTATATGCTCTCTCAGCAACCTTCGTTGGCGATAAAACAATCGTTTTAAAGCCCGCGGAGGTTTTTTATTATGCCCTGTTTATTTTATATAAATTAGCTGCATAATACATTTTATCATGAAACCTGCAACGGATTTCACCCGTTTTATCAGCGCTTTTGAACAAAAGCTTGCCATGGTGATTCCTGCTGCGGTTTCTGCAGAACCTTATTGCATCAGGTACCTGGAACACTTATTAAACCATAAAAAATATTACCTGCATATTTATGCTGATGTGCTGCAAAAGCTGGATGAAAAAGCAGGCAAAAAAATATCTGATATAATCCTCATTGATTATGGATGTGGCAATGGCCTGCTTGGATTATTTGCATCTTTCTGCGGGTTTGGGAAAATTATTTTTGCAGATGCGGATGAAAAATTCACTGCAGCATCCGGGCAATTGGCCGGCCAGTTGGGATTGAATGGAGGAACATATATAACGGGTGATTTGCATGACATATATAATCGATTGGAAAAGGAAAAACCGGATGCAATAGCAGGTACTGATGTGATAGAACATATTTATGATTTACAGCAATTCATGTTAGCGTTGAAAAAGGTAAATCCAGCGTTTGTTTCTGTTTTCAGCACAGCATCCAACCCGCTGAACCCGTTTAAGCGGAGCGAATTAAGGAAGATCCAGTTACGGGATGAACTGCAGGGCGGAACTCCCGGTGATTATGCATTATTTGGCGCCGAACACCTAGAACCGTTTCTGAAAATACGTGAACGTATCATCAGGGAAAAAGCCGGAAACCTGCCAGAACCGGAAATTATCAGTCTGTCGGTAGCAACCCGGGGAATGAACAGGGATGATATTGAAAGGGCAGTTAACAATTACCTGGTAAAGGGGCAAATGCCGGAGCCCGCTCCCGGTACAAACACATGTAACCCGGTAAATGGAAGCTGGAGCGAACGATTAATACCCCTGAAGGCGTATCATCACGTATACCGTGAAGCGGGTTTTTCCTGTAAGATCTACGCAGGGTTTTACAATGTTTTTGAAGGTGGTACACTGGTATTTGTAAAAAAACTGCTAAACAAGTTAACGGCTGTTTTTGGAAAAAGATTTTCTCCTTATATTGTAATAGTTGGGTTTAAGGAGTGAGTTTATTTTTTACAATTTGTTAAAGTATTTTAGTGGGGAAATAAGCTTTTGTGGCATATCGTTTGAGTATAAACAGAAAATCAATTTGATTATGAAGTTCCGCATTTTCTTTTCATTGGCAGCCCTGAGCCTGGTTGGGTTATTAATGGCATTTGTACCATCCGACAGCCTTAAGTCAGGCAACCGGCATAAGGCAGGTAACAACTCCATAACCACAGAAGAAAACCCATTTTATATCATTGTTGACAAAAGCGATTATGAGCTGAAAGTGTATGATGAAGAAGGCTGGTATGCAACTTACCCCATTGTATTCGGAAGCAAGGACCTTTCAGATAAGATGCGGGAAGGAGATAAGCGGACCCCGAACGGGAAATTTAAAGTGTTATTGAAGAAGATTCATCCAAAATGGGGGCCTGAATTGTTACTGGATTACCCGAATGAAGAAAATTACCAACTATTTAAAGAAAGAAAGGCAAAGGGTTTGATTCCGAAGAATGCAAGGATTGGGAACGGAATCGCCATTCATGCTACCAGGCCTCAGGAAGAATGGACCGTAGATAATTTCTATAACTGGACCGACGGTTGTGTGTCGGTAAAATATACGGAAATGCAGGATTTGTTCAGTTATATACCTGTAGGAACATCAGTCACCATCCAGCCGTAATTTCCCGGCAGCACTTATTCTTCTGTATAAAATTGTGTTGCAGGGAAGAAAAGTAAATTCCCGTCTCCATAGCTCAGGAACCTGAAATCATGGTTCAATGCATAATCGTATATCTTTTTCCATTCATCACCAACAGCCGCCGCTACCAGCAGCAATAAGGTTGACTGAGGCTGGTGAAAATTGGTGATTAATGCCCTGGCAAACCTGAATCTGTATCCGGGTGTAATGAGTATTTGTGTTTGAGTGAAAATATGGTCCAGCCCCTTTTTTGTTAACCAGTGTACCAATGATTGTAAAGATGCGGCTTTGCTTAGTGTACAGTTAGCTAAAGGCTTCTCATATACTTCCCATTGTGAAAGATCCAGTTTGTCAGCATCAGGATTTGCATTTGCTTTTACACCAAGCCAATATAGTGTTTCAATGGTACGCAAAGAAGTGGTGCCAACAGCAATGATATCACCTTTTTTCTCCAGTAATTTTTTAATTGCCTGTATGCTTACATCAATCCATTCTGCATGCATTTCATGTTCCTGCATTGATTTGGATTTAACCGGCTTGAAAGTGCCGGCACCAACGTGCAAGGTTACCTGTTCGCATTCAATATTATTTTTTGACAGGTCATTAAAAATATGCTCTGTGAAATGCAGGCCTGCAGTTGGAGCGGCAACCGATCCGTGATGCCTGGCATATATTGTCTGATATCGGTTTTCATCATCTGGATCCGTTTCACGTTTTATATAAGGCGGCAATGGTATTTTACCTGATTGTTCAATGATTTCTGCAAAGCTATATGCAGATGGCGACCATGAAAATTCAATTTCGTATGCATCCGGGAGTTTTGTTTTCATTTCAGCATATAAAACAGCTGTTGTGCCCTTGATGGAAATTTCTTTCTTCAGTTTGCCTTCTTTCCATTTGGAAGCGCCGCCAACAAAGCATTTCCAGGAAATATTCCCGGCCTGTTTCATGGCATCATCATAATTGGTTATCTGGCCAATAGGTTCCAGGCAAAAAATCTCTAAAATGCCACCACTGTTTTTTTCAAATAGAATCCGTGCATTGATAACCCTGCTGTTATTGAAAACCAGCAGGCTCCCGCCCGGCAGGTACCCGGCTATGTTGCGGTACTCATCTTCCCTGATATATCCATCTTTATATATCAGCAACCTGGCTTTATCTCTTTCTGCAGCAGGATGATGAGCTATCCTGTTTTCCGGTAACTGATAGGTAAAATCATTTATGGAAATATGCCTGGGGTCTTCCATGTAAGTAGTATATTTTTATAGGCTGATAACAAATGAAAGGTGACCGTTCTGTTTTATGGTTCCTTATATGGGAATTGTATTTTAAACGCTTCATATATGCTGTTATGAAGAATCGTTGCATGGTTTTCTTTTGGTAATGGCATGAAATCAACGGTAAGGTTCTTTTTCCCTGATTTTTTTAAAACCTTTACCAGTTTTTCTGCCACCGATTCCATCATAATTCCTTCCGAGCCAACAGAAACATATACATACAGGTCTGTATCTGCCTGTTGTTGAAGCAGTGATTTGGATTCGTCAAGCAATGACTCATTGTTCCACCATAAACTGGGGCTTATGATGAAGTAGTGTGTGAATAACCAGGGCTTTTTGAGCAATATTTCTGTAGCAAGCAAGCCACCCAGCGATTGGCCAACCAGGTATTTTATTCCGGTTGTTTTGAAGTTTGAATTAATATATGGCAGCACTTCTTTTTCAATGAATGCTATGAAACTGGCTGAACCTCCGGTTGTAGGATACTTATCTTTCAGGTCTTTCAGGCTGGTGGGAAATGTAAAATCCCTTTTCCTGTCTGTATTGGCTATGCCAACAACAATGAAATCGGGCATTTGGTACATCATATTGAAAAACTGAACAAGCCCTGAAATGTGAATGATGTCTTCATTTACCGAACCGTCCAGTAAATATATTACAGGGTAAGATTTTTGTTTGTCAAAATTTTCCGGTAATACAATATTTAAAACCCTTTTTTCAGCCAGTATCTGCGACCTGAATGTATGCGTTTCGCCGATAGTAAAAGGAACATTTGTGATGCTGTCGGATTGCGCCCTTGTAATGAATGAATGGAACAGCATGAACAGAAAAAAATGAAGTACCGGTTTCATGTTCCAAAATTAATTAATAAGGAGGGATGTTTGCGTAGAAAAATCGGGCCGTTTAAATGAAGCGATTACTTCCGGGGTAATGACTGGTAAATGGTTTCAAATATTTTGGTACGTACATTCAGTTTTGAGAACAAATCATTGGATTCAGGATGAACCCTGTTGCTTAAGAAAACAAATACAAGGTTTCTTTCAGGATCAGCCCAGCTGCAGGTTCCGGTGAAACCCAGGTGCCCGAATGTTGATGCAGATGCCGAAAGTGCCGGATAGGGTTCCGGTCTTCTGGCATTATCTTTTTCCGGTTTATCAAAACCATAGCCTCTTCTGCTTGACTTGCTCTGATAGGTTGTAAACAACTTTATTGTTTCCTCCTGTAAATACCTTTTTCCATTAAGTGTTCCTCCTTCAAGCAGCATTTGCATGATTACCGCAATATCATATGCATTACTGAATAACCCTGCATGGCCGGCTATACCGCCGAGCATGGCTGCTCCCGGGTCATGTACATCACCCCTGATCTGCTGCATGCGGAAACCCGTTTCCCTTTCGGTTGGTACAATCCGGTTTAATGCAATCCGTTGCCTTGGTAAAAAACCTGCAGTTGCCAGAGACATCGGGCTGTAGAATTTCTGTTTAACAAATTCATACAGCGAAAGCCCGCTTATTTTTTCAACAACCATTCCAAGAAATATGAAATCTAAATCACTGTATACATATTTGCCGGCATTGCTTAATGGGCTTAACAATATCCTGTTCATGATGCTGTCTTTCCAGTCGGCTCGCATAAATACGTTTTCAGCAACACGTATGGAGAATGTATCATTTTTATCCTTGCTGAAAAACCCGGGGAGCGGTTTTCCTGAACTGTCGGTTGTTTCTTTATAAAAAGGGATATATGGAACAAGGCCGGCCTGGTGCAATAACAGGTTTTCTATTGTGAGTTGTTCTTTATTTGTTCCTTTTACAGCAGGCAGGTATTCACCCAGTTTTTTTTTAAGGTCCAGTTTGCCTTCATCATAGAGTTTCATCAGGGAAATGGTGGTAGCACATATCTTTGTTACAGATGCTACGTCATAAACGGATTCCGGTGTTACGGGTTCCGTATTATCATAGGTATAGTAACCATAACTTTTTTCGCAGACAATTTTTCCGTCTTTGGCAACCAGTAAAACACAGCCGGGCATCGCTTTCCGGGCAATCGCATCTTCAGCTATCGAATCAATCCTGCAAAACACCAGTGGATTGATACCAGCCTGGTTGGGGTTTCCGTAAGGCAAGCAGCTATTCCTTACCGTAATGCCATGCCCGTATGTAAACCTGTCGCATACTGTTACCGGCAACACGCCTTTGTAAGGTAATGCGCCTTTCAGCATGTCAGCAGCCGTTTGCTGTATCACTGCATTGTCTTCATAACACAGCACCAGGTTAGGCGAACTGCAAAATAGACCACCAGCACCGGACCTTCGTCGCAGCGGTCGAGGCAGCCGGCCTTGTTG
>CALKVC010000055.1 GCA_937996595.1 uncultured Chitinophagaceae bacterium
GTGAATACAGTTGGCGGAACACCCAACAATACGAATATGCGCAGTAAGGGGGTATTATTTACACCAAGTAATCCACCTGCTCCGGTAGCTGTGGCAGCAAACCAGTTCCAGACTTTTGGTAACCCCTATGCATCAAGGATAGCGTTCAATAATGTTTTTCTTGCCAGTACAGGTATTAGGGATGTATTTTATGCATGGGATCCCAAATTAAACGGATCATATAACCTGGGTGGATACCAGACAATCAGCGGTGTGGCCGGATATATTCCAACTGCCGGCTTTGGTACGGATTATTACCCGGCTGGAATACCAGCACCGAATATTGAATCTGGCCAGGCGGTTTTTATACAGGGGGATGCAACAGGCGGTAATGTTAATTTCAATGAAAATTGCAAGGTTTCCGGTAGCCGGCTTGTAAACAGGGGAAATGAGGTTTTGCCTCAAAGCCGCTCATTAATGTTCACTACGCTATTTACCAATGCCGGTAAAATTGCTGATGGTACTATTGTAGCATTTGAAAATGGGCTGGGAAATGAATTGAATGAGCTTGATGCGGTTAAGATTATGAATGCAGGTGAAAACCTGGCTCTTCGCCGGGGCAGTACCTTGCTGGCTGTAGAGGCTCATGATGAGGTGATAATTACCGATACTGTCTTTTATCAAATACAAAACCTGCGTCACCAATCATATCAGTTCAGGTTTTGTCCGTTAAATATGCATTCGATGCTAACGGCATACCTTGTAGACAGAATATCCGGCAGCTATACGAATATCAGCCTCACAGACAGCAGTTTTTTTAATTTCACCGTTGATGCCTCAACAGCAAACCCAGACCGTTTCATGCTTGTTTTCCGTAAGCCGGTGGTATTGCCTGTTTCTGATATTCATATTACTGCTAAGCGTAACAGTGATAAGACCAATACGGTAAACTGGAAAGTGCAAAATGAACGTGATTTGCAACAATATGTGATAGAGAGAAGCGGAGACAGCCGTAATTTCACAAGAATAGAAACACAGGTTCCCCTGGTAAACAATGGTGGACATGCAGCTTATGCAATATTGGACCGGGATCCAAACTACGGCGTTAGCTTTTACAGGGTACAGGCTATCAGTGTTAACGGGCAGGTACAGTACAGCAATATCGTAAAAGTGGAGACAGAAAATGATAACGGGGAAATTGCCATCAACCCGAATCCAGTTAAGGATAATACGATAAACATTATTTTAAGCAATCAGGAACCTGGTATTTACACATGTCAACTTACGAATCTGATAGGGCAGGTGCTTTATACAAAAGAACTATTCATTAACCAGTCACAAGTTATTGAAATGATAAAACCTGCAACTGAATTGCCACAGGGTTCATACCAGTTAGTGATACTTAAACCCAACGGCAGTAAGGAAACACTGCAGGTAATTGTGCAGTAGTCATTTTTTGCCCTTTTATTATATTAAGTTAAGGTTTTTGTACAATGTAAACCAGGTGTACCTGGTTTGCTTTACCCGGGTAATTTAGTTCAAATGTATGCAGGATAGCCAGCTTGTTTTTCCGAAATGTGGTATTAAAAAAGTCTTCATCATAATAATGCACGAATGACTTATCTCCAGTGCTTGCTGTTTCAAATCCTGAGTTTGAATAATCACCTTTTATGGCACTTACATACAGTACACCCTGTGATTGAAGCATATTGGTACAATCTTCAAAAAATTGAATACAGTCTTCTATTGATAGATAGGGGATACAAAAGCCAGCAATAATACCGTCAAATTTTTCATTTACAGATGCAAGGTTCCTGCAATCCATCACCATATGTTGTACGGATGGGTTATTAATTTCAGCAAGCCTGATCATTTCGGGCGCTACATCTATTGCAGTTATCCTGAAAAGGGGATTGTAAGCTACAAGGTGCCTGGTAATATTTCCGGGGCCACAGCCAATTTCCAGGATGCTATTACCGCGATTTTGCACTAAAAGGCAAAATTGGGTATATGTTTCATTGTATATTTCCAGGTTCATGAACTTTTCCTGGTATAAGCCGGCAACCCTGTTCCATGTTTCAAATGTAGTCTTGTATTTTTCCATGTTCATTGATTTAGTAAGCCTTCATTATCAATACAAAATTGTAAAAGTTATAACCTGGTTCTACAACCTGATTCTACTATATATGTTGAAAAAAGCGGGGTAACTATTTTTTAAAATAAACAATTTTTTTCTCAGAATAAAAAAAACACTAATTTCACCCTATCTGAACCAGCGAACGGTTTTCTGCTTTTAATCCCCATCCATTTTTTCCGCCACCCATAGAAAGCGAATAACTCTTGATCATTATACAATTAAACATTATCAATGTTAGAAACGGAATTTAAATTTTTCCGGGAAAATTATCACATATTATTGGAAAGGTATTCCAATAAATATGTTGTTATTAAGGGTAAGAAAGTAATTGGAACATATGATACCCATTCAGATGCTTTCACGGAATCTATTCGTACACATGTTCTGGGTACCTTCCTGATTAAGTATATATCTGAAAAATCAGGAATGAAATTTGCCAGGAGAAGGCGTTTTTCCATACTTGAGTATTTCAGACTGCCAGGTTTACGAAACTGATATTACTTTGTAAGCTATATTGCACATTGCAAATAACAGGATGAGCAAATTAATATCCAGCCAACATTGTTTTTTATTTCCTGAAAATTTCAATTGATGTTTCGCCTATCCTGAAATGGCAATCAGGAGCCTGGTCTGAGATTACCTGTTTTGCAATAAATGCCAGAACTTCATTCCATGTATCTTTCTCCCAGGTTTCGCTCCATTCGTTGTAATCGGGCAGGAATATGATGGCTACACAATCGCCACCTCCAAATTCGTAATACAGTTTAATTGAACCAAATTCATCTTTATAAAGGATATTACCGCTACGGCCCTGGTTAAAATAAGACAACTGTTGATTCATATACGCTTAATTACGTGATTAATAAACGGCCCGGATAAGTTTTCTTTCCCGCTACAGACTGTAAGTATATGAATTACCTTTTTGCTCGTTTATCTGGTGGAATATTGATAATGCCGGACCCGTCTACCAGCCATTTGTTGTCAGAGAATACGACCTTTACTATTAGATAAAATCTTTCCAATCCTTTCCCCGTAATGTTACATAGCCTGATTCTTTATTACAATCTGCTAATTCAAACCCTTTATCCGGATAATCCTGCGCATCCAATACAGGATCAAATCCTAACCCAAGCTCAGGATCAGCCTTAATTGCAGAATCCATCAAATTCCGGTAGATTGATTTGAATTTCGCTGATAGTAGTGGGTTATCATACAACCCTAATGAGTCATTTTGTGCAGGAGATACCCTAACAGTACTGCTGATATAGTCATTTGCAAAATCGAGGGCTGATACACAGGCCTTACTGCTTGTTGTGTCCTTTATTGTATTGTTGTTATTGCCCGTTTCCGAAGTTTGGGTATTGCAGGATAAAAAAAATACCAGTTGAACTAACAGTACAATATTTTTCATATTACCAGTTTTGATGGATATATTTATAAATCAATGAATTTACTTTTAAATGATTCAAAATCTATTATTTCAACATATAGATGAAGTTATTTGCAATCATACTGAAAGAACTGCACGAAAACCCCTGGCTGCATAATATGATTGAGCGCCATTATGATATATAAACACCCTGCCATACCTGAAATCGGCAAATATAGCCCCGCCAAGTTTTCTTATATCTTCAGGAGTTTTTAACCAGCTTGATGTTTTTGTATCAAATTTCCCAAATTGTTGAAGGTGCCGGTACTGCTCTTCAGTTAACAGATCAACACCCATTGAAGAAGCCATGTCTATCGCATTATTCCCGGGTTTGAATTCCTTCCTGGATTCCAGTCCTTCTTTATCGTAACAAAGGCTTCTACGAAGTGAAGGGCTTTCTGAAGAACAATCAATGAATATGATGTTTTTTGTTTTATCTCCTGAGCTTACAACATCAGGTTCACCACCGGTTATTTCCATTTCATGCAATGACCATAATTTTTCATCAATATCTTCCAGTTTATCCAAAACCGATTTCCAGGCAATGTCTTTATGCCGAATAATATTTTTCTCAAATCGGGTTTGCAATATAGAAAGGAATTCCTTTTTCCGGGTTGAAGAAAGTTTTTTTGACGGCAACTTTTTCATTTTCGTTTATTGAAATTTTGATAAAAATTGAAGGGGGAATCAAAACGTTTCATGACCCATATACTTTTAAGTATTAATACACAGCTGCAAGTATGAGTTATAAATCTTCAGCAAATGTCAAGATATACCCATTTATATCTCTTATGGAAAATTCAGTGGCACCGTAAAACATTTTCTCAAGGTCCTTAATTATTTCCGTTTTATTTTTTAGCCGGCTATACAGGTCAAGAATATTTTTTACCTGGATATATAACAGGAGGGAGCCACCGTCAGTTCTTGAAATAGCAGGCAATAGA
>CALKVC010000056.1 GCA_937996595.1 uncultured Chitinophagaceae bacterium
TCATTCGACTCCGCAAGCGTTTTGACACCATTAAGAAACCCGGGCCGGGTCACACGGAGTGCCATCGTGTCGGGATGGTGACAATCGACACAACTTACAGGATGTGAAACGAGCTTGCGTCCTTCGGCATAGGGCATGGCGCAGATTGTTTCAAAGCCTTTCATGATGGCTTCCTGGCGTTCTCCGTTTTTAAGTGCGTCGTTGTATCGTATATGCGGACTGAATGTTACCTGAGCATAGGCCGGTATCCATTTATCGGGGTGTTTGGCGCTGAACCCGGCTTCAATCTTTTTCTGTAGCAGGAATTTAGGGTCGCCAACCTTATCACGCATCTCCACAAAATTATTGAGGGCCAGGTCGGCAATAGCGTCGCCATCCGGCTTGCGCAGTACCTGGTATTCAGCCAGGATCTCTTTCCAGTTTTCATTGTGTTTGTCAATGAGCCCGTTCAAAACACGGCAATCTTCAAAGCCGCAGTTCATGCCTTGTCCGAAGAAAGGAACGATGGCATGTGCTGCATCCCCAATCAGGGCAAACCGGTCTTCCTTCACCCAGGGGAAACATTTAACAGTAACGAGGGAAGCCGTGGGGTTGTTCATAAAATCGGTTTCCAGGGTAGGCATCAGGGCCGAAGCGTCTGCAAAGGTTTCATTGAAAAAGGCGCGTGCTTTTTCTTTGGTATCCAGCGTTTGAAATGATGGGGTACCTTCAAAAGGAAAGAACAGCGTGCAGGTGAAGCTGCCGTCGGTATTGGGCAGGGCGATTAACATATAATTGCCCCTGGGCCAGATATGGAGGGCATTTTTTTCTAACTGGAAACTGCCGTTGGCGCCGGGCGGTATGTTCAATTCCTTATAACCGAAATCTATATAGTATTGCTGGTATTGAAACCGGTCGTGGTGAAGCTGGTAACTGAGCCTGCCGGCAGAGTATGCACCATCACTGGCAAACAGCAGGTCAGATTTCACCTGGCTGGTACATGTTTTTTCCGAATTGGAAAAAATGGCTTCATAGGTTTGCCAGTTTACCGATTCACATTTTTCATTGAACAGGATTTTTACGCCATTATTTTCGGCCAGGTCCATCAGTTTGCGGTTTAATTCGCCCCTGGAAACAGAGTTGATGAACTGGCCTTCTTTACCATAAGCCTGGTAGGCGGTAGACCCATCGGCATTATGCAAAAACCTTCCATGCATGGGAATGGCAATCTTTCGTATCTCATCCATGATACCCACTTCTTCCAGCGCTTTTATGCCGCGGTCGCTTAATGCCAGGTTGATGGATTTACCTGCGCTGATGGCTTCTTTCCGCATATCGGGCCTTCGTTCGTAAATGGTAACCTTGTTACCGCGTTTGCTCAGGTAGATTGACAACAGGGAGCCGACAAGCCCGGCGCCGATGATGGTTATTTGTTTGCTCATGATATTATCTTGATATGTTGCGCTATTAATATAATTTTATTGAATCTTTTTTAAATAATGTGTTGAGCTTATGGATATTAAAATATTTTATGCAATTTCTTTAAAATTAGGGTTTGTACCTTTTTGCTTGCCCAAAAAGGTACCCAAAAAAGGCCCCCGCAATCGAT
>CALKVC010000057.1 GCA_937996595.1 uncultured Chitinophagaceae bacterium
ATTAATAACCCGAAGGCTTAAACGAAAATTCTCATCGGCACAGGCAAAGCAGTCCCGTACCCAAACTTCTTTATCTGACAGGTAACTGGTCAGCTTTTCTTTAAGGCTGAGGAAAACCTGTTCATCCACGGGTATGTTGAACTTGTTCCAGTGAACGGTATCCGCCGTTAATTCATCTTTTACGGTAAACTTGTCTTTGGGGCTCCTGCCGGTGAATTTACCCGTATTTATCACCAGGGCTCCGGTATCATTTAGAACACCTTCATTGCGTTTGAGCGTTTGTTCACTTAATTCTGAAGGGCTTAATTGGTAATGTACAGGCTCTGTTGTACGCAGGCCCAAGGATGCCAAAGCACCCAATGGCGCTTCCAGCATAATGTTTATTGACATAGCAAGCTTTTTTGTTCGGGCACAAAGGTAATATTTCGTTAATTTAAAAAAAATATTCACGGTCAGGCCTTTATACCTGTTTTTCAAACATTTGCCATGTTTGTCCTTTATTTTATTAATCAGGAATGGGTTTAATTAAAGTTTGTATTGGTAATCAGGAAAATTATTGAAAGACGTATATTTTTATTTGCGACAAATGTGCACGTATATTATATAAAGTATTATTAAAACGTATATTGCAATACGATTTTTTAAAATGCAGGCTTCATTTACAAACAAACACATACAATGAAATATTTACCCCTTAATGCCGAGATATTCATTCAGAACCGGGCAAGGTTCGTAGCCAGGATGGAGAAAGGATCCATAGCCATTTTCAACAGCAATGATGAATTGCCGGCCAATGGCGACCAGTTGCACAGGTTTATACAAAATTCAGACCTTTTCTGGCTCAGCGGCATAGAACAGGAAGATTCCATGGTTATCCTGTTTCCGGATAATCCCGATCCGAAATACAGGGAAGTGCTTGTACTCGTAAGGCCGAATGAGTTGAAGGAAAAATGGGACGGGCACCGGTTACGAGTAGATGAAGCAAGGGCCATTTCTGGTATACAAACCATTGTGTGGCTGGATACGCTGGATGGGTTACTGCAGCCCTGGATTCACCTGGCCGACAACATATATCTGAACAGCAATGAAAACGACCGTAAGGCGAACCTGGTTGCCGTTAGGGATTACCGTTATGCAGAAATGATGAAACAGCGTTACCCGCTTCACCAGTACAGGCGCAGTGCAAAGGTCATGAAAGAGTTGCGTGCTATAAAATCGGCGCTGGAAGTGGAAGTGATACAAAAGGCGATTGACATCACGGATAACACTTTCCGGAGGCTGTTGTCGTTTATCAGGCCTGGCGTAATGGAGTATGAAATAGAAGCTGAAATATATCATTCGTTCCTGTCACAACGGTCAACCGGACCTGGTTATGGTTCTATCATCGCCAGCGGCGACAGGGCAAGGACCCTGCATTATGTTGAAAACAACCAGGAATGTAAAGACGGCGAATTGCTGCTGATGGATTTTGGTGCCCAATATGGCAATTATACAGCCGATCTTACCAGGACGGTGCCGGTTAGCGGCAAATTCAGCAGGCGTCAGAAAACCGTTTATAATGCCTGCCTTCACCTGCATCATTATGCGGCCAGTATCCTTAAGCCCGGTATAAGCATTATTGATTACACCGAAAAAGTGGGCGATGAAGCCACTGTTGTGTTCCAGAAGATCGGCCTCTTAAGGAAATCGGATATTAAGAACGAGGATCCTGAAAACAGGGCTTACCGCAAATACCTGTATCATGGCATTTCGCATCACCTTGGTATTGACGTACATGACCTGGGTACACGGACTGAGCCTGTTAAAGCCGGTATGGTCTTTACCATTGAACCCGGCATTTATATTGAAGAGGAAAAAATGGGTGTGCGTATCGAGAATAATTTCTGGATAACAAGAAATGGCAATAAAGACCTGATGAAGAACATTCCAATAACCGTTGAGGAAATTGAAGCGTTGATGAAGCGTTGATTGCCTAACTGTTAAGTATACATGCTTTGTTAGCAGTTTTTTTGCAAGCATGTATTAGTGGAATTCCATTTCCCGGGTTATCCCGGTTTCTTGTTTTCAATTTTTATAACAGCATGAAACAAATCCCCAATATTTTCACACTGCTGAACCTTTTTTTCGGGTGCCTCGCCATTGTGGCCATTTTGCAAAACGGTATCAGTATCCAGTACTCACCGGATGGAGCCCAGTTTGTAGATATCCCGGAAAAAATATGGCTGGCCTCCCTTTTTATCGGCCTGTCAGCCCTGGTAGATTTCCTCGACGGATTTGTAGCCAGGTTATTCAATGCAACATCTGACATGGGGAAACAGCTTGACTCGTTGGCCGATGTGGTGAGCTTTGGCGTTGCGCCGGCCATGATTATATACCAGTTCCTGCGTATGAGTTATGCAAAGGAAGAATCGGGGATGGATGTACCGGTTATTTACCTCGTTCCGGTTTTCATACTGGCCGGCGCTTCCGCTTACAGGCTGGCAAAATTCAACCTCGACCAATCACAGCAATATGGTTTTAAAGGCGTGCCAACACCCGCCATGGGCCTGCTGGTTGCATCTTTTCCACTTATATACTGGTATGCTGAGTATGAATTTGTTTCCGTCATATTGCTGAACAAATGGTTTTTATATGCCATAACATTTGTGTTATCATGGCTTATGGTAAGTAATATTCCCATGATGGCCATGAAATTCAGGAATTTTTCAGCTAAAAGCAACCTGCCAAAACTAATCCTGTTGCTGGTTACTGTTATTGCTGCCATTTTTTTACATTGGGTAGCTGTACCGGTAACATTCATTTCCTACATTATTTTATCTTTCATTTTTAAAAACAGTTGACATGACATATACTGCACAGATTAAAGTGATGCCTTTAAAAGACCTCCTGGATCCACAGGGAAAAGCTGTATTGGGTGGATTGAAAAACCTTGGATTACTTGATGTTTCTGATGTGAGGATCGGGAAACATATAGACCTCAAAATAGAAGCAGCCGATAAGGAATCAGCCATGCAACTGGCGTCTGATGCCGCTAAAAAATTTCTTGCCAACCCGGTGATGGAAGTTTATGAAATAGCGATTAACTAAAACTAAGGGCATTAGCTTTTAGTGATTAGCCATTAGTATTGTCTTGGTTTTTGCTAACAGCTATCACCTGCTAACTAACTGCTATTATGCTTTACATCGTTCCATCTCCTATAGGCAACCTCGCTGATATCACATTCAGGGCCGTTGATATTTTGCAGCATGTAGACCTGATCCTGGCAGAAGACACCCGAACGTCCTCTGTATTATTAAAGCATTATCAGATTCATAAACCCGTATCCCCCTATCATCAGCATAATGAGCATAAGATATTAGCCCATCTCTCAGATCAGCTTGCCGCAGGAAAAACAATGGCATTGATCACAGATGCAGGGACACCCGGTATCAGCGATCCGGCTTTTTTGCTGGTTAGGGAATGTATAAAAAATGGCATTGACGTGCAATGCCTTCCCGGCGCTACCGCTTTTGTACCTGCATTGGTTAACAGCGGGTTGCCAATAAACAGTTTTTGTTTTGAAGGGTTCATTCCATTGAAAAAAGGAAGGCAAACCATGTTAAAAAAATTAGCGCAGGAAGAGCGTACCATGGTATTTTATGAAAGCCCCATGCGGCTTGTAAAAACCCTGGAGCAGTTTTGCGGGTATTTTGGTGCAGACAGGCCTTGTTGTGTAAGCAGGGAATTGAGTAAAAAATTTGAAGAAAATAAAAGAGGCTCTTTGCAGGAGGTACATGATTACTTTAAAAACAGGCAGGTGAAAGGTGAGATTGTTATTGTAGTGGCTGGCAAATCATAATCATTTCCTTTGCATAAAACATGGAAAATGAACGTTGGTTAGTTTTCCCTGTTTTATGAATCTTAATTAAGTTATTTTCAATGCTATCATGATGAGATTACTTATTGTAACGCTGTTTTTTTTTACATCTGCTAACCTGTTTGCACAGGATGTTTCTTTTGGAAAGCAAATGGTTGATACGCTTACCTCTCCGTATTTCTGGGGCAGGGGCTACACGAATAATGGCATGGAAAAGGCGGCAGCATACATTGCCGGGGAATTTAAGCGGTATAGCATAAAACCAATGTCAGGAAAGTCATATTACCAGGAGTTTTCTTACCCGGTAAATAGTTTCCCCGGAAAGATGGAGTTAAGCATAAATGGGAAAAACCTGTTGCCGGGAAAAGATTTTATTGTAGATCCGGCAGCAAAAGGTATCAGGAAAACAGGAAGTTTGATCAGGAAAGACAGTGTGAGCTTCATCAACCCGGAAGACAGGTTCATAGTTCGCCTGGAGGACAAGCTTACCTGGTCTGTTTCACAGGATGCTGCGGATTTCAGCATGGTTCATATCGATAAGAAATCTATAAACGGGTATCCGGAAAATTACGGGGCCAACATAGAAAGCAAGTTTATCAGGAAGTTCGGTGCTTCAAATATTTGCGGAATGGTAACCGGTAAACGAAAACCTGATTCAGTTATATTGATTACTGCTCATTACGACCACCTTGGCGGAATGGGAGCGGAAACCTATTTCCCCGGTGCCAATGACAATGCAAGCGGGGTTTCTTTACTCATGAACCTGGCAAGATATTATGCAACCAATCAGCCGGATTACAGTATCGGGTTCATTTGCTTTGCCGGCGAAGAGGCTGGGTTGGTTGGTTCGCAGTTCTTTACAGAAAAACCACTTGTACCGTTAAAGCAGGTACGCTTCCTGGTTAATACAGACCTGGCCGGTACAGGCGACGAAGGCATTACTGTAGTAAATGCTACAGAATATCCCGCCGAATTTGCCATGATGAATGCAGTAAATGATGAATTAAAGCTGCTGGTTAAAATTAATCCTCGTGGTAAAGCGGCGAATAGCGATCATTATTTTTTTTCAGAGAAAGGCGTACCGGCTTTTTTCTTTTACACACTGGGCGGTATCAAAGCATATCATGATATATACGACCGGCCCGAAACGTTGCCATTGCTGGAACACGAAGACCTGTTTAAGCTTTTAATAAATTTCAATAAGAAGTTAATGGGTAATTAAAACTGCCCAAAACGGGTGCCGTTCATCCGATTAACAACATTAACTACTGTTTTTTCCCGATTTTTGCCATAAATAGATTGCAGTATGAATTATAAATCAGTTTCCGTTTTTGTTATTTCCATCTCCCTGTTTATCGTTGCTTCGGCACAGCCAGACCGCTGGCAGCAACGGGTAAAGTATAATATGAATATAGATATGGATGTTGTAAGTAACCGCTTTAAGGGTAAACAGAAACTGGAGTATGTAAATAATTCACCTGATAAACTGGGTAAGGTATTTTATCATTTATACTGGAATGCCTTTCAGCCAAACAGCAGCATGGATGTACGCAGCAGGGAACTGGGTAAAGTGCTTACAAATGGCCGCCCCGATTGGGATGGAAGGGTGAGGGACCGAATTATGAAACTGAAAGAAGAGGAGATCGGTTACCAGAAAATCATTTCCCTGAAAATGAATGGTGTGGAACAGCCTTTCAGGTACCATGAAACAATACTGGAGGTGAACCTTACAAAACCGATTTTACCAAAATCAAAAGTGGTATTTGAAATGGAATTTGAAGCCCAGGTCCCATTACAGGTGCGCCGCAGCGGACGGGATAACCCCGGTACCGGTGTTAGGTACAGTATGAGCCAATGGTATCCGAAGATGTGCGAGTACGACAATGATGGCTGGCACCCTACACCCTATGTGGCTCGCGAATTTTACGGCGTGTGGGGCGATTTTGATGTAATGATCAATATAGACAAGTCTTACAAGATAGGCGCAACCGGTGTTTTGGTAAACGCCGCTGAAATAGGATGGGGATACGATAAACCGGGAACAGAACTGAAAGAAATTACTACCCCGAAACGGAACTGGCACTTTACCGGAAACAACATTCATGATTTTGTATGGGCTGCTGATCCCGATTACAGACACCTCGTAAAGAAAACACCTGGATACGGCCCGGTAATACATACCATTTACAAATTCAAGCCTGGAAAGCAAGCTAACGATGAAGCATGGGCGAAGATTGGCGATGCGACTGCGGAAATGCTGCCTTTTATTGAAAAGAATTTCGGCAAATACCCTTATCCTCAATATTCTTTCATACAGGGCGGCGACGGTGGTATGGAATACCCGATGGCCACCCTCATTCATACTTCATCGCTGGGCACCGTTATTCATGAATGGCTGCATAGCTGGTACCAGATGATGCTGGGTACCAACGAAAGCCTGTACCCCTGGATGGATGAAGGTTTTACCAGTTATGCGGAAGACCTGGTTACCAAGTTCTATTATAAACGGTCGTCTCTGCAGGAATACCGCGATACACTTAAGAACAGGCCTGATAACAAGGCTTTGAAGGAACTGGTTGAGCATGTTTTGCCGGAAGACCATTCAGGCGCCTATAACAGTTATTTCCGTTTGATTCAGTCAGGCCTGGAAGAACCGCTTTCCACACATAGCGATCACTACAATTCAAATTTTGCATACAGCGTGGCATCATACAGTATAGGGGAAGTGTTCCTGGAACAATTGGGTTATATTGTTGGTGCACCGGTAAGAGACAAAATCTTGCTGGAATATTATAACAAATG
>CALKVC010000058.1 GCA_937996595.1 uncultured Chitinophagaceae bacterium
GGGGTTCAATAACCTGGTAATCGCGGCTGTCCACTGCATAAAACGGATCCTGCAATCCTGCAAAAATGGGTTCATTTTCCGCGTCTGAAAGATAATGCACGGGAAATACGCCAAAGGAAGTGCTTTTTCTTTTTGAAACTTCGGCTAAGCCATAGTTTCTGCAGGCAAGCTGGAAAGAATGGCAGATGAAGAAAACCTGTTTTTTAATGGTATTAGCCTGGTCTGCGTTAAATGCCTCCACCTGGGCCAGCCATGTAAAATATACTTTTTCCCAATCGCTTCCTTCGCTATCTAACGGGCTGCCCGGTCCACCGCTTGATATATAAATATCATAGTCGGTTCCGGGAACCTGCTTTTCAATCCGCACCTCAAATTCATCCACCTCAACATCTATATGATTGATTTCACCGAATTGGTTCAATATCTCCCGAATACATCGCATGCCCTGGTTGGCAACGCCTTCATAGAGATCAAGGACCGCAACTTTCAATTTCATGGTTGTAAAAATAATAATTTTTTAACAGCGACTTGTCGTACAAACAATAATATTTGGCTACAGTTATTAGTTTTCAGCGTTTTATAGCTGCATGTATGTCATCGTAAGGCTTAGCCATTTCTTTTGTTACCTTTGCCCGCATATTTATGAAGACAAAAACAACCAGGAAAGATAAAGTCAACATCATTACCCTCGGGTGCAGCAAAAACATGGTTGACAGCGAAGTGCTGAGCGGCCAGTTGCTGGCAAATGATATTGATACCGTTCATGAAAACGCCAAAAAAGACCACAATATTGTAATCATAAACACATGTGGTTTTATTGAAAAGGCGAAAGAGGAAAGCATCAATACCATCCTGGATAATGTGGAACTGAAGAAAAAGGGGAAACTTGACAAAGTATATGTTACCGGATGCCTGAGTGAACGCTACCGGCAGAACCTGGAAACAGAAATTCCGGAAGTGGACGCTTTTTTCGGAACCATGGAATTGCCCCTGATCCTCAAGCGGTTTGATGCCGACTACAAAGGGGAACTGGTTGGCGAACGGTTGCTCAGTACCCCTCAGCATTATGCCTATATGAAGATCAGTGAAGGTTGTAACCGTACCTGCTCATTCTGTGCCATTCCGTTAATGCGGGGCGGCCATGTTAGCCGAACCATTGAATCGCTGGTTGATGAAGCAACGCAACTGGTAAAAAGAGGGGTGAAAGAAATTATGCTGATTGCCCAGGAACTTACTTATTATGGACTGGATATTTACAAAGAGCGAAAATTACCTGAATTATTGCATGCACTGGCAGATGTGCCGGGATTGGAATGGATCAGGCTGCATTATGCATATCCATCAAAGTTCCCCCTGGAGATCATTGATGTGATGAAGGAGCACGGCAATATCTGTAATTACCTTGACATACCCTTACAGCATGCTTCCAACAATATGCTGAAAGCCATGAAGCGCCAGATTACAAGAGAAGAGATGGAAACGCTTATTACAGAAATCCGTAACCGCATACCGGGTATCTGTATACGCACAACACTGATTGCCGGTTTCCCGGGCGAAACCAGGGAAGATGTGGAGGAATTGAAAGACTTTTTAACCCGGATGCGTTTTGACAGGGTGGGCATTTTTACATACAGCCATGAAGAACAAACTGATGCCTATAACCTGGTTGATGATGTGCCACCTGAAGAAAAAGAAGCCAGGGCACAGGAAATAATGGAACTGCAACAGGAAATAAGCCTGCAAAAGAACCAGGAAAAAGTAGGTAAGATTTTGAAAGTGTTGATTGACCGTAAAGAGGCTGGCCGGTATATTGGCCGCACTGAATTTGATAGTGTGGAAGTGGACAATGAAGTGATCATTAACAGCACCGGAAAACTGAAAATAGGTGAGTTTGTTCAGGTTAGCATAACAAAGGCGTTTGATTATGATTTGGAAGGGGAGGTGGTTAATAGTTTATAGTTTGAGGTTTGAAGTTTGAGGTTTGAGGTTTGACGAGACCAGGCAAGCGGTTTTGAAAGCAGTACTTTTCATTTTATCAGGATCGTATCAACCGGGTTTAAACAAGTATTATCTTCATAACTGAAATTACCGTTACAAATAAAAGGAGTTTATAGTCATTACTCATGAGTTTTAAAGCAAAGTATATTCCTTATAAAGATACAGGTGCATTTTCCGAAATGGTATTGGATTACCTGGAGGATGCAGGCAGGTTAAGGCCTTTCCATAACGGTCATTATGGGATTGACGGTATCAGGAAAAATATTGAATCAAGGAATGGTTTTTTTGTAAACAGGAGTTTATTGGTTGATGCTTTGCGAAAACAATACCGGTCAACCGAAACATCAGCGTTGGTGAAAGCCAATATTGATTCTCTGTCCCTTGCCAATACGTATACCATATGTACGGCGCATCAGCCTAATATCTTCACAGGTCACCTGTATTTCATATATAAAATACTGCATGCGATTAAACTGGCAGATGAATTAAATACAGCGATACCTGAACAACATTTTGTTCCGGTTTATTATATGGGTAGTGAAGATGCCGACCTGGATGAACTGGGGACAGTGATGGTTAATGGGAAAGAATATAAATGGGAAACCAGTCAGAAAGGGGCGGTGGGCAGGATGTTGGTTGACCAGGCGTTTATAGGTTTGATAAATGAATTAGAAGGGCAATTGTCGGTTGAACAATATGGAACAGAGATCTTATCGCTGGTAAGAAAATGTTATTCGATAAACAAGACCATTGAGCAGGCAACATTTGAACTGGTGAATACATTATTTGCCGAATTTGGACTGGTTATTTTCCTGCCAGATAGCGCTTCTTTAAAAACAGCGTTTGTACCTGTTATTAAGAAAGAACTGAAAGAACGTTTTTCCAATAAGCTGGTAAAAGAAACTATTGAAGCATTGCCACAGGAATATAAAGTGCAGGTATATGGCCGCGAAATAAATATGTTTTACCTGAAAGGGGATTTGCGTGAAAGGATTGAGGCAAAGGATGGCGGTTACACGGTACTGAATACGCCACTGTTTTTTACAGAGGATGAAATGGATATCGAAATATCCCAGCATCCGGAAAGGTTTAGCCCGAATGTGATCCTCAGGCCTGTATACCAGGAATTGGTATTGCCAAATGTGGCATTTATCGGCGGTGGCGGAGAACTGGCATACTGGCTTGAATTGAAAAAGGTTTTTGAGGCTGTATCAGTAACATTTCCTGTGTTGGTATTAAGAAATTCATTTATGATAATACCGGCAGATGTTGCCCGTAAGATATCGGCCATGGGTATGCAACCGGAAGATTTTTTCAGACCTGCCAATGACATTTTTGCATTATTGGTAAAAAAAGAATCTTCACTCGATTTACACCTGGAGGCAGAAAAAGAATCAATGGCCGGTTTATATGAAAAGATGCAGGATACAGCCACAGCGGTGGATTTTACCTTACAGCGCCATGTGGAAGCTTTGAAAGTGCAGGCATTGAGAAAAATTGACAAACTGGAGAAAAAGATATTCCGTGCCGAAAAGAAAAAGTTTGAGATACAATTAATTCAGGCGGGAAAAATTAAAGAAGCGCTTTTCCCGGGCGGAACCCTGCAGGAACGCATTGATAATTTACTGCCATATTATTCAAGATGGGGAAGCGGAATTATGCTTAAATTATTAGATAATTCAGGAGGTTTTGAACAGCAGTTTTGTATATTGGAAGAACAGCCTTAAGCAGGCTTGCACAATATGAAAACCCGCATCATTACTTACATTTTTGCGGCCATATTAAGCACTTGTTTTTCCAATTCTTTCTTGTATTCTGCCAGTTTTTGAGAAAGGTTTTCATCATAGGCAGCTATCACCTGGGTTGCAAGTATACCGGCATTTTTTGCGGCATTTAGGGCAACCGTGGCAACGGGAACGCCTGTGGGCATTTGTAATATGGATAAAACCGAATCCCATCCATCAATGGAATTAGATGATTTTACTGGAACACCAATAACAGGAAGGGTTGTATAGGATGCAACCATACCTGGTAAATGGGCTGCTCCACCGGCACCTGCAATGATTGCCCGTAATCCCCTGGCTTTGGCTCCCAGGGCATAGGTTCGCATGCGGTCTGGTGTTCGGTGTGCCGAAACTATGGTCATTTCATGCGGTACGTCAAATTTCTTCAGCATGTCAGATGCTCCCTGCATTACTTCCAGGTCGCTTTCACTTCCCATGATTATGCCTACGAGTGGTTGCATTGGTTTATTTTTTGAGTTTTCTGTACCAGGTGCAATGCTGCCTGTGGAAATACCCGGTAAGTTACAAATAATATCAGTTGCATTATTTAACCAGGCTTCCCCTAAGCCTCAGTAATTCTGTTTCGGCCACTTTTGTATTATATCTTGCTGCAATGAGGCGGTTATAGGCATCTTCCAGGCTTTTTTGGGTTTCCCTTAATTCAAGTGAAGTGGAAATACCTAATCTCAAACGTTCTACGGCAATATATACGTTTTCTTTTGCGAGTATTATATTGGATTCTTCCAGTTCAAGCGTTTTCTTTTGCAGTTCATAATCTTTATATGCATTGCTTATGGCGATGTTGATTTTGCTTTTCTGGTAATCATATATCAGTTGCTGGTATTCTATATCCAGCTTAGCTTCCTTTATCTGCCGTTTAACCGTAAAACTGTTCAGTATGGGAATGCTGATGCTTACGCCATAATTGAAACCATGGTTCCGGTTGAATAGCGGCGTAAAGTTGTTCACCACCAGCTTATTTGAAGTTTTGTTGTAATTATAGGCGCTGTTAAGTGATACAACAGGGAAACGGTCTGCTTTTCTTTCCCTGAGTGTGGTGGTAGCCAATTGTATATTTTGTTTGGCAACCTGTAATTCAGTGTTGTTTTTTTCTGCACTGCTGAATATGTCACCGGCTACCAGTGTGTTGTCGAATATAATGCTGTCAGCTACATCATAGGTTGTGCCCGGTTCAAATACCATCAGTTGGTTCAGTTGGTCTTTCAGTTTTTCAATGAGTGTTAATTGCTGAAGCAATGCTGCCTTTTGGGCATTCAGGTCAAGTTTAGCCTGCAGCAGTTCCGGTTTGGCGCCCAGGCCCACTTTGAGTTTTTTTTCAGCCTGCTTCACCCTTTCTTCATTGATGCCCATCTGCTCTTCAATGGCTTTGCGTTGTTGTTTCTGGCGAACTATGTTATAGTATGTCTTGATGATATCTGATATGGTATTGATGAGCTGGTTTTTAATGGTAAGGTTCCCAAGTGTTACAAATTCAGCCAGTTTATCACGCGTTGCAAACATCCTGAAGCCGTCAAAAACGGTCCAGTTCATATTTACCGAAGCATTAATGTTACTGCTGCGTATGCCGTTCTGTTTTCTTTCGGAACCGTCGGCCAGTTTCTGTTTAAGGTTATTGTTATTGAAAAGTACGGCTGAGCTCGCATTAAACCTGGGCAGGAAAGCCGCTTTTGCATAACTGTTATTAAGTGCATATACCGCGGAATCATTTTTAAGCAGCAGTATATCAAAATTGTTTTTAAGAGCGGCGGCAACGGCTTCCTCTATCGTAAGCATCCGCTGTTGTGCGGTTCCGGTATACCCGGTTAAGAAGTTAAAAATGAAGAGGGCAGTTATAAAGCGTTTACGCATTATAGTTATAATTTATACTGTATGTGTGTCAGCTGGGATGTTATCCAGTTCACTCCTTTTTTTCCTGGTAGACAGGTATGAATATATGGCCGGAATTACAAATAATGTAAGTAACAGGGAGAACATCACACCGCCAACAATTACTATACCCAATGGCATGCGGCTGGTTGCCGCATCACCCAGTGATAAAGCCAGCGGCAATGCGCCCAGCGACATGGCCAGGCTGGTCATGAGGATCGGCCTGAAACGGGCGATAGATGCTTCAATAACGGCCGGTAGTTTTTTCTCACCTGCCAGTTGTTTCTGGTTTGCAAATTCCACAATCAGGATACCGTTCTTGGTTACAAGCCCGATGAGCATGATCATGCCAATCTGTGAAAAGATATTGATGGTCTGGTCAAATATCCATAACGAGAGGATGGCTCCGGCCAAAGCCAGCGGCACGGTTATCATGATGGTGAACGGATCAATAAAACTTTCAAACTGTGCTGCCAGTACGAGGAATATCAGGACCAGCGCGAGTATGAAAGCAAACATGGTATTGCCCGAACTGTCGGCATAATCACGCGAAGGACCGGCCAGGGATGTGCGGAAACTGTCATCCAATACGCTGTCGGCTATTGCCCTGATCTCATTGATGCCGTCGCCAATGGTTTTACCATCCGCCAGGCCGGAAGATATGGTGGCAGACCTGAACCTGTTGAAATGGTATAAAGTGGGTGGTGTTACATCTTCTGAAATATTAAGCAGGTTTATAAGGGCGATGGACTGGCCTTTATTATTGGTTACATAAATATTCTCCAGGTCACCGGGGTCGTCGCGGTTGATTCTTTCCACCTGGCCGATTACCTGGTATTGCTTACCGTCTTTGGTAAAATACCCCATCCGCTGGTTGCTTAATGCAAGCTGCAATGTTTGGGAAATATCCTGAACGCTTACACCCAGTTCACTCGCTTTTAAACGGTCGATGGTAATACGTATTTCCGGTTTGTTGAATTTAAGGTCGGCGTCCACTCCCTGTAATACATTGCTTTTATTAGCTGCTTCCAATATTTTTGGCAGCGCCGTCTTTATCTTATCAGCATTGGTATTCTGTATGACAAACTGTACCGGTTGACCGCTTCTCCTGTTAACAGAAATAGTCTGTTCCTGTATGGCGAATGAACGGCCATCATTAAAACGTGGCAGTTTCTTATTGACCCAACTTACAATATCCTGCTGGCTCCTTTCACGCTCATCCGGGTTTACCAGTGCTATGCGTACAAACCCTGAGTTGGCAGAACCGGAACCTGTGAATCCCGGGGCAGTCATGCTTACCAGGTATTTTTTTTCCGGAACAGAATCTTTCAGGAAATTGATCAGCCTGTCCATGTATTTATCCATGGCATCATACGATGTTCCTTCGGGTGCGGTAACGGTTAAACGAAAACCGCTCTTATCTTCCATGGGGGCCAGTTCAGATTGGAGGCTGTTCCCTATAAAGAATATGATTCCAAAGCAAAGCAATACAATCGGAAAGGAGAGCCAGCGCACTTTCATGAATGCCTGCAGCATTTTCCTGTATCCATTTTCCATTCCCCTGAAAAAGGGTTCAGTAGCATTATAGAAACCCGAATGTTTATGTGTTTTACCAGCCAGCTTTACGTTTAATACCGGGGTAAGCGTGAGTGAAACGAATGCTGAAATGAGTACGGCACCCGCAACCACGATACCAAATTCACGGAACAGCCTGCCTACAAAGCCCTGCAGGAATATGATCGGCAGAAATACCACGGCCAGTGTGATGGAAGTGGCGATAACGGCAAAATAGATTTCTTTTGATCCATCCCTGGCCGCCTGCCATTTATTCATTCCCTTCTCCATCTTTTTGTAAATGTTTTCCGTAACCACAATACCGTCATCAACCACCAGCCCGGTTGCCAGTACGATGGCCAGCAGCGTAAGTACATTTATGGTGAAGCCGCTCAGGTACATAATAAAGAATGCGCCAATCAGCGAAACGGGAATGTCTATCAGGGGCCTCAATGCGATGAGCCAGTCGCGGAAAAACAGGTAAACGATCA
>CALKVC010000059.1 GCA_937996595.1 uncultured Chitinophagaceae bacterium
CTTACCCGGAAAATCAAAAAAACAGGAAGAAGCAGATAATGCTGAATTACAAAGCATGGCACGCGAAGAATGGCCCGATGAAGAAGATACGATTGATGCCGCCATGAAGGGTAACAGCATGAAGGGAAATGCAGCCATGGTTCCGGTTAAGGAGCCGGAAGCGGAAAATGTTCCCAATAAGCTGGAAATGGTGGAAAAGGAAATGCCGGCTGCAGCCCCTGAACCTGTAATAGATCTGAAACCGGCAGTACCGGAAAAAGCACCGGAAATACCAGCGTCCGGCAATAAGTCGGCCAGTGTTTCCCCTTTGGAACTGGAAATTAAAACCGTAGAAGACAAGCCGGCTTCAGAACCCCTGACAGCCGAAAAGGTAAAGCAACTGAAACCTTACGACCCGGTGCTTGACCTGCGTGATTATAAATACCCTTCGCTCGACCTGCTGGAAAACCATGGCAGTGAAAAGATTGTGCAGGATGCCAATGAACTGGAAAACAACAAGAACCAGATCATCAGTACGCTGAAGAATTACGACATCACCATACAGCGTATATCCGCTACCGTTGGCCCAACGGTTACCTTGTATGAAATCATACCCGCGGCGGGTGTACGCATATCCAGGATCAAGAACCTGGAAGATGATATCGCCCTCAGCCTGGCGGCGCTGGGTATCAGGATCATTGCGCCTATTCCAGGAAAGGGAACCATCGGTATTGAAGTGCCTAATGCGAAAAAGACGCTGGTAAGCATGAAGACACTGCTTTCTTCCGAAAAATTCCTGAAGAACAGTTTCTCGCTGCCCATTGCCATTGGTAAAAAAATTGACAACGAGAATTTCATTGTAGACCTTGCCAGCATGCCGCACCTGCTGATGGCGGGTGCCACGGGCCAGGGTAAATCGGTAGGGTTGAATGCCATCCTGGTTTCATTGCTGTATTCCAAACATCCGTCGCAACTGAAATTCGTACTGGTAGATCCCAAAAAAGTGGAACTGAGCATTTACAGGACCATTGAAAAACATTTCCTGGCAAAACTGCCCGGTGAAGAAGATGCTATCATAACGGATACGCGTAAGGTAATTCATACCCTTAATGCGATGTGCATAGAAATGGACAACCGCTACGACCTGCTGAAGGAAGCCGGTTGCCGTAATATAAAGGAGTATAATGAAAAGTTCATAGCCAGGAAACTGAACCCTGAAAAAGGCCACCAGTTCCTGCCTTTCATCGTATTGGTAGTGGATGAGTTTGCCGACCTGATCATGACGGCGGGAAAAGAAGTGGAAATGCCTATCGCCAGGCTGGCCCAGCTGGCCCGGGCCATCGGCATACACCTGATCATTGCCACGCAGCGCCCTTCTGTTAATATCATAACAGGTACCATCAAGGCTAATTTCCCGGCACGGATAGCATTCAAGGTGAGCAGCAAGATAGACAGCCGAACCATCCTGGATGCTGGCGGCGCTGAACAACTTATCGGTAAAGGGGATATGCTTATCAGCTATAACGGCGATATCGTTCGCCTGCAATGTGCTTTTGTGGATACCCCGGAAGTGGATAAGATTGTAGATTTCATTTCAGGCCAGCGGGGCTATCCTGATGCATTCCTGCTCCCGGAGTATGTGGATGAAAAAGAGATAGAGGGAAGGGAATTTGACATGAATGACAAGGACTCACTGTTTGAAGACGCTGCCAGGCTCATTGTAAGCAGCCAGAGTGGCAGTACGTCACTGCTTCAGCGAAGGATGAAACTGGGTTATAACAGGGCCGGCAGGCTGATGGACCAACTGGAAGCCGCAGGCATTGTGGGGCCTAACCAGGGGAGCAAGGTAAGGGATGTACTAATAAAAACCGATGCCGACCTGCAGCAGCACCTGAATGAGATGATCTGATGATTGCTTCACCATTACCCGGTAAAATATTGAATTACCCCGATGTCTAAATACTTACTTGTTGGCCTGGGCAATATTGGTAATGAATATGCCAATACCAGGCATAATATCGGTTTTGATGTGGTTCATGCATTTGTTATGAAACACGGCGGGATGTTTAAACCCGACAGGCTTGCCTATATGGCCGAAGTGAAATGGAAGGGGAAGGTTTTCATCTGCATTTGCCCAACTACTTATATGAACCTCAGCGGGCGTGCTTTTAAATATTGGATGGACAAGGAGAAGGTACCGCTGGTTCATACCCTCACTGTTGTTGATGACCTTTCATTGCCCCTGGATAAGATACGGTTAAGGGCTGCCGGTAGCCATGCCGGACATAACGGGCTAAGGGATATACAAAACATACTTGGAACCGACGCCTACCCGAAACTGCGTTTTGGCATAGGAAACAGTTTTCCCAAAGGAATGCAGGCAGATTTTGTGCTGGGTAAATGGTACAAGGAAGAAATTCCGGTTGTGAAATATAAAATTGAAAAATCGGTTGAAATAATTGAAAACTTTGCTGCTATTGGTTTAGACAGGACCATGAGCGAAGTGAATAACCTGAGTTTCCTTCCCGTATAATAAATAAAATGTATATTGTTTTTTTAATGTGTTTTTCTTTATTTTCGCTTTCTAAACCAAACCCAATTAAAAAACCTGCGTTGCCATGAAGATTATATGTATTGGAAGAAATTATGCTGACCATGCCAAGGAACTTGGTAACGATATCCCGGAGGAGCCAGTGGTTTTCATGAAACCCAAGAGTGCCCTATTACAATCGCACACCCCTTTTTATTACCCTGAATTCACCAATGAACTCCATTATGAATGTGAAATAGTGTTGCGTGTTTGCAAGAACGGAAAATATGTTCAGGAGCGCCATGCAGCAAATTATTATAACGGTTATACAGTAGGTATCGATTTTACCGCAAGGGATATACAGAATGAATGCCGGCAGAAAGGCTTGCCCTGGGAAAAAGCAAAGGCATTTGACAATTCGGCTGCTGTTGGTAAGTTTATTGATGTGTCGCCGGGCTTTAATCCCAAATCGGTTAAATTTTCGCTGCGGAAAAACGGCGAACAGGTGCAGGAGGGAAATTCAGGGAATATGATATTTACATTCGACAAGATCATTTCACATATTTCCAATTATTTTTCATTGAATATCGGCGACCTGATATTTACCGGTACTCCGGCAGGTGTTGGGGAATGTGTGGTAGGAGATGAACTGGAAGCCTTTATTGACGATACCAGCCTGTTGAAACTGGAAATAAAATAAATGGTACTAAAAATCTGTAAGTCCCTTTTCATGGTTATGGAAAGGGATTTTTTTATGGTACCACGAAGATATGTTTGATGGCGGATTGAAGCATGTTCATGTTGGTATCCATATCGCAGATAAGCTGTTTCCTTGTATATGCATGCACATCAAAAACGCCGCCACTCTTTTTTTCATTTTTTTCAAGCTGGTTGAGGCAAACAAAACAACGGCTGTACACGCCAATTGATATGATATCGAGGAACGCCCTTGTATTCCGTTTTGGGTAGCCCAGAGAAAAGGCATCGGCAAAATATGTTTCCAGCCTTGTTTGTAAAAGCCGGCGGATATCTGCCATATGCCTGGCATTTGTAATTAAAGTGCTGATACCGCTTTCCCTGTCTTTATACACATCAAAAATATCATTGCCCAGTTGCATCATGGCACCCAGGTTAAAAATGAGCTGATGTTCCGCATTGCTGATAGCAGGTGAAAATGCGGTTCTGTAAAACAACACAGAACTGCCTCCTTTGTGCATGGTGATATCCAGCAGTTCGTCAGTTGCAATGTGCGGGTTTACCTGCCTCTTACTCAAAACCTGTGCTTTGTACACATCTATCAATGCATTTACCAGCAATTTCTTATCCGGAACATGGGCAAGGGCGGTTTTATAAAAAATATCAAACAGCGCCTGGTTTGATTTTTTTTTACCGGCCTGCCCCTGGTTTTTAATAATGTTTTCAACCGCTTCATCCGACAGGTAATCCTTATCAAAAAAATCATCAAAGAGGCCCGTCATGGCGCCCTGTGCAGTACTGGCCAGCCTTTCACTATGCGTCATGGCTGTTCCCCGCAGAGCACAAAATGCTTCGCCCAGGATAGCAGGAACCGCCAGCCCGTAATAACTGTTTATCTTTTTTATATCCCCGTCATCAATACTGCCGTCATTATTGTTCATGCAGTTTTGTATGATGGGTGCAATATGCTCTTGCAGGAACTTTTTCTGGATACTGATATTTTTCAATATACGTGAAATGGTTCCGGGTAATGTAACAGCGCTTGACAGAAAATTTTTACCGGGCATGCATGTTAATTAAGCAGTTGGCATTGTCTATTCATAAAATTCAATGATTGAACCGAAATACTGGAGGTTCCAGCCAGATGTGATATTATCAAAATCCTCATCCGGGATATTGGTATGCCTTAATTCAACCGATGTTCCTTTTTTGTCGGGATGCAGGATAATGGTAACGATAGACGGTTCTTCCTGTTCGCCGAAAAACCATTGCTGTACCAATTTTTTTCCGGGTACAAATTCGAGGTTGATGCCGCAGATACTTCCGCCCCAAAGCGAAAATTCCGAACCGGGCTGCCGGGGCATTATGGCTTCTTCACCGCTCCATAATTGTATGGTAGCTTCGTTGGTAAGGGCATTGTATACATCTTCCGGTGAAGCATTAACCAGGTAATATTTTTTGAAGTCTTTCAAAAGCAGGTATAATTAACAATTAGTGAAATGAGTAATGATGTAAATTTGAATACAATTTTTGTAATAAAAAATTGTTTATCAGCCGGAAATTAAACTGATCCAACATATGCGTATGAAAAATGTATGTAATCCAAAATTCGCCATCTTGTTGTTTTGCCTGTTTGTACTGGCAACAGGCAGCAATGCCCAGTACAAGGAATACAAGCTGAATGCAAAGGGAGATACCATCAATGCAATCAAAGAAAACGGGCAGAAACATGGCAAGTGGGTCATAAAAGTGGAGGAGTTAAGGGGAAACCCCGGTTACGAAGAGGAAGGAGAATACAAGAAAGGTGAAAAACATGGTTACTGGCGGAAGTACAGCCTGGAAGGCGACCTGATTGCGGTGGAACATTATACTTATGGCGGCAAAGACGGCCTTCAGCAGTATTTTACTTTTTTAGGAGACCTGGAGCGGGAAGAATACTGGAAAGGATATAATCCGGATGCCCCATACGATACGGTAGCCGTTTACGGAACCGGCAGCGGTGAAATTGTTGATTACAAAATTGTAAAAGCAGAACCGTACAGTGTAAAAGACGGTGAATGGAAATATTATGACCCGGGTTCCGGGAGGGTGATCCGTACAGAGAAGTGGGATAGGAATAACCTGGTACTTCCGGAAGCTGCTAAGGTTTCTGCCAAGGCGCCGGATAAGGATAAGAAAGTAGATAAAACGGCCGAAATGCTGGAATGGGAAAGGAAGAACAAAGGCAAGAAAAAGGCATTGCGTGACGGCAGGACGGGCTTGTGAGATATACAACAGAAGATTATGTATTTGTTATAATGTCCCTTCACTAACTGTTATATGTAAACGCACATGATAAGATTCATTTTGTTTTTAGTAAGCCTGTTTTGTATTACTTCGGGTAATGGCCAGTCAGTAAAAAAGTACCCGATAGGCGAATCAGGCTGTGCCGCCTATTTTTTCTGCGACCCCGGCACATTCAATGTGAGTTACAGTGAAGATTCATCAAAAATATATACGGCAGAATGTATAACCGGTGAAACCGGTTATGGGTTGATTTGTGTGCAGCTTAACCAGGTTGATTTGAAAATAGATGACGTGGAGCCGGTGATGCTTAGTTATCTTGACTATTTAAAGACCCTGTTTAAAGTTACATCTGCCGTGGGTTATGGCAAGGGGCACCGGCTAAGGGGAAAGGAAAACATACACGGTATAATTGATTACTGGAAGGATGAAAACGGGATGAACCTGAAAATAAAAAGCTGGACCGACGGGAATTTTATCATATTCCTTTATGCCAGATCGGCCAAAGAGCTGGTTGAAACAAAAACGAATGTTTTTCTTGATGGAATACAATTCAAAGGGATGTAAGCAGTAGTGAAGGTTACTTATTTAATATTCCCCTGAAACAAAACATACACATACAAAACCGGCTCATTATTATATGAGCCGGTTTCATTTCAAGTAAGTATAATCTTATTTATTGCCTGATCAGTTTTTCATGATAAACCGCCTGGCCGTTTTCATCTGCAACCTGCAGTATATAGATTCCCCTGGCCAGGTTACCTGTTTCAATGGTTTCCCGCGAACTGCCACCGGAAACCGGTATGCGCCGGTTGATAACCATTTTACCGGTATTATCAAACAGGCGGGCTGTGAGCAACTGGTTACGCGTGCTCAGGAAATCAACCGTAATGGTTGACGTAAAAGGATTGGCAAGAACAGAAATGGCTGTTTTTTCAATGGCCATTTTGAATGAAACGGTTGTTGAATATTTTGAAGTGCCGTCAAGATCAACCTGTTTTATCCTGTACAGGTTTGTTCCGATAGCAGGTTTTGCATCATATGCTGCATAATTCCTTATTACACTGCTGTTAATGCTTCCTTTGGTACGGTTGATGGCAACCCAGCTATTTCCGCCATCAATACTTTTTTCAACATCAAAATACGTATTATTTATTTCTGTAGCTGTTGCCCAGTTAATGCTAACACCAGTCCCTTTTTTCTGTGCTGAAATATTCAGGAATTTTACCGGTATGGGAACCCCATCCGGGCAGGAAGCCAGTTTAATATCGTCAATGGCAAAATCATTGCCGCAACTGCCAAAAACAGAATTAGATAAAGACAACCGTATATCTGTAACAACAAAACTTCCGGTTGAAGGCAAGGTGAAAACACCGCCCATTTTTACCCAGGTAGGTGTTGCTGTTTGCGGAATAATATCTGAAGCGATGGGAGAATTGATCAATTCAATCCAGTTATTGAATTCATCGCGGTATTCTACCCTGATGGTTAATCCGGGTAAAACCGGGTTCGGTTCACAGGTTCCCGGTGTATTTACATTCATGAAATACAGGCTTGCGCCATAAAATCCGGGTGTGTATCCTCCGGGAAGGTTTACAATTTTGCGGTAAAATGCGCCAATGGTACCTGCATTAACCAGTAGCATCCTTCCATTTACATCTGATGCAGTATAATCCGGGGCGGTATGCCATTCTATTTTCTGAAAAGTGTTGTTAGCAATCCGGTAAATACCTTCTGTTTCCATTTCGCCGGTTGCCTGGTAAGTTAGCAGGCTCGTTATATTTGGATGTGAAGTGGGTGTAGTTCCGGTTCCAAAATTCTCAAAAAAGTATATTGTTTCATTGTTGCAATATAACTGCGCTTTCAATTTAAGCGGTAACAGAAACGAAAAGGCAGCTATTGCGGCAAGTATTCCTGGCGGAATTGCCTTTTTTCTTACATGGGTTATATTGTTCATGACAGAGGTTTGTATAATTAAGCAAAAAAATGATTCTTATTTACCTTTTCGGTGAATCTGGTTCAAAATAATAATACAAACTTCTATGTTGTATCATTAAAGAGATGGGATATTGGGCCGGATTATCATTTTGGGGTGACGAGAGGATAAAATCCTGCCCCCTGGTTTCAGTGATGTAAAATTAGCCCCCAAATTTTATAAATCCAAGCTTTTTGGTGTTAAGCGGGTATAAAAAAACCGGTCACAAGTACCGGTTTATTAACAAATTATGAAAAAATTTATTGTTTAATCAGTTTGTCTTTAAATAGTACCTGCCCGTTTTTGTCTAAAATCTGCAGTATATAGATTCCCCTGGCCAGGTTTAGCGTTTCTATTGTTTTTCTTGAACTTCCGCGGGCCATATTCATTTGCTGGCTGTTAATGAGTTTACCATTATTGTCAAACAGGCGTATGCTGAGAACCTGGTTGCTATGGCTTAGAAAATCAATGGTAATGCCTGCTGTAAATGGATTGGAAAGAACAGAAACATCGGTATGTGATATGGTTAATTTATAGGCTACGGTTGAAGAATACCTGGAACTGCCGTCCTGGTCTACCTGCCTGATCCTGTAATAATTTGTGCCCGGAACAGGTTTTGCATCGTAAACAGTATAATTTTTCGTGGTGCTGCTGGTGCCGCTTCCTGTTGTTTTGATTACGGTTGTCCAGGTGAGGCCTCCATCATTACTTCTTTCCACTTCAAAAAAATCATTGTTCACTTCATAAACAGTAGACCAGCTAATAGTAACACCGGTTCCTTTTTTCTGGGCTGCTATGTTAATGAAACTTACCGGTAGCGGGCCACCGTCGGAGCAGGTAGAAAATTTAATATCATCAATGGCTATATCATTTCCGCAAGCCGTAGAAGTGGTAACATCGGTAATGGTAAACCTGATATTGGTAACCAAAAAATTTCCGGTTACCGGCAAGGTGAATATTCCTCCCATATGTATCCAAACAGGATCAAAAGTTTCCGGAATAAGGGCAGAGGTTACCGGTGAATTTTGTAATGGAACCCAGTTGTTATTGGCATCCAGGTATTCGGCACTGATAGACAGTTGGGGTAAAACCGGGTTTGGCCCGCAATTGCCGGAATAATTCACATTCATCATGAAAAAATGTACAGAATAAAAACCTGCCGGATAACCGGTAGGCCGGCTGTTTTCTTTAATATATATATCGCCGGCCTTGCTGTTAGCCACAATCATTTTTCCATCAACATCACCGGGCGTATGGTCAGGTGTTTTAAACCAGTTTGGGTTCTGATCTGCTACATTTACGATGCGATATGTTCCTTCCTGCGTTAAAATACCGGTTTCCTGGTAATTCAGGCTGGTTATGTTGGGGTCTGATGAGGGCGTGAGGCCGGTGCCGAAATCTTCAGACCAAAGCACCACTTCATTATTGCAAAATGCCTGTGCCTGTACTTTGTTAGAATTAAAAACAACCAAAATTGCCAGTAAGGCAACCGAAAAAAATGCTAATTTCTTTGAGGGGGTAAGTGTAGAATTGATCATGATAAATTGGTTTGTAGAGTAAAACAAAATGCTTTCTTTTTTGGGGTTTGCGGATTGGTTACACTAGAAAACCTGCATACAGCGTTGATGCATTTTTAAAGGGATAGTGATATTGGGAAGGATTGGAATTTAAGCATGGAGGGCACAAAATACCCTGATTTGATTCAGAATGATAAAATTATGCAATCATTTCTATATATGAAGCGGTTTTAACAAAAAGCCGGATTATAATAAATCCGGCTTTCTATTAAATTAAATACCTGGTTATTTTATTTCCCGTTGCATTGGATTTCCCTGGCTGCCACCGGCGCCTCTGGGTGCATTTGATTTGGATTTAAATAATTGAAACTTAGAAGGTTCTGATATGGCCGGCCAGCTATTGTTCTTTTCATTGATATCAGCGGTTTCCCTCATGGGATCCAGTTTTATGGAAACTACTTCTTTATCTTTCAGGAAGGTTTTGGTAACCTTGTTTTCATTCTTACGCCATACATAGGCAGAAATCCTGTCTGTTTCTTTGGTTCCATCCTTATATGTCCATTCAATGATGATGGGCATCACTAACCCGCCTACATTGCTGAATGTGAGTTCATACAGGTTTTTTCCGCCGGCTATCTGAATTTTTTCTTCCGGGGTAAGCACTTCCTGGGTAACAGCCGGTATGGTAACCGAAATACCGGAAGTATCCACTTTTGCAGAACCCCTGGCATAATGCCAGTAAAAATCCCTGAGCGACAGGTCAGCATCGGTAGCAAAAGTTATTTTCTTGTCTTCCCGGTTCCTGATTTTTGAAATATCATCAAAATTATTGAGCATCGGTTTACCGGGCCTTTGTGTGATGGTACGTTCGGGAGTATTCACCGGGGTGGATACTTCTGTATTCAGGTTGGCCCATTTAACGGTGTCTAGGGAAATATCGCATGGCTCAGTGCCATAAAACCAGCCTCTCCAGAACCAATCAAGGTCTTCAGCACTGGCATCTTCCATGGTTCGGAAAAAGTCGGCCGGTGTTGGATGTTTAAATGCCCATCTCCTGGCATATTCCTTAAAAGCATAATCAAATAGTTCCCTTCCCATGAGGGTTTCACGGAGGATGTTGAGGCCTGTAGCCGGTTTGCTGTATGCATTGGGGCCGAATTGTATGATGTTTTCACTGTTGGTCATGATCGGTTCCAGCTGGTCTTTGGGCAGCTTCATGTAATCTACAATCTTGTATGCCGGGCCTTTGCTAACCGGGAATTTGTTATCCCATAATTCTTCGGTAAGGTATTCAACAAACGAATTGAGGCCTTCGTCCATCCAGGTCCACTGCCTTTCATCGCTGTTGATGATCATGGGGAAAAAGTTATGCCCTACTTCATGTATCACCACACCCAGCATGCCAATCTTTGTGCCTTCACTGTATGTGCCGTCCTTTTCGCATCGCCCGAAATTGAAGCAAATCATCGGGTATTCCATACCGTTAGCAGCTTCCAGGCTTTGGGCTACCGGGTAAGGGTAGGGGATAGTGAATTTGCTGTATGACTTAATGGTGTGGGCTACCGCTTTCGTGCTGTACTTACGGTACAGGTTATACGCTTCTTTGCCGTATGCGCTCATGCACATCACTTTCTTCCCTTCCACATAAGCCGGCATGGCGTCCCAGATGAATTTACGGCTGCTGCCCCAGGCAAAATCACGTACCATGTCGGCCTTAAAAATCCATGTTTTCTTCTGTGTTGATTTCTGTTTTTCTTTGGCGGTTGCTTCCTGCAGCGTTACAATTTCAGTTACATCTTTAGCTGTTTGCGCCGTTTGCCAGCGGGCATATTCCCTGGCCGATAATACCTGCTGGTAATTCTGTCCCTGCCCGGTTGACATCACCACATGGTCTGCCGGAACCGTCATAGCCACCTTGAAATTCCCAAAAGTGAGTGCAAATTCGCCTGAACCCACAAATTGATGGTTTTGCCAACCCTGGAAATCTGAATATACACATAAACGCGGGTACCACTGCGTCATGGTATAGAGGTCGTTGCCGTCTTCTTCAAAATGTTCATAACCGCCCCTGCCTCCGTATTTCGTCCTTTCTATAATATTGTAATTCCATTCTACTTTAAAAATGAACTGCTGTCCGGGTTTCAATGCCTGCGGCAGTTCTACCCGCATCATCGTCTTGTTGATGCTGTATGTAAGGGCTTTGCCGGCCGCATCGGTTATTTTAAGGATATTATGTCCGTGTTCACGGTCTTTCTTGCCGTTCATTCGTTTAATATCTTCTTCGCTCAGGTTCTTTTGCATGAAATTACTGCCCTGGTAACCGGAATTGTTCACGGAACTATGCTGGTTTTCATCAAGCTGTAACCACAGGTAAGTCAGTACATCGGGCGAATTATTAAAGTAGGTGATGGTTTCCTTGCCATTCAGCCTGCGGTTTGGTTCATCCAGTTCGCAAACGATATCGTAATCGCAGCGCTGTTGCCAGTATTTTGGCCCCGGTGCCCCGCTGGCAGTACGGAACTCATTCGGGCTTGATAAAATGGTGCCCAGTTGTTCAAACCTGTTGCCATGGTTGCTTCCCGGGTTGTTTTTAATATCCTGTGCATGTACCAGGCATATGCCAGCCGAAAGCAGAAAAAGGATAAGTGTTTTTTTCATTTGTAATAATTATGATGTAAAACCTGTGTGATAAAATGCAATTTAATTAAAATGGCCACCTGTCAATAGCCAGGTAAGATGCCCAGCACAAAGCTACTGCCGACAAACTCCAAACCCACCATTTCCGCTTAAGCGATATTTTATTCACCAGCAAGTAACTGGCTGATAAAATGGCCGCAACCACCAGCAACTGGCCAACTTCCAGCCCCACATTAAATCCAAACAGCGGCATGGCAATCTGCTGTCCTTTCATCAGCATGAACCGGATGGTATTTGCATAGCCGAGCCCGTGTATCAACCCAAAGAAAAAAGCCAGGAAATAATTCATCCGCAAGGTTGCTTTTGAATAATCCCTGTGTAACAGGTTGAATATGGCAGTTGCTACAATGGTTAACGGGATGAGGAATTCAACCCAGTTACTGCTTATCCTTACCGTATCATACACGCTTAAAGCCAGGGTAACCGAATGGCCGATTGTGAATGCCGTTACCAGTATTGCTACCTGTTTCCAGTTTTCTACCAGGTAAATGGCCGTAATAGCGGCAATAAACAGCAAATGATCCAGCGCATCCCAGCTTATAATATGTTGCCAGCCTAATTTAAAAAATAATGCAAAATCATTCATATTTAAAGGCTGCAGCTTGTAATTATAGTAATTTTGAATTCAAATTTCTGTAAAC
The DNA here is from genome assembly GCA_937996595.1 of uncultured Chitinophagaceae bacterium. GTDB lineage: Bacteria > Bacteroidota > Bacteroidia > Chitinophagales > Chitinophagaceae > Ferruginibacter. The sequence goes on from CALKVC010000059.1 coordinate 12,319, forward strand.
TTAACCTTTATTGGAAATAACTTAGCTAAATGGTATCAATATTTTATAAATGGTTATCGGCTGCCTGCATTATGCTGTTTTGCGGTGGTTCGGGCATGCATCCTGTTTATGTAAGTGTTACGGAAATAGAACATAATGCCCGTGAAAAATCGCTGGAAGTGAGTTGTAAGCTGTTTACCGACGATTTTGAAAATACCTTGCGCAAAGCTTACCGGGTAAAGGTAGACCTGCTGCATCCGGGTAACAAAGCATCGATGAACAGGCTGGTGGATGATTATGTGCAAAAACACCTGAAAATAAACATTGATGGCAGGGCGGTTCAACTAACATTCATCGGCTATGAAGAGATTGAGGAAGGCATTTACAGTTATTTTGAAGCATCCGGCATAGAACGGATAAATAATTTGGAAATAACGGATAACCTCTTGTATGAATATAAAAAAGAACAAATAAGCCTGCTGCATGTAATGGTTAACGGTAGCCGTAAAAGCACCAAACTGAACAATCCGGATGCAAAGGCTACCTTCAGTTTCTAACTTTCTTCCATATCTTCTTTCATTTCTTCTGAAACGTTTACCAGTATTTTGTCTATCCGCTGGCCGTCCATATCTATAATTTCAAAATGGAATCCTCTCCAGTCAAAAGATTCCCCGGTTACTGGTATATGTTCCAGTTCATGCAATACAAAGCCGGCCAGGGTGTCAAATTCGTGCTCATCGTCTATCCATTCTGTCTTGTCAAAATAGCTCAGGAAGTCATAGAAATGTATCTGGGCGTCTACCAGGTATGTTCCATCATGCCTTTCAACGATCTCGTATTCATCCTGCCCGGTTTGCGGCACATCGCCAACAATGGCCTGCAGTATATCATTGATGGTGATCATCCCTTCCAAAGTGCCGTATTCATTAACAATAAAACAGGTATGTATCTGTGATGCCTTGAATTTTTCGAGCAGCTGGTAAGCCTTGTTGTTTTCCGGAACAAATAATGCAGGTTTGGTAATGTCGCCCAGCAATGTACCCGGTTCCGCTTTTACCATGTCTTTCACATATATCAACCCTTTTATATCATCAATGGAGCCATCACAAACCGGGAAAGTGGAATAAACCACTTCCGAAAATTTTGTTTTGAAAGTGTCAATCGTGTCTTTTGCATCTACCCATACAATATCTGTACGGTGGGTCATCAGGGAAGTGATACTCCGGTCGCCCAGGTGAAACACCCGTTCTATGATATCCTTTTCACCTTCTTCAATGGCGCCGTGTTCGCTGCCTTCAGATATCATCGCTTTTATTTCTTCTTCCGTAACCGAACTGTCGCTGGCTTTGGATATGTTGAAAATCTTGAAGATCACATTTGTGCTGCTGCTCAGGAGCCATACAAACGGGTGCATGGCTTTTGAAAGGATGATCATGGGACCGGCAATAATACGTGATATTTTTTCTGCCCGTATGAGGCCGAATTTCTTGGGTATCAGTTCTCCGAAAATAATTGACA
>CALKVC010000060.1 GCA_937996595.1 uncultured Chitinophagaceae bacterium
TTGAAAGGAATCAATTTAACAAATTTGAAATTTCAACTTTTTCAGATGTTATGAATTTGACTGATGGGGATTTCAGTAAAATATGACAATAGTGATAATGCGAGGCCGGGCTGGAAATTTGCAGAGTATGAACTGAAAGGGGTTCCGGTAAGGATAGCCATGGGCCTTCGCGACATAGAAAACAATGTAGCTGAAGTGGCAAGGCGCGATACAAAAGAAAAAAGCAGCATATCGCTGGATGGCATATCAGGATATGTAAAAAACCTGCTTGATGAAATTCAGCAGCATATTTATGATAAAGCTCTAGCTTTTAGGAATGAAAATATACGCGAAGCCAACAACTGGGATGAGTTTGTTAAATTACTTGATGAAAAAGCCGGATTTGTTTCGGCACATTGGGATGGAACAGGAGATACTGAAGAAAAGATCAAGGAGATGACGAAAGCCACCATCCGCTGTATACCGCTTGATAATAAGAAAGAAAATGGTAAATGTATCTTAACAGGAAAGCCCAGCAGCCAGCGGGTATTGTTTGCCCGGGCTTATTAAGTGGTTTTATGTTTATAGTTTGTAGTTTGATGTTTGTTTAGATGTCTGAACACAACCAGCACTAAACTATAAACTTCTCCTTATATATCTTACTACCAATTAACAAACAAACCAAACAACATGGAACAACCCCAAAACCTGCTGTCATCTGAACTGGTCGTTGACCCAATAGCATCTGCACACTTAAAGGAAACAGCCATGTGGGCCAGGTTCCTGGCCATTGTTGGTCTTGTGTTAAGCATCCTGATTGGTATTCTGGCATTGTTTGCCGGATCAATCCTGGCAGGAATGAGCCGCGAGTTTGGTAACAATACAGCCGATGCTGCCATTAGTTCCGGAATAGTTACCATCGTTTATCTGTTAGTGGCTGCATTATATTTCTTTATCTCCCTGTTCCTGTTCAGGTTTGCCAGCCGGATGAAACTGGCATTACTTTCATCCGACCAGGATAATTTTCAATCATCCCTGCACAACCTTAAACTGGTTTACCGCATCATGGGTATAATCATGATTGTTTATCTGGGCATTCTGGCACTTGTATTGATTATAGCTGTACTGGCAGCAGCATTTATGAAATAAAAGAGGCCCGGCAACGCCAGCCTGATTCACTAAGATGGCCTGGTAAGAGATAAATGAACCACTCATTCTTTCGTGGCCAGGTAATTATAGTCTTCCAGCAGTTTTTCCAGGAAATCGGGGGCATACATGTCTGATTTTATGGCAAGCACTTCTTTCACTTTGGCTTCCACCCGCAGGCACATGTCTATGTTGTTGTTCTTTTTTGCGCGGGTAAGCACGGTTTTTATGGTGTTTATATCGCTGTCGCTTAAACGCATCACTTCAGGAAACAGTACTTTATGGTTTTCAATGCTTATATCCATAAAAACCGTATCATCCACGCTCATGCCTGTTTTGGTGCTTACTACCACCGTTCCTGCCGCCAGGTCGCCCAGGCGCTGGCTTTTAGGTGATACCGTTATGATTATCACTGTTACAATACCGAGAATACCTGTAAATATGATGTAAAACGATAAGGCGTCAACGGAAAAAAACACATATCCGAACAGGAATGGCCATTCAAACAATTTTGTTATCCACCGTAACAGGTATTGCCCGAAAGTTGGTTCATCGCCATCAAGGCTTATTACCCGGATACCCATTAGTTTTTTGCCAACAGTCTGGCCATTCATAGTTAACTCAAATACCAGCGAATAAAGCAGCATGGGCAGGCTGATAATCAGGATGTCGAGCCCCATATTATCTTCCAGGCTTATTTCAAACCCTTCATAAAGAACATATTTCATACCAAACAGGTATAAAATCAGGATGAAGAAGTCTGTCATATAGGCAAACAGCCTTTTATGAAACGGAGCTATTTCAAATTCAAGGTCAATATTGAAAGCGGTTGAAATTTGTATGGTGCCCATGTATCATGCAATTTACTAATTGCTGCTGCCTGTAAACCATATTTTTTTATTTATCCAAAATGAAGCAAATTGTAGCTGCTAAATCATTTCAATCAAAAAAAAGGTTACGTGCGAGAAGCGATGTTCATAAAGCGGAATGCTGAAAAGTGGAAGGCTTACCAGCACCGGAAGTCAGAAAACCCTGATGAAACGGCAGAGCGGTTCATTACACTGATTGATGACCTGGCATATGCAAAAACATTTTATCCTAAAAGCAAGGTTACGCACTGGATTAATGGGATAACGGCATCTATTTACCAGAATATATACCGGAATAAAAAGGAAAAATACAGCCGGGTGTTTTCATTCTGGAAATATGAATTGCCATTGCTTTTTCAAAAGTACCATGCAGTATTTCTTTTCACCGTTTTTGCCTTTACTCTTTTTGTGGCAATTGGTGTGTTTTCTTCGTCGGGCAATCCCGATTTTATAAGGGCGGTTCTTGGTAACGATTATGTTGATATGACGGAAGATAATATTGCAAAAGGCGATCCATTTGGGGTGTATAAGGATGAAAACCCCTTTAGCATGTTTATCAGGATAGCTTTCAATAATATAAGGGTATCGTTTCTAACATTCATGGGCGGGTTCACAGTCGGGCTCGCAACACTTTACCTGCTTTGGAGCAATGGCCTCATATTGGCAAGTTTTCAGTATCTTTTTTTCTCACATGGGCTGGGTTATAAATCAATCCTGGTTATCTGGATACATGGAACCATAGAGATCGCTTCCATTGTAATTGCCGGTACCGCAGGTTTTATACTGGCCAGGTCTATCTTGTTCCCCGGAACTTACAAAAGGCTGGAATCATTTAAGGCAGGGGCTAAAGATGCAGCTAAAGTGCTTGTGTCGCTTGTGCCGTTTTTCATACTGGCCGCATTCCTGGAGAGTTATATCACTCACCTGATGAGCCAGACTTACGACAAATCCGAAAATGCCGGGCTACCGGTTTGGTTAAGCATCTCCATTCTGTCAGCCTCCTTATTATTGATAATATGGTATTTTATAATCTGGCCCATAAAACTGAAACGCAGGGGCTATTACCGCAAAGAGGAAGGGATAGTAAGCAGGATAATGGATAAGCATGCGTAAATTCTTTCAAACGATATGTCTGCTGTTACTGATATCAAATGCATACGCCCGTATGACCGGGATGCAGCAAATTGATTCAATCGTTCAGCAAAATGCCGGTTCTGCGGAGGGAGATGATGAACAACAGATGGATTCTGCTGAAATAGCCGATATTCTCTCTGATACCAGCTTGCATATTTTTCCTGTTAATATTTCTTCAGACTCAGTTGAAAAATGGAAAAAGAAGAAAGATTTTGCCTATATGAAAAACCTCAGCAGCCAGCTTAAGAGGCAACAGCAGCAGGATATCAGCAATCTCTCAACTGAAACAAAAGACGTTTCAGGATCTTTCCTGCAAAAATTGCTTTCTTCTTCCTTACTGCATGTATTGCTGTGGTGTATAGCAGCGGTATTTTTGTTTTACATATTATACAGGCTTTTTTCCCTGGATGCCGTATTCAGGCGGCAACCCGCAGAAGCGGTAACTGCTGATCCGGATGAAGCAGCCGGTACCGTATCGGTTGCAGATTACGACAAACTTATCATGCAGTCATGCCGGCTTGGCGATTACCGGATGGCCGTGCGGTACCTGTTCCTTAAAACCCTTTCGGCCCTGGAACATAAGGAATACCTGGTGCTGTCAGCTGATAAAACAAATTACCAGTATGTTCAGGAACTTGACAGCAGGTTGAAAAACGATTTTTCAGCGCTGGTGCTTATTTATGATTATACATGGTATGGTGGCATAGTTCCCGAGAAAGATTTGTTCACCGGGATAGAAAAGAAATTCATCGCTTTTAACCAGAAAATGACCGTGTAATTGAAAAAGGCGTTTATACATACCTGTTGCCTTTATGCCATGCTGTACTTCTGTGCTTGCAGGAAGAATAGCGAATTACCTGATCTCAGGGAATCATATTCATACCGTGAATCAAAACCGTTTGGCAGCCTGATCGCAAACAGGATCCTGCAGGCCGGTTATCCCGGGAATTATGTACAGGTAGTGAAAGAACCTTTTGCCAGGTCGGCCCGAATGTTCAGCGATACCAATTCGGTTTATTTTTCAGTGAGCAGGAACATGTTTGCCAGTGAAGATGATGTAACGGCAATACTGAATTATGTATATGAAGGGAATACGGCCTTTTTTGCCGCACAGGCCTTCGATTCAGCATTCATGGCCAGGTTGTATTGCAGCATAACGCCGGCGGATGAACGAAAATTATTCCCCTCCCTGTTGTACAGGAATACGGCAACCCGGGTGATTGAAGGGATACATACTTCTTCAGACAGCTTTCATTATTTTTACAAGCCATTCCGCAGTTTTTTTTCAGAAACAAATGACAGGTATTGCAGGATAGCCGGTTATAATGAAGAGGGTAAGCCAAACTGTATCGTTTTTTTCTGGGGGAAGGGAAAGCTCTTCCTGCATACCGATCCAAGGGCGTTTTCAAATTACTTCCTGTTAACAGGCAACAATTACAGGTACTTGCAGCAACTGATACAGGTGATGAACCCGGCGCCACGCCATGTTTACTGGGATGATTATTACAATCACAATAATTACAGGAATAATCCCCGCAATAAGAAAAATGCCCTTTCAGAAATTTTCAGGTACCCGGCATTGAAAGCTGCTTTCCTGTTGTTATGCGGCACATTGCTGTTATACCTGTTGTTTGGAACGAAACGGAAGCAACGAATAATCAGGAAACTGGAACGGACCAGGAACAGTTCGGTGGCTTTTACGGAAACGATTGCCAGGCTTTACCTGCAGGAACATGATAACAGGCATATTGCAGAAAAAATGATAACCTATTTCCGGGAATATGTGAGGTCGGGTTATTACCTGTTTCTAAGCCCGGAGAGCGCAGCGTTTGTTTCAGCGCTGAGCCGTAAATCCGGTGTGCCGGAAGAAAATTGCAGGGAGCTGATGCGAACAATTCTGTCAATTCATTCAGGGGATAGCATAAATGACCAGCAACTGCTAACTTTAAACGAACAAATACAGCAATTTTATAAAAACAGGAAATAATGGAAGAAAATATTTTCGGGCAAAGAACTGATATTACTAACCTGAATGAAGCGATAAACCGCATCAGGACAGAAATCAATAAAGTGATAACCGGCCAGGATCAGTTGATAGAACTATTACTGACAGGCATATTATGCGACGGCCATATCCTGATAGAAGGCGTGCCGGGTGTGGCTAAAACACTGGCCGCAAAACTGATTGCGAAAATAACGGATATAAGGTTTTCCAGGCTTCAGTTTACACCAGACCTGATGCCCAGTGATGTGATCGGTACATCTGTATTCAACCCAAAAGAGATGTCATTCAATTTTAAACCCGGGCCTGTTTTCAGCAACATCGTACTGATAGATGAAATAAACAGGGCGCCGGCAAAAACACAATCTGCCTTGTTTGAAGTGATGGAAGAAAGGCAGGTTACAGTAGATGGTAATACGTACCAGATGGATTTTCCGTTCATCGTACTGGCTACCCAGAACCCGGTAGAGCAGGAAGGCACCTACAGGCTGCCCGAAGCGCAACTTGACAGGTTCCTTTTTAAGATACAGGTTAATTACCCGAGTCTGCAGCATGAAATGGAAATCCTCCGGAGGCAGGACGGTAAAACGCAAAACGAAATGCTGGCGGAAGTGCCAAAAATGGTGAGCGCAGATGCCATCAGTCATTACAGGAAGATAATTCAACAGGTGGTAATTGAACAAAAACTGATTGAATATATTGCCCGAATCGTAAACGAAACAAGGAACAACCCATCATTGTACCTCGGGGCATCCACCAGGGCTTCGCTGGCAATTTTAAGGGCTTCCAAGGCATCAGCAGCATGTAAAGGCCGGGATTTTGTAATACCTGAAGACATCAAGGAAATGGCACCTCATGTGTTGCGTCACCGGATCATGCTCACACCGGAAAAGGAAATGGAGGGGATTACACCCGATAACCTGGTTGAAAACATACTCCGTTCTGTTGAAATACCCAGGTAATACAGTATTTATGTGCATGATTTTATTTAACTTATGCGTACTCGTTAGTGTTAACAACATTTTATAATGATGCTTTTTTGTAATTGAAATATCTGAAAAAATATATCGGTGACCTGTACCTGCTTTCCAGGTTTTATTTCGCTTGCGGAATTTGCATCCTGTTGTTCATTTGCTCCTTCTTAGTACCCGCGCTGTTTCTGCTGGCGGAAACAGGCCTGATTGCCCTGCTGGCCCTTGTGTCCGCAGATTACATATTCCTGTTTGTTTTGGGCAGGCAACCTTCGGTGAAACGCATCCTGGGCGACAGGCTTAGCAATGGTGATGAAAACCCGGTATTGATTCAGATAAAGAACAGGATGAATTACCCGGTACACATGGAAATAATTGATGAACTGCCGGAGCAGTTGCAGATCCGCAACATGTCTTTTAAAAGGGCATTTACTGCCGGGCAAACCTGTTATATCGAGTATAAGCTGAAACCGCTGGAACGCGGGCAGTATGATTTTGGGGATACCAACCTGTATATAAGTTCACTGATTGGCTTACTGGCAAGAAGGTTTAAGGCACCTACTGCCGTTAAAGTGCCTGTTTATCCATCATATATTCAATTGAAAAAGCAACAGCTTGTTTCAATGACAGCCATGCTGAAGGAACACGGAGGAAGGCGGATTAGGAAAATAGGGCAGAGTATGGAGTTTGAACAGATTAAAGAGTATGTAACCGGCGATGATGTACGTACATTGAACTGGAAAGCAACAGCCCGGAAAGGTTCTTTGATGATAAACAGGTTTGCGGATGAAAAATCGCAGCAGGTATATTGCATTATTGATAAGGGCCGGTTGATGAAAATGCCTTTTAATGGACTTTCCCTGCTTGATTATGCCATAAACAGCACATTGGTGATGAGCCATGTATGCCTGCAGAAACAGGACAGGGTAGGCCTCATTACATTTGCAGAAAAGATGGGATCGGTCATTGCGGCAGACAGGAAACCGGTTCAGCGCGAGCACATACTGGAAGCGTTATACCGGCAGCAGACAGCCTTTCTTGAAAGTGACTACGAAATGCTTTATATGCAACTGAGGAGAAGGGTAAAACAACGCAGCCTCATCATCCTGTATACCAATTTTGAATCGTTGTACGGATTGTACAGGCAGTTACAGTACCTTCGGTCCATTGCAAGGCACCACCTGTTACTGGTTGTATTTTTTGAAAACACGGAACTGGTGAGCCTGGCCCATGCAGATGCCCTGAACCTGGAAGATGTGTACATAAAAACAACGGCAGATAAATTTGTATTTGAAAAGAAACTCATAGTAAAAGAATTGCAGAAGCATGGCATATTGTCTGTTTTAACAGCGCCGGAAAAACTTACAACGAACACCGTAAACAAATACCTGGAACTGAAATTGAAACAGGCAATCTAAGCTGTATTAAAAATATCATATTGGCACAGAAGGATTCATATTGGCGAAAGCATAAGGAAAAGATACATGGCGCGGCTATAGGTGAGAAATTACCCTTTCAGCAGATTCAAATAAGCGATGAAAAGAAATCATTTTTTGAAGAAGGTAAAGTGCTGCTGATAGATAAGCCCTTGCACTGGACATCTTTTGATGTTGTAAGGAAGATAAGAAACAGCATCAGGATAAAGAAAGTGGGGCATGCAGGTACACTCGATCCGCTGGCATCAGGATTGCTCATCATCTGTACCGGGAAATTTACCAAGCGAATCAATGAATTTATGGCGCAGGAGAAGGAGTATACCGGTTCGTTTACGCTGGGCGCCGTTACACCAACCTTCGACCTGGAGAGTGAACCGGAAAAAATTACCGGCACATCCTCCATAACAGCGGAAATGATACGGGCTGCAACCGCCGGGTTTATCGGAAATATAAAGCAGTTGCCACCGGTGTATTCGGCCATCAAGAAACAGGGTACTGCATTATATCAACTGGCAAGGAGGGGCGAGGAAGTAGAACTGGAACCAAGGGATGTTTCTATCAGGGTGTTCGAAATTACTGGTATTGAATTGCCGGTGGTGTATTTCAGGATCGTATGTTCAACAGGAACCTATATACGCAGTGTGGCAAACGATTTTGGAGCTGTGCTGGGATGCGGTGCTTACCTGTCTGGATTGAGGAGAACAAGAATCGGGGAATTTCCGGTAGAGGATGCCATCACGCTGGATACCTTTATGGAGTCGCTCAGGTAAAATAACCGGGTGTATATATGCAGGTATCCCTTAGCGTTACTAACTAAAACGGATAGCTGATGCCAACCGTGAAATTGAAATTCTCATAACGCCATTTCCTGTCGTTGGCCGAGAATATCCTGCTGATGAAGTTGTCAAACCCGATAGATGGTGCTTTCCATCCGTCGTTAACATAAAAGAGTTCCGGTCTTTTAAAGCGGAATCCGAAATCGAAACGGAGGACAAAGTAGTTGAAATCAAGCCTGAAACCTGTTCCTGCTGAAACACCCAGTTGTTTATAGATATTCCTGAATTTAAATTGGGTAGAGTCTGCCGTACCGGCGATGGAACTTTTTAAATTCCATACATTTCCGGCATCAACAAACAAAGCGCCCCTTAATGTCAACGTATTGGGGATGATGCGGGCAATATCATACCTGAATTCTGCATTTCCTTCTATCATCATATCGCCTGTCCGGTCATTGAAACCGCTGTTAGATCCATATTCCGGCATGGCTTTTCCCCCGATACCGATACCGCGTAAAGGCCATCCACGCATACTGTTGCTTCCGCCTCCAAAATACTGTTTAAAGAAAGGGAGGGTGCGGTTAGAATCGCTGCCGAGTAAGGGGATTCCAACACCGGCATACATTCTGAACGCCAGCGCTGTTTTTGTATAGTTTACCGAATAGCGGTATTCTGCGTCAAATTTGATATACCTTCTCAGGTATTTTTTCAGGATGCCGATGTTTCCCCAGGTTAGCCCGGATTCTTCCACATTAAATTTAATATTCCTTTCTTTTAGTTTGCTTCCCGGATGAATTGGATTAAAGTATTGGTTTGATACGCCTGCACTCATGCCAACAGCAAATGCCGTATTATACGAGTAATTTAAAAACGGGTTGTCTTTCAGTATGTTGTTAAAACTGTCTGTTCGGTTATACAGCCTGCTGAAACCGAGGTATAGAGGCCTTATTTCCCATTTAAGCCTGTTCTTGTTAAGCCAGCTCCACCCGAAATTAACAGTAACTGTTTGCATATTAAACAGTTCCAGCCTGTTATTGTAGGTAAGGTTTGTATTGATGAATGTTTCGCCTTTGGGTAAACGGTTCGCCTTGTTTTTTCCGGAAAATGGGTTAGAAATAAATTTTAATATACCGGGAAATACAAGTTTGGGAAATACCACGCTGTTTGTATATCCCACATCGTTTGAATTGATGGCATTACTGTTACTGCTGTTATTGTTGAGTTCAATACCGGCCCTTATCTTATGCGTCATGCGGATTGCTTCCTTGCCAACATTCCTGTTGGTAAGCGATAAATTCCCTGAAATGCCAAACAGGTTACCGCCAAGGATATTACTTGCCCCGCTGTTTGCAGAATAACTTACTTCCACTGCTGCTTCAAAACCGAATTTTTTTGCGGGAATCAGTTCTATGATCAAATCTATCTTGTCGGCGGTGCCGGGCACTTCTGCAATCTTTATGTTTACACTTTGCCAAACACCCGCCTGCGAAAGATTGGTAAGTGTTTGATAATATTCAGATTGTTTATATAAATCACCGCTTTTAAAACTGATATTTTTTGCGAGGAAACCGGTTCGGAATAATTTTTCGTGATACCTCAGTGTAAACCTGTTTAATGTTCGTTGAATGATATGGGTTGTATCGGTTAACTCATCACCCGGAATATAATCTGATAATATATATATCCTGTTAATGTAGTATTTTCTCAGTTTGGTGGAATCAGCGGGTGGATTCAGGGAAACGGCCAATTTGATTCTTGGTGAATCTGCTTTTTGCTGCGCCTCGGCCAAGAGCCTTAATTGTTCAAACGGGTCATCGCTTACGCTGGTTAACGCCTCGATGCTGGTGTCTCCCAATACTTTTAATTCGGCTGCCGTGAATTTATAATACCCGTTGTTACGGAAACTGTCAACCAGCCTGTTTATTTCACCAATCACCGCATTTTTGGTGATAGGGCTGTATTTCTGTAACTGGCTTTCGCGTGCCGAACCGGTTGCAATCTGCTGAAGGCCCGGTTTACGCAACCGGTAGCTGACTGTATCAATCAGCGTGGGTTTGCCTGTTTTAACAACATAATGTACATGAATCTTTTTTCCCGATGTATCGGTACGGGGAAATACCCTTGCTTTATAATATCCCAGGTGAACCAGGGAAGCTTCCATGTTTTTTGCAGATATATTTGTATAGGTGCTGTCGTATACAAGGGGCTTTTTTATAACATTGAAAAATATGAGTACATCTTTTCCCGGTACCTTTGAGCTGTCATCCAGTTGATTGTATAAACGTTGAATAATGGTTGACTTTTCCGTTTTTGAAAACCGTTGCCCGCCCGATTCAAGGCTGTCTATGCTGTTATTGCGAAGGTAATATTTGCCGGCCGGGGCTTTTCTTATGATTGGAATGGAACAGGATGAAAAGATTATAAGCAGGAAAATGCTATTTTTCAGTTGTGAAAAGAACCAGTAAATTACTTTTTGCGGTAACAGCATATTAAAAGTGAACAATGATTAGTAAATCCACCATCAAATATATCCAAAGTTTACAGCACAAAAAATTCAGGGATGAATCCGGTGTTTTTGTTGCAGAAGGGCCAAAAGTAGTGTTGGGGTTACTGGAAACGGGAGCGTATATGCCGGAAGCGATTTTTGTTACGGCAGATTGGGCGGCAATGCTTGATTTACCTTTCATGAAAGGCCTGGAAGGATGTATAGAAATTGTAAAGGATTTTGAGCTGGAAAAACTTGCATCCTTTTCCACTGCCAATAAAGTGGTGGCTGTATTCAGGAAGCGGGATGCAAATACAAAACCCGGTTTGCATGGAAAGATATCGCTTGCGCTGGATGATATACGTGACCCGGGAAATTTTGGTACAATCATACGTATAGCAGACTGGTTTGGCATTGAAAACATCCTCTGTTCAAATGAAACGGTGGATATGTATAACAATAAGGTTGTACAAAGCACCATGGCCAGCCTGGGCAGGGTTAATATTGTGTATACCGGCCTGTATGACTGCATCAGCGGGTTGGGGGAGATGAAAGTATATGCAGCCACCCTTCACGGGAAACCTGTTAAAGAAATAGGAAAAGTTACAGAAGGTATCATTGTCATCGGTAACGAATCAAACGGTATCCATGAAAACATCCTGTCCCTGGCTTCAGAACGTATCACTATTCCCCGTTTTGGCCATGCCGAATCACTGAATGCGGCAGTAGCAACCGGTATCATCCTGGCGGGGTTCGTGATGTAGGATGAACTAACGGTTTACATTAAACGAAAATATTTTTCCCGGCTAGCGGAACTGGATTGCTTTCACCGGGTTCACTTTCCTGATGAGCAGTGAAGGTATGGTGAGTGTGGCAAAACTAACGGCAAGTGTAGTTACAATAACAAGCGCTACCTGCCACCATATCACTTCTGCATGGGCCACTTTCATATAATAAGCCTCTTCATTGAGCGTAATAAAACCGGTTTTTTGCTGAAGCCAGCAAACGCCTAACCCAACAACCGTTCCTGCCAGTATCCCGATGATCGCTATAAAAGAAGTGTTGTAAAGGAATATTTTCTGGATGGTCCAGTTTCCTGCCCCGACGGCTTTCAGTATACCGGTCATCCTCGTCCTTTCCAGCACCAGTATGATCAGGCATGTAACCAGGTTTACCACCGCCACGATCATCATGATAACGAGCAGGATATTCTTTATCTGTCCCTGCAGGTTAAGCCAGTCGAAAATGTTTGGATATACCTGTTTGATGCTCCGGCTGTACCAGGTTTGGGGCAATTCTGCGTATATGCGTGCCGAAAGGCTGTCAGCCATTTTGTAATCTGAAAGGAAAACTTCATACCCGCCAATCTGGCCGCTTTCCCAGTTGTTTAGCCTGCGGATGAGGTTAATATCGCAGATGGCAAAATTCCTGTCATATTCTTCAATGCCGGTCTTGTATATACCGGCAACCAGTAAACGACGGGCGGTTTTGCTGCCATCGTCCCTGAAAAAATAAACCAGCATACTGTCACCTGCCTGTACGCCTAACTGGTTGGCAGTATATGTGCTGATATTCACCTGGTTGCTGTAGCCGCTGTCTTTGAACGCAATCCATTTGCCAGATTGCAGGAATGCCTGCATACGGGTGAAATCAAAACTGCTGTCGATGCCTTTCAGGAGTACGCTTTCAATGTCTGATCCAAATTTCAAGATGCCCGATTTGCTGGCATACCGTTCTACAGACTGCACCTGCGGAAGGGAATGCAGGTAATTTTCAATTGAACTGTCCTGCATTATGGGGTATTCTTCAGCTACGCTTACTTTGTTTTCCAGGTCTTGCTGTACCCTTATATGGCCCCAGAAACTGAATACTTTATTGCTTATCTCGCGCTGAAACCCGTTTACAAAACTGAGCGCAACGATCATAACGGCCACACTGAGGGCAGTGGCGCTGATGGCCAGTATGATAATAAAACGTGAAAATGTTTTTTGCTTAAATGAAGCCAGCCTTTTAGCTATGAATATGGATGTATCCAAACAAACAATTTTTGCTACCTTTCAAAAGTAAATTAATTAGTTTATTAAATGCTATTCAAAAAGTTACTGATAAATATATTTTTGGGAAGTTGTTTTATTTTCCCGGCTGTTTCTTTTTCCCAGAATATTGAAAAGATATATATGCCGAATATAAAGACTGTACAGTTATTCGCTTATGGGAACCAGCAGGGTTTACCGGTTTACACGCTTAACAGTTCCGACAGGATTGAACTTGATTTTGATGATATGGAAGGCAGTGTGAAGAGCTATTACTACACATTCGTTTTATGCGATTATAACTGGGCTCCGGTTAACCTCAGCGCTTTTGATTATATCAAAGGTTTTACACAGAACAGGATCAGTACATACAGGTATTCATCCATTGCACTTACCAGGTATACACATTACCAGGCAATATTGCCCGACCGTAATTCGGTTCCAACAAAGTCAGGCAATTACCTGTTAAAAGTTTTCCTGGACGGGGATACCAGCAAGCTGGCTTTTACCAGGCAGATGCTGGTGCTGGAATCAAAGGCTGCTGTAACCGGTGAAGTGGTGCAGCCGTTTTCAGCACAGTTATTCAGTACGCACCAAAAACTCCGTATGTCTGTAAATATTGCCGGTATAAACAGTTTCAGTGCAGCACAGCAGGTAAAAGTGGTTATCCTTCAGAATAACCGCTGGGATAATGCACAGAAAGGCATTCCGCCAACATTTGTACGGGGTAATGTACTTGAGTATAATTCAGAGAACATTGCCATATTCCCAGCAGGTAAAGAATGGCGCTGGCTCGACCTGAGGAGTTTTCGCCTGCAGACTGACCGGGTAGAAAATGCCACTTACCATAAAGATGCCACAGACATTTATGTAAAAACAGATATAGACAGAAACGGGCAACGATACCTGTATTTCCCGGATTATAACGGCATGTATAAAATAGTGAGTTATGAAAGCATCAACCCGTTCTGGCAGGGTGATTATGCGACAGTTCATTTTTCTTTTGCAACAGC
>CALKVC010000061.1 GCA_937996595.1 uncultured Chitinophagaceae bacterium
TTGCATGTATTAAGCCTGCCGCTAGCGTTCATCCTGAGCCAGGATCAAACTCTCCATTGTAAATGTGTTGTTTGAACTGACTGTATAATTTCATTGGAAATTAACGTCAAATTCTAATTAATATTTGCGCTAACATTACCTTTAAACCTGTTATGATTATTTGCTGCTGTTTCCAAACTTTCAAAGAACTTCCGGCTTTACTTTAACCCCGTTTTTTAATTGGGAGTGCAAAGGTATGAGCCTTAATTATATAAACCAAATTTTTCTCTTTTTTCCCGCCGATTTTTTCCTTTGAAAAAACCGTTTTTTAATTGGGAGTGCAAAGGTAAGCGGGTCAAGTTTACCATCCAAATTTAATTTCATTTTTATTGAAATTATTTTTTGAATGATTGAAATAAACCGGTTGATTTTGTAAGAACGAACGCTCTTTTTTCAAAAGCGGACGGCAAAGATAAGGGTGGATTACTTGCAAGCAAAATTAATTTGTAAATTTTGATGTTAAAAAACAGTCATGGCCAGTTTATTAACTCCTGAAATGCTTGCTGAACGAGCGTTACACTTAATATTAACCCCGAAAAAATAAAATGGATTTTTTTGAAACGGACGCCGAATTAAAAATGATCAAAAGGCAACTTCCACCAGCATAAGTCCCTGCGGAGGCACTGAAAAATCTACCAACGCCGGATTGTGTGTGGCAATAATGCCGGCAAAGTCATCTAACGTAATTTTTTTTCGCCCAACTTTTAACATGGTACCTGCCAAACCACGAACCATGCCTCTTAAAAACCGATTCCCTGAAACCCTGTAAACCAGCTTATCTCCCCTTCTTATCCATTCGCTTTCAAATATGGTACACCGGAACGTGAACACCTGGCTGTTCCTTTTTGAAAATGACTCAAAATCGGTGTTTTCCCTGATAATACCTGCAGCCTTGTTCATCAGGTCAATATCCAGTTCATACGGGTAATAAAAGGCCCTGTCCTGCAAAAACGGATCCTTGCTGCCATAAATAGTATACTCATACGTCCTATACCTGGCATCAAAACGGCAATGACTGGCAGCTTCAACCGGATATATTCGTTTTACAACAATATCAGCCGGTAAAATCGCATTCAGGTGATATGTTACTTTCTTCCAATCAGGTTCTGCGGCAAAATCAATATCAACATGAAAGTAATTCTGAAGGGCATGTACGCCTGCATCGGTGCGGGATGAACCTGTTAACTGGCAGGTTCTTTTAAAAAATACAGCCATGGCCTTTTCCAACTCATCCTGTATGGCATTGGCATTCTGCTGCGACTGAAACCCTGCATACGATGTGCCTTTGTATGAAACTTCTATAAAATATCGGGACATATCAATCCTGCAAATTATTGGCGTATCATGGCTTTGAACCGGTTAATGTAATACGTATCCGTTAGCCTGTTTATCAAAGCCGGATAATTATGTGTATCATTCACATGCGGATAAGCAGCATCAAAAAAATTATAACAACCTTCATCTTTAAGGAACAAAGCACTTAAATTCCTCACCTGTTCGGTAGTAAAACATTTTTGTACAAATGCCTTTTTTGCAATAACAACCATATTCTCCTCACTTTTTTGAGCGGCCATTTTTTTTCTCAGCTTTAGAAAATCATCTTCCGTTGCTATACTCCTGCAATCTGAATTGATCATCGTTACCTGCTTTTGTACCTTTGGCGCTTCATTTAAAACAGGCGGTTTATTATCCCCGGTAACGGAAGGTTTATCAGTTATCTCGTTTGAAGCTGACGACACCAGGCTGTCTTTTTTACCTGTTACCTCCGCATTGCTTTTTATTACAGGCACCTCTTCTTTTTTTTCAACTGCCTTTTCTGCCAATTCCGATTTTTCCGGATCTTTTCCAGGTTTGGTTGCTGGTTTGCCACTATCTGCATTTTCAGCCTTATAAGGAATGAAAATCCGCACAGTGTCTGTTTTTTCTCCATACCTGTCAACATATACCATTGACCTGCCATCCGATTCCAGCAATGAAAATACCCTTACTGCCCTATTTACCGTTACCGCTTTTTTCTTTTCCTCAACTACTGGTTTTTCTGCTGTTTTTCCCTTTACCGGTTCCTGTTTAATTACTGCCGCTTCATTTGGTTTTTCAGTTTTTGGTTGTTGCTCCGGCTCGCTGTTTTTTACAACTTCTTTTACAGGCGGTTTTTCCTTTATAGACGGGTTATTCACCACATCTGCCAGCACATCAGCAAAACCATCCGTTTGAACAGGCTTTGCAGGTGTTTCCTTTACCTGGCCGGCAACAGGCATGATTACCTCCATGGTCTGCAAATTGAATAAACCCCATCCCTTTGTATCAAAATTTTTCAATACATACCCTAAATCATTATTCTTTACCCTGATACTTATCCTTTGCTGAGGCCATTCATTTTTGGGAAACCCGATAAACAGGTCATGGTCGCCATCCTTAAGTTTTGGTATTACCATATAGCCCGAAGTGGATGAACTAAGCACTTTATCGCCCATCCTTACATAGATCGGAAGAGCACACG
>CALKVC010000062.1 GCA_937996595.1 uncultured Chitinophagaceae bacterium
GCATAAACTACAGGTAAAACATGGGCGGATTTTAGCCAGCCCAGCAATGCCTTGTACAGGAAACCATCCAGTTGCTGCGGTTGCGGCACGTGCGGATGCAGGAACATGGGAATCTTTAAAACAATGCCATAGATCAGGAGCAGGAAATTATTATATGGATTATTGGCTTTGAATATGCCTGTCACAAAAAAATATTGAGTGCTTTAAAAATGCTTCCTGCAAAAATGAGCATTAAAAACTGTTTTAAAAAATCAGGCAAACGGTAATTATTCAAAAAATACCACTTTGGCAAATGCGATATTAGTGCGGTACACGCAGGGTATGATCATTTCCCTGTACCCAACCTGTTTGGCCAGCCTTGGCATGAATTCAAACCCGGCTTCGCGGCTTTTTAATGTAGGATACCTTTTCACCTGCCCGTCCGGTAAAACACTGTGATTGCTGATCACCTGTTTGTTCCTGTCTTCTTCAACGAATATAAAGTGAATTTCACTGCCCACATTCATGGTGCAAAAGGAAAGAAAATTATCGTTTTCGTCGTCGGATTGTTTCTTGGGTATGATAGATGTCCATTGTAACTCCATGTTACTGTTCAGGCTCAGCAGCATGATATTATCATAGTAAAACCTTACATTCTGCAGGTTGTTAAAACTGCTTAATGGCCTGTAAAAACCGTTATTGAAAGCCGGGTTGGTAAAATAATAATCTGTATTGGTTGTATAAGGGGAATTGTACAGGTAGTTATAGCGGTTCCAGTTGCTGTTTGATGCGCCGGTTCTTCCCTGCTGATAATTATCTTCCGTTGCAAGTATGAATCCGCCGTCTTTCTTTACAATCGACTGTTGTATGCTTATATTGTCAAAAGCAGACCTGAACTGGCCGTCGGTAACTTTTGCCCGAAGCGTATCATGGAATTCATTGAAATTCATTTTTTTAACTTCCGTATCCTGCATGCTTATCAAAGCGGCAAACAACCCTTTTATATTTCCGCCCTCTTTGTCGTAATACAGCGAACTGATGATACAATTCCTGTTAAGGTTATCAATTTTTAATTTGATGTCATCAAAATATTTACTTTCAAACGTCATTGGCTTTACTACGAAATCTGCTGCACCTGGTTTTTTGGAAATGATGTCCATCCCGTTCACTCTTTTCCTGAAATTTATCAGGGATAACTTTGCGTAAATAAAACTTCCGTCATTAGCCAGGAACAGGTCGCTGTAAGCATCATTGCGGTCGTCGTAGGGAGATACTAAACGGGTACTATCCAGCATATTCAGGTTAGCATCAAACAACTTGGTTGCTACGGTAAACTGCTGGTTTTTCCGCTGCATCTTATATACGAGAATCCGTTGTTTGTCCTGGCTGTAAATGGTGCTGTAAATTTTATTGTCTGCCATCATGCCGAGTTTTGTAGAATCCAACAACACAGGGTCAGACAGCTTTTTCCCGTCGGGCCCCAGTTTCACACCCATACAAAATATGGTATTATTCTTCTGATACTGGTAGGTAAGTAAAAACTGGCCGGGGTAAGTAACAAAATCAATGTTAAATGTCTTATCCGGAACAAATGCCAGCCTCAGGCTTTTTTTAATCCGCATATCGTTGTCATAAAATGCCAGTACATGTTTCCAGCGGATATTCTTGTAAATCACATAGTGATCTTCCATTTTGCCCAATATCTCGAAGCGGATATCCCGGTTATCTTCATTATTATATTCAGAATAGGTGATTTCCTGGGCAGAAAGGTTGCCTGCGGTAAGTATCGAAAAAAATAAAAAAAGTATACGGAAGTATTTACTGTAATTCAT
>CALKVC010000063.1 GCA_937996595.1 uncultured Chitinophagaceae bacterium
ATCTATGTCAATCACCAATAACTATATTGGTGGTAGTACTGTAAATGCAGGGGGAACTGCTTATACTATTGCCGGTACCATTGCAAACAGGTACAGGGCCATCAGCCTTACAGTAGGAACTACTACTGCATCCAGTGTTCAGGGAAATACCATCGCAAACTTCAGTTTTGCATCCAGCAGTGGCGCAACTACCGCAGGTGGACCATGGACAGGTATTTATGTAAGCGCCGGTAATGTGAACATTGGTACTACCACTGGTAATACCATCGGTGCAGCAACAGGAACCGGTTCAATAGTAGCTACAACTACTACTACGGCAGGTATCAGCTCCGGTATCTTTATTGATGGCGGAACCATACATAATATTGCAAACAATATTATCGGAAGTATCAATACAGCCGGTTCTACCACATCTGTTTCTCATGGTTTTACCGGTATACATATTGCTTCTTCAACCACACCTACCATATATAATAATACCATCGGTAGCACGTCAACGGCTAACAGCATAAACTCCATCACAGCATCTACCAATGCTTCTGTTCCGGTAGTTACCGGTATCCTGCAGGCAGGCTCAGGCACTGCCAGGATATACGGCAATACCATTGCCAACCTGAACAGCGCCTATGTACCTGCTACATCATCAGCAGCGATCATGCGTGGTATTTATGCATCCAACGGTATTGACAGTATAGCAGGTAATACTGTTCGGAATATGACTTGTGCAACTGCGTCTACCGGCTCCGGTAATAACGCATCCATAACAGGTATCGGCAATTTTTCCAGTATAGTAGGTGCTAACTGGATCAGGGCAAATACAGTACATTCACTGGTAAACTCAAATAACAGCGTAGCACTTCATATTAATGGTATATACTACAATGGCCCGTCATCTGGTGCAGGTGGCGTTATTGAGAAAAACCTGGTACACTCTTTAACCAGCCCAAGTACCCTCGCCAGTGTTAATGGTATTACAGCCGGCGGCCAAACAGCCTCTTACCAGAACAATATGGTTAGGCTGGGATTAGATGCCACCGGGGCAGATATTGCCACAACCACTCCATACAACGGGTTCCTGGAAATTGCGGGTACAAACACGGTTATACATAATACCATATATATAGGCGGAACTGTTTCCGGAACAGGAGCTACCAGCCCAACATATGCGTATAATAACAATGCTACCCTTACTTCTACCCGTATAATAAGGAATAACATATTTATAAATGCCAGGGGTAATTCCACAACCGGTAGCAGCCATTATGCTTTCAGGAATACAGGAACCGCTACCGGCCTCACAATAAATAACAATATTTACAGGTCTACTGGAACCGGTGCTGTGCTGGCATCCTTTAATGGAGCCGACCAGGCAAACCTGGCTGCTTTACAGGCAGCAGACGGACAGGATGCCAATTCACTCACCAGTGACCCGTGCCTGGCCAACCCTACCGCTGCTACGCCAGACCTTCACCTCACAGATTGTGCAGGAGCAGGAAGCCCGGCGGATGGTGTTGGATTTAACCTGGGCCTCGCTGATGATTATGATTCAGATGTACGGGCAAACCTCACCCCAACAGATATCGGAGCAGATGCCGGAAATTATGGTGTGATAGGTGTTGATGTGGGTATTTCTGCTCTTGTTGCACCAGCCACCCCAACCGGCTGTTTAACCGCAACCGAAACTGTTACTGTTACCCTGAAGAATTATGGAGTTAACACCATCGATTTCAGTGTTAACCCGGTAACCGTAACCGTTACTGCTACAGGCGGATACTCAAGCAATATAGTAGTTAACAGCGGAACACTGGCTTCTAATGGAACTCAAAATGTAACATTGCCGGCAACCATTGATATGAGCGTTGGAGGCACTTACACATTTAATGCAAATGCAACTGTTGTTGGTGATGTGAATTTAGCAAATGATGCATTACCAGCAGTAAACGTAGTGTATACTTCACTGGGTGGAAGCTATAATGTAGGTGCCGGTGGTAATTATCTTACATTAACCGCCGCCATAGCTGCTTATAATGCAGCAACCTGCTTTACTGCCCCGGTTGTGTTTAACCTTACCGATGCAACTTACGGTGCAGGTGAAACTTTCCCAATGGTGATTAACGCCAATGCAGCCGCAGGGGCCAATACATTAACCATCAGGCCTGCAGCAGGAACTGCCGTTACCATTTCAGGAACATCCGGTGCTACAGCATCTGCATTAATCAAATTGAATGGTGCTGACAGGATTATCATAGATGGTATCAATACTGGAGGTGCCAGTCTTACTATCGAAAATACTTCTACAACAACCGGTACGGCAACTATCTGGCTGGCTTCTACCGGGGCCGGTGCAGGGGCAACCAATAATACCATTCAAAACACGAATATAAAAGCGGGCATTGCACAAAATGGTTCAACTTCGGTAACATACGGTATCGTAATGGCCGGCGGAACGTTGAGTGCGACCCTTACTTCGGTAACCGCTGGTGACGACAACGACAACAACACATTCACCGCTAATACATTTACAAAAGTGCGCTACGGTATTTTCACCCGTGGTGGCGCAACAACCAATCCAAATACAGGAACCGTTATCACGAACAATATCATTGGGCCTGCAGCATTCGGTGCAGACCAGATTGGACAAGGCGGCGTATTGATCAGGGAAGAAGACGGTATTAATATTTCTGGTAATACCATCAGGTTTGTGGGTGGCGATTATGCCAATACTACAGGTGGAGCTGACAGGGCGGGTATTGCCATGGGAACGGTGTTAGGATGGACACCAACTGCTGTATATGTTAAGAATGCAACCATTACCCGCAACCTGATCCATGATATCAGGGAAGAAAGGACATTCTCTGCAGTAGGTATCATTGTTGCCGGCGCAGACGGTGGCAACGCTACTAATAATACCATTGCCAATAACATGATTTCCAATTTATCTGCCAATGGTACTTCTTCTGATCAAACTGTAGGTATCGGTATCTCAGCAGGTAATGGCGATAAAGTGGTATTCAATTCCATCTCTTTAACGGGAGATACTGATCCTAATGCGAGTGCAACTGCACCTACAATCAGCAATTTTGGTATTTCAATATCAGCCCTGGCTGCTACCAATCTTGACCTTAGGAACAATATCGTTCATATGGACCTGAGTTCTTCAAGCGCCTCTTCCATTGAAAATGCCGCAATAAATATTCCTGCTTCTTATGTATGGGGAACAGGCGGATCTAATTATAATAACTTTAGCGTGGTAGGTTCAAATACACAATCCAGTATAGGTTGTGTAGGAGGTTCTACATTCCATGCTACTTTAGCAGACTGGCAGACCGCTTCTACACAGGATGCCAATACAACAGATATTATTCCTGTATTTACATCAGCCACAGACCTGCACCTGGTTACTAACAGCAATCCTTTACTGGATGATACCGGTACACCGGTTTCAGGAATTACGGGTGACTACGATAATGATACCAGGGATGTAACAACACCAGACAGGGGAGCTGATGAATTCAGCGCACCGGTTGGCCTGGATATCAGCGCATTTGCACTGGTTGCACCGGGAACTTCAGGATGTTATGGTACAACAGAAACAGTAACCGTAAGGATTAAAAATAATTCTCCGGTGCTTACGCACGACCTGTCTACCGATAATGTAACCGTTGCCGTTACAGCAACTGGCGGTTATTCAAGCAATATCGTGCTTTCTACCGGTACCATTGCACCATTAGCAACCATGGATGTTACATTACCGGCAACTATCAACATGAGCGTGAATGGTGCATATAGTTTTGATGCCAGTGCCGTGATTACGACTGGTGGACCGGATCTGAACCTTGACAACGATACATTGGCCACTGTTACCAGGACAGGTGTTCCGGTAGCTGTTGGAACTGTTTCAGCGTCACAGGGTGCATTTTGTATAACACCGGGCAGGCCAACAATGACTTTGTCATCTGCCGCCGGCGGTACCATACAATGGCAGGTTTCAACAGACGGTACAAACTGGACCAATGTAGGTTCAGACAGCCTGCAATACACTCCTTCAGCTGATATCACAGATGATTCTACTTATTTCAGGGCAATTGTTACCTGTACGGCATCAGCAACCTCATTAACAAGTAATATTGATACGGTTGTTTATAATAATCCATCAGTTACCGGTACAACACCAGCTACCCGTTGTGGTACAGGTACAGTAACACTTGGAGCAACCGGATCAGCCGGTTCTACATTAAACTGGTATACTGCAGCAACCGGTGGATTTGCCGTTGCAACAGGAGCTTCTTATTCACCAACTGTTTCTACCACCACATCGTTCTGGGTAAGTGCATCACAAGGTGGTGGCGGTAATGCAAGTGTAGGTGTAACAAACAATGCAATTGGAACCGGTAGCCAGCAGTCACTCACTTATTATATGGTGTTTGATGTGCTTTCAGCTATGACACTTAACAGTGTATATGTTTACCCTGGCGCTGCCGGTGATGTAAAACTGTTTATATATGATACAGATGGTACAACACTATTATCTACTATTACACATCCAGTAACCTCAGGTGATATTGGACTTAAAACACTGGTTCCGATAAATTATACATTTAGCCCGGGATCAGGATACCGTATCGGGTATAATTCTACGCTTGGCGGTGGTGTAAGCATGTTCCGTAACGATGCAGGTGCATCAGGTTATCCTTACACGGTACCGGGTGTGATCAGCATTACCAGCAATACATTCTTCCCAACCGGAGCTACATATTGGTATTATGTGTACGATTGGCAGATCAGCACCGGTTGTGAAAGCCCACGTACAGAAGTGGTGGCAACAGTTACAACAGCGCCAACCATTTCCCTGAATGCTTCATCTACAACAATCTGTGCCGGCCAGAGTACCAACCTGACCGTAAGCAGCGGATACGATCCAAATTATAACTATACCTGGTCACCAGCCACTACACCTGCTACCGGTGCTGCAGTAACAGCTACTCCGGCTGCAACCGGATTCTATGTAGTTACCGCTACCGATAACCTGGGTTCAGGAACCTATGCAGGTTGTGTAACCAAAGATTCAGTGAACATTACGGTTAATCCGTTACCGGAACCGATCGTGATGAACCCGGCTACATCAGCAACTGCTTGTGTGGGCGGAAGTGTTACATTGAATGCAACTTCAGGACAGCAGGTTTCCGGTACTATCACCGGCGGTACATTAACAACCATCGGTGGAAGTGTAGGTAACCCGTATCGTTCAGGTTACACGGCCAGCTCAAGGGGTAAAAACCAGATATTGATCCTGGCCAGTGAACTTACAGGGCTTGGTTTTACCGCAGGAAACATAACAGCACTTGGTTTTACAACAACTGGAGTAGCTGCAAATACTGAATTATATGATTTCACCATTGCCATGGCTAATACATCAGCCACTTCGCTGACAACCACCATGGAGCCTTCAATTGGAACAACCGTATACACATACCCGGGAACATTCTTTACTCCTGTGTTAGGATTGAATACACATACATTCCAAACACCATTCTCATGGGACGGTATTTCCAATGTTCTTGTAACGGTTTGTACCAGGTTGCAGACAGTGTTAACAACTACTACAGTACAAACATTTACTGTTGCATCACAAAATACACAGCAGGTAGGCGCTACGGTTACAGATTGTAATGTGGTTGTTGCAACATCTGCAGCGGCTTCTAAACCAGTTATGAACATAACTGGTAACACGGCAGCGCCAATCACCTGGTCACCATCAACCGACCTGAATACAACAACAGGCAATACGGTTATTTCTACACCAACCACATCGCCTATCAAGTATTATGCAACAGCTACACTGGGCGCTTGTACCAGGGTAGATTCTGTTACCGTTAGCTTAAGTGACCTGGCTGTATCTGCATCAGTTACTGCCAATGTAACCTGCTTCGGCGGTAACAATGGCTCGGTAACGGGTACGGCTACCGGCGGATCAACAACATATACTTATACCATTGCCGGCCCAACCGTAAATACTACCGGTGCAACAACCGGCGTATTCACCGGGTTAACGGCGGGTAATTATACAGTTACTGTTAATGATGGTGCATGCAGTGTTTCCAGCAGTGTAACGGTTACTCAACCAACACAGGTTACCAGTACCATTTCAGCCTTTACAGACCCAACCTGTAACAGCAGTTCACCGTCACCATTATTTGAAGACGGATCGGTAACAGCCACTGCAGGCGGAGGTACAGCCCCTTATACTTATGTAATTAACGGGCCAACCGTAAATAACAGCGGAGCGCCAACAGGCGTATTCACCGGCTTAACTGCTGGTTCTTATACCGTAACCGTTACTGATTTCTACGGTTGCCAGGCTACCAGTACCGCACAGGTGTTAAACAACCCTGCTGCCCCAACAATTTCAGCATCTAACAACGGCCCGGTTTGCGCAGGCAGCAATGCAACGCTTACCGCTACGCCGGGTACTTATGTAAGCTACTCATGGACAGGCCCTGGCACCATCAATAATGCCAATACTGCTGTAGCAACTGCTGTAGCACCAACTAATAATGACGTATTTACCGTACTGATCACTGACGTGAACGGTTGTACCAATACAGCCAATACAACAGTATCTGTTACTGATAATGACCTGGTTTCAGTAGTTCTGGCAGTGAGCCCTGATACACTGGTATGTGATGGTGCTTCCGTAACATTTACTGCTACGCCAACCAATGGCGGCGCCTCACCAAACTATCAGTTCTTTGTGAATGCAGTTTCTGTTCAGAATGGTTCTTCAAATACGTACACGACTACAACCCTGGTAGACCAGGATGTAGTTACAGTCGTGTTAACATCAAGCATTACCTGTACAACAGGCAGCCCGGCAACCTCAAATGCAATCACCATGACCGTTAGCGGTTTTGTGAATGCAGATGTAACACTGGCTGCTTCGCCTTCAGGTACTGTCTGCAGCGGTACAAATGTTACCTATACGGCTACGCCAACAGCAGGCGGCCCGGCACCAACCTATGAGTTCTTTGTAAATGCTGTGTCTGTACAAGATGGCGCATCAAATACTTATACGTATGCTCCGGCTAATGGCGACCAGGTGTATGTTGTAATGAATTCATCATTCGATTGCGCATTGAACGACCCGGCCACTTCTAATACCATTACAGCTTCTGTTAATCCTACTCCTGCTGCTCCAACGGTAACGGCAGGCGGGCCAACCACATTCTGTAACGGAAGCTCAGTAGTATTAACTTCTGATAGTTCAGGTATTGGTAACCAATGGTACATAGATGGAGTGCTTCAATCGGGTGAAACCAATCCAACCATTACGGCAACAACCGCCGGATCTTATACAGTTACTTATACAGAAAATGGATGTACTTCAGTAGCTTCTGTTCCAGTTGTAGTAACTGTGAATGCTAATCCAGTAGCAACCATTACTGGTACAGCTTCTTATTGTACAGGTGGAAGTACAGTACTTTCTGCTGCCACATCTACAGCAGGCAGTGGAACCATTACCGGTTACCAGTGGGTACTGAATGGCGTAACCAACCTGGGTACGGCTGTTACAGAAACAGTGAGTGCAACAGGTTCTTATACAGTAATCGTAACAAACAGCAACGGTTGCTCAACAACATCTGCTGCCACAGTAGTTACAGAAAATACACCTCCAACAGCAGGAGTAACAGCAAGCTGTACAACCCTTTCACCGGGTGAAACAGCTGTACTTACTGCAACTCCAGCCACTGGAGTTACTTATTCCTGGTCACTGGATGGCGGCCCTGTATTATCTACAGCCAATCCATATACAACTGAAGGCGGTGCAACAGGTACCTATACAGTTACTGTTACCGACTTGAACGGTTGTACCGGAACGGCCAATGTGGTTATCAGTGCCCGCACGGGTGCACTGGTTGGAGGCAATACCTATAATATTCCTGAATCTTGCGGAACAGGCTTCCCGTCAATTGCCAGTGCGGTTTCTTACCTGAATGCCAATGGCGTTACCGGTACCGGTACCGTTACATTTAATGTAGCAGCCGGACATACAGAAACAGCTCCAAACAGCGGTATCGGGTTAAATATGTGTGCACTGGGTGGCAGCCTGCAAACCAATGCAACACTGGGTATCACATTCCAGAAATCAGGCGCAGGCGCTAATCCGCTGATCACGGCCGGAACAGGTACAGGTTCAACAGATTATATCTTTGCTTTGATAGGGGCAGATTATGTAACCATCAACGGCATCGACCTGCAGGCAAATGTGGCTAACACAACTGCCGCGGAAAAAACAGAAATCGGTTATGCGTTACTGAAATGCAGCGGAACTGATGGTGCGCAATACAATACCATCGAAAACAGCACGGTTACATTGGATAAGACCAATAGCAACGGTTCTGTAGGTATCTATGGTGCATCTGCAGACGCAGCACTGGCTGCAGTGGTAACTACAGCTACATCAGGTGCTAACTCAAACAATATCTTCAGGAACAATACGGTTACCAATTCGTATATCGGTATCCAAATGAGCGGTTATGCAGATGTAACACCATTTGCTTTCTATGATCAGGATAACGAAATAGGACAGACTGGTGCCGGTAATACAATCTCTAATATCGGTGGCGGATCTGCCTTCGTAGCAGGTATCTCAACCAGCAACCAGAACGACCTGAAGGTTGTTGCAAATAATATCAATTCAGGCGCCAGTGCAGGTACCGGAAATATCCAGGGTATCAGCGTAGGTTCTGCCAGCAATGCCAATACAGATATCATTGGCAATACCGTTACGGTAAATGCAAGCGCCAGCGCTACAGGCCAGATGATCGGTATCCTGAACAACTCAGGTTCACGTTTCGGAAGGCCGGCTTCAGCCAGCGTTACCAATACCGTTAACATTCTTAATAATACTATAGAAAACAGTACGTATCCCGCAACCGGTACCGGCAGCTTCTGGTTATTGTATACAGGTTCTGCAGCAGCAGATACCCTGGGCGCTCATACCCTGAACATAACCGGCAACCAGTTGTTGAACAATACACAGGCTTCTACTACCAATACAGGAACTATGTTCGGTATCATCAGCCAGAAGATTAATGATTTTGGTACGATATCTAACAATACCATCACCGGAAACGCCATGAGTGGAAACGTTGCCAACCCGCTACGTACCATCGTTACCGGTTTGGGTGGGTTCAGTGCAGGTACAGTTCCTTATGCTCAAAACCTGAGCGTAACCGGAAATACCATTACAGGTAATACGGCCGTAACAACTACTGCTGTTATCGATGGTATTGCGGTAGAAGCCTATACAGGCAACTCACCACAAGTGGGAACTACTGTAACCATTAGCAATAACACGGTAGGTAGTGCAACCTATGCACAAACTACAGGTGCTTTCAATGGTGTAGCTACTACAACCGGTATTAGCGCCAATGCAGCTGTAACCATGAGTGGCAATACGGTTAGCAATGTAACCAGGAACTCGGCCACAACCGGTGCTTTCAATGGCGTAAGATCGCTGGGTACATCTGTTGTTTCAAATACTATGAACAACAATACGGTATCTAATATCAGCATGACTGGTGGTACATCCGCAGTATTCAGTGGTATTACCAATGCCGGTTCAATCACACTTACAACCGCATTGACCATGAACGGAAACACCGTTTCAGGTTGTACCGTGAATGGTACCGGAACCATGGCATGTATAGATGCAGGAAATGCTGTTACTTACCAGGTTAATAATAACACAGTTCAAAATAATACTAAGACAACGGCAACAACCGGTATATTCTCAGGTATCGTTTCTACAGGTTCTACTACATCAACTACCAGTATGACATTTACCGGTAATACAGTTAGTGGCAATACACAGCAGGGAACCAGTGACATGACTTTACTGAATGCATCATCAGCCGTTAATTACACCATAACCGGTAACGTAATTAATGGAAATACCAAAGCTGGTGCCAGTGGTTCAATGTTCTGCTCTCGCGCTGGTGGTAGTACTACTTCGGTTATTAATTACAGCTCAAACCAGGTATATAACAATAGCATACCAAATACCAGCGGAGCAACAGCAGCTAACCTGTATGGTTACTATAACTTCTCTTCTCCGGGTGTTTCTGAAACTTATCAGAACAACCAGATCTATAACCAGACAATGGGTGGTAACAATACAGCTACTACCAGCAGGCTGGTTGGTTTGTATTCAGGATCTGCATCTACTTCGGTTAAAACCATTTCAGGTAACCTGGTATATGGTTTAACTTCTAATGTAACAGGTGCAGGAGCCGTTACCGTTGCCGGTATAGTTAGCGATTATGGAGCGGCTGCTACTAAAGTGTACAAAAACAAGATTTATGATTTAACCAGCAGCAACAGCAGTTCTACGGCTGGTGTTGTAAATGGAATCGGTCTTGGATTCTTTAGTCCAACGGTTACCGGAAATGCAACTGTTTACAACAATATGATTGGTGACCTGAAGGCTCCGAATTCTGCATCAACCGATGCCATCAGGGGTATCAGTATCCTGTCTACGGCAACTTCATCCAGCTACAATGTTTATTTCAATACTATTTACATGGCTGCCAGTTCTGTGGGTGCAAACTTCGGTACTAGCGGTATATATCATGTTACCAGTGCAACCGCTACTACCGGTGCACTCGACCTGAGGAATAACATTGTTTACAATGCTTCTACGCCTGCAGGTACAGGAAGGTCAGCAGCTTACCGGAGGAGCAGCACAACGCTCACCAACTTTGCTTCAACTTCTAATAATAACATGTACTATGTAACCGGCGCAGCCAATACATATGTATATTCAGATGGTACAAACCATCTTAACCTGGCAGCATACAAAGCCTTTGCTGGCATCAGCCCGAGGGAAACAAACTCTCAAACAGAGAATGTAACCTTTGAAAGCACAACAGGCTCAAGTTCATCATTCCTGCATATTGACCCGGTTGCTCCAACCTTAGTGGAAGGCGGCGCTGTTAACATTGCAGGTATTACAGATGACTTTGATGGAGACATCCGCCAGGGCAACCCAGGTTACCTCGGTGTAAGCCTGGTTGGCCCGGATATGGGTGCTGATGAACTGGATGCTACACCACCGCCATGCGTAGGCGCTGTGGGTGGTACAGCTACTGCAGCAGCATTCTCATGTACATCAAATACAGCTACTGTGATGACCGTAACCGGTGCAACAACCGGTGGTGGCATCACGTACCAGTGGGAAGTTTCATCAACCGGCGGTGGCGTTGGATTTGCACCGGTAGTTGGCGGAAGCGGTGCCAATTCGCTGTCTTACACTTCAGCAACCGGACTTGCAACTGGTACATACTATTACAGGTTATCTGTAACATGTTCTACCGGACCAGTTACCGCATATTCCAATGAAATAACGGTGGAAGTAAGGCCTACACCAACCGCTTCTGCTTCCAACAGCGGACCTATATGTAGCGGTACTTCACTTACTTTAACTGGTACAACCGATATCGGAACAACCTTTGCATGGAGCGGCCCGCTTGGTTATACATCAACCAGCCAGAGCCCAACATTTACAGCTCCGGCCAATAGCGGTGGTACTTATACATTCACGGCTACTTTAAATGGCTGTTCTGCAAGCGGTACTACAAGTGTAACCGTTACCAACACACCGCCAGCCTTTACTGTTTCTCCAGCAGTAAGTGTGGTATGTGAAGGTGCGTCTGTTACATTAACTGCCGGCGGAGTGAGTGGAAGTTCTACTTTAGGAACACAAACTACAACCCTTGGCGGTACAAATGGTAACCCGTACAGGTCTGGATATGGATCAAACTCAAACAGTAAGAACCAGATGTTAATCCTCGCAAGTGAACTAACAGCGTTGGGTTATACGGCAGGAGACATTACAGAACTCGGATTTACAGTAACTTCTATCACTGCAGGTACTGAGATATATAATTTCAGGATCAGTATGGCAAATACTGCTTTAGCAGCACTTACTTCAACAGGTGTAACCAATATTGGTACCCTGGTGTATACACATCCTGGTCCATTCTTAACACCTGTAGTGGGACTCAATACACATGTATTCCAAACTCCGTTTACATGGGATGGTGTTTCCAATGTGCTGATTACAGCATGCCAGAACCTGCAAACAGCTTCAACAACAACAACGGTTGCAGCATTTACAACGCCGGCCATTGCTAATACACAAGCAGTAGGTTCAACAGTTGATTGTTCTACCACAACAGGCATGACAACAGCTACAGCAAGGCCACTTATAACAGTTACATTCAATGCAACACCAACCAATGTAACCTGGACACAGTCTCCTGCATTACCGGCAACACTGGATACCTATTCAGGACCTGTGGTAGTGGCTACACCAACAGTAACTACTGTATACACAGCTACTTCTACCAATGGTTCCTGTACTTCGCAGGCATCTGCCACCGTTAATGTGAACCCATTACCGGCCGGAACCAGCGTTACCGGAACTACAGCCGTTTGCCAGAATGCTACCCAGCCACTGGTTACATTCTCTGCCAGTGTTGGTACAGCGCCTTATACATTTACCTATACCATCAATGGTGGTGCACCGTTAACGGCTACTACGCCTTCAGGTGCTAACCCGCAGTCAGTTTCAGTTTCAGTACCAACCGGTACACCTGGTACATTCGTATATGCGCTTACTGGTGTAACAGATCAGTATTGCACTAATAATACGGTTACCGGTTCTGCAACCGTTACTGTAAATGCATTGCCTGATGCAAGCTTCACCGGCTTAACCAGCCCGGTTTGCCTCAATGCAGGTGCGGTTACTTTAACAAGCACACAAACCAGCGGTACGTTTAGCGGCCCGGGCATCACTGATAACGGTAACGGTACAGCGAGCTTCAACCCTGCAACAGCAGGAGCCGGCACGCACAGCATCAGCTTCAGTTACACAGATGGCAATAGCTGTTCAAACAGCAGCAGCCAGAATGTAACGGTTAATGCGTTACCAACCGTTAGCTTTACCGGTTTACCATCTACCCTGTGCGTACATGCAGCAGCCATTACACTCACCGGTAACCAGGCGCCAAATGGCACGTTCACAGGAGCGGGTATCACAGACAACGCCAATGGTACAGCCAGCTTCAACCCCGCCACAGCAGGTGTGGGTGGCCCTTATACCATTACTTACACTTATACTGACGGTAACGGATGTACCAACAGTTCATCTCAAACCATCAGCATAACAGAAAACTTCCAGTGGGTTAACCTTCAATGGCCTCCTTCAGGTTCAATTTGTGAAGGTACACCAGGCGGCTACGCTGTGTATGGCCAGGCTTATAAAGCCGGTGTTACAGAAGCAGCAGGTGCGGGAGCAGGCGTAACAGCAGAACTCGGCTGGAGCACTACCAATACCAATCCAAATACCTGGACCAACTGGCAGTCTGCTACCTTTAATGTACAGGTTGGCAACAATGATGAATTTACATCATCACTGTCACTGCCAGCCGGAACATACTATTATACCTTCCGTTACTCATATAACGGTTGCGGATACCAGTATGGCGGTTACAGCGCAGGTGGCGGTAATATCTGGGATGGTACCAACTACGTAAGCGGCGTACTCACCGTGAACGCATTGCCAACGGTTAGCTTCACCGGCTTAGCAGCCAGCTACTGTGTAAATGCGGGTGCGGTTGTATTAACCGGTAACCAGGCTCCAAATGGTACGTTCAGCGGCCCTGGCATCACAGA
The DNA here is from genome assembly GCA_937996595.1 of uncultured Chitinophagaceae bacterium. Lineage (GTDB taxonomy): Bacteria > Bacteroidota > Bacteroidia > Chitinophagales > Chitinophagaceae > Ferruginibacter. Next base: position 13,738 of record CALKVC010000063.1, read on the forward strand.
TAACGGTAACGGCACAGCGAGCTTTAACCCTGCTACTGCAGGTGTAGGCGGCCCGTACAGCATCACGTATACTTACAACAACGGTACCTGCAGCAACAGCAGCACGCAAACGGTAACTGTTAATGCACTGCCTGTGGTAAGCTTCAGTGGCCTGGCAGCTTCATACTGTACAACAGATGCGGCTGTTACCTTAACAGGGTCACCAGTGGGCGGTACATTCAGCGGTTCTGGCATCACCGGAAACCAATTCGATCCGGCTGCAGCAGGTGCTGGTACACATAGTATCACATATACTTATACAGATGTAAACGGCTGTACAAACAGCAGTTCTCAGAATGTAACGGTTACGGTATGTGCTACGTTCACTACACTTAACCTGACAGCGTTCCTGGAAGGATTCTACTATGATATCAATACCATGAGGGCGAATATCTATGACCTCGGTATCAGTACAGATCCTACAGAAACAGATACACTTACGGTTAACCTGTGGGCAGCCACCAGCCTGAGTAACCCAACACCGGATTACACTGTTCAGGCGGTTGTTCATACAGATGGTACTGCTACCATGCAGTTCCCGGCAGCGGTAACAGGCAATTCTTACTACATTGCTGTTAAGCACAGGAACCATATGGAAACATGGAGCCTGAACCCGGTTGCCTTCACTGCAACTACTTCGTACAACTTCACTACAGCTCAGTCACAGGCATATGATGACGGCGTTAATCAGCCGATGGCATCAGTGGCAGGTG
>CALKVC010000064.1 GCA_937996595.1 uncultured Chitinophagaceae bacterium
ACCTGTAAAACATATAAATACCTGAAGAACTGCTTGTATTCCATATAACCTTTTATGGAATAACAGCACAATAACATCTTAATACCGGTAATAACTGATTCCTTGTTTTGAATCTGCGAAATCATAACCATACAGACGATAACGAACTGCTCCAACGCTTTTATGCAGATGGCAATAATGAGTGGCTGGGCATCCTGCTTCAACGATACACCATGCTCCTTTTTGGTGTTTGCATGAAATACCTTAAAAATGAAGAGGAGGCGAAAGATGCCGTTCAACAGGTTTTCCTGAAAGCAATACATGAACTGCAAAAATATAAGGTAGCATACATCAAAAGCTGGTTGTACATGGTTGCTAAAAACCATTGCCTGATGAAACTCCGCGATAAAGGCAAGCATACCATTGAAATAAATGACCAGGTTCTGCCAGCTACGCAGGATGGGCTGGTAATACAGGAAATAAAGGAAAAAGACAGGGCGCTTGACAACCTTTCAAAAGCGCTTGGGGAACTGAACAGGGAGCAACAGCTTTGCGTAACTTTGTTTTATCTTGAAAAGAAAAGCTATCAGCAGGTTGCTGACATTACAGGTTATAGCCTGATGCAGGTTAAAAGCAATATCCAGAACGGGAAACGAAACCTGAAAATCATTATGGAAAAGAACAGTAACAATGAGTGACGGCCTGAAAGACATATTATCCAACCTGAATAAGGATATAGAACAGGAAAAACTGCTTCAATACCTTAACCAGCATATGACTGAACAGGAGAAACATGCTTTTGAAAGCCAGATGAATGATGATGAATTTATGAACGATGCAGTAGAAGGGCTGCAAATCCTGGAAAACAAAAATGAAATCCCTTTACTGGTAAACCAGTTAAATGCAGGACTGAAAAAACAACTTCATAAAAAGAAAAGAAGAGCATCTTTTAAAGATGGCGGGCAACAATCCTGGATTTATTTTAGTATCATTCTAATATTATTACTGATTATAGCAGCGTTTCTTATTATCAGGAAAATAATATAGTATAATCACAGTAAGCCAATCGAAGAAATAAAAAAGCCGCCGGTTAATTCCAGCGGCTTCTTCAATTTATTATAGAGATTAGTGCTTTGCTTCCATTTTCTCTGCAGCTTTTTCAACTTTCTCAGTTACTTTTCCAGCAGCATTTTCAATTTTAGCAGCAGCAGTATCTACGATAGCTTTAGCAGTGTCAACGGCATTGTTCATCATAGATGACGCAGTGTCAGCCATTTTGTTTGCTTCTGTAGCCAGGGTATCAGTAGTTGTTGCAGCAGCATCTGCAGCTTTTTCTGCTTCATTGCATGCAGTCATGATAGATGCAACAGCAATAATTGCGAATAATTTTTTCATTTTGGTTTTTTTATAATTTTAAAAATTTCGCCGCAAATGTAATATTAAATATTAAATCATACAAGTTTTTTTACTTATATTTTTAAACAATCTCATTTATTATTTTTTGCGGAAAAACAGCCTGACCGGAACACCGGTAAAATCAAAATGCTCACGCAGCTTATTTTCCAGGTAATTCCGGTACGGCGCCTTGATATCATCGGGATAATTACAGAAAAAGGCAAAACTGGGCGTATGGGTAGGTAACTGGGTAACATATTTTATCTTAATGGCATTGCCCCTCACTACCGGCGGATGATAGCTTTCAATGGCTTTCTGCATCACATCATTCAGTTTTGACGTGGAAATCTTCTTATGCTTGTTTTCAAAAACCTGCAGGGCTGTTTCTATACTTTTAAATATCCGTTGCTTTTCCGTTACGGATATGAACAGGATCGGCACATCAGAAAAAGGAGCAAATCGCTTTTTCAATTCCTTCTCATAATCGCGGGCTGTATTGGTTTGCTTGTCTGCCAGGTCCCATTTATTAACCAATACAACAATGCCTTTACCCTTTTTTACAGCCAATGAAAATATGGAAAGGTCCTGCGCAGTAATGCCTTTTCCAGCATCCAGGAGCAACAAGCATACATCCGCTTCATCCATTGCTTTGATGGCCCTTATCACGGAATAGAATTCAAGGTCTTCATGCACTTTGGTCTTGCGCCTGATGCCTGCCGTATCTATCAACATGAATTCCTTATTAAAAAGGTTATAATGCGTATGAATCGTATCCCTGGTTGTACCGGCTATATCGCTAACAATGGTGCGTTCTTTGCCAATTAGCGCATTCAGCAACGATGATTTGCCTACATTGGGCTGGCCGATGATGGCAAACTTGGGTATAGATTCAGCATCTGTTGTTTCTTCGGGTTTTTCATCGGGCATCAGGGAAACAATCGCATCCAGCAATTCACCGGTACCGCTTCCGCTGATGGATGAGATAAAAAAGATATTTTCAAAACCAAGGCTGTAGAATTCACTGGCTTCAAGCATCCTGTTATGGTTATCCACTTTATTCACTACCAGGAAAACCGGTTTTATACTTTTTCGCAACATATCTGCCATGGATTCATCCAGGTTGGTGATACCGGTTGCCGCATCCACCATGAATATGATTGCATGCGCTTCATCAATGGCAATATGAACCTGTTTTCTTATCTCTTTTTCAAAAACATCTTCACTCTGAGGTACAAACCCGCCTGTATCAATCAGGTTGAACGATTTCCCGGTCCATTCAGCAACGCCATACTGCCTGTCTCGTGTTACCCCGCTAACATCATCCACAATCGCTTTCCGTTGCTCCAGTAACCGGTTGAAAAAAGTGCTTTTTCCTACATTCGGCCTTCCTGTTATTGCTACTGTAAAACTCATAATCTGGTAATTAATATTACAATGGTTTGATGAAAATTGATAAGCCTGCTGTAAACAGTTATAGTTTTCCAATTTCCAATCAATATCCGTATTCTTTCAGGTGTGTTTCATTATCCCTCCATTTTGGCCTTACTTTCACATAAAGCTCCAGGAAAACTTTACTTCCCAGAAATTCTTCAATATCCTTCCTGGCCAGCGTTCCTAATTGCCGGATCATTTTTCCGCCCTCGCCTAAAATTATTCCTTTCTGGGTTTCCCTTTGTACAATGATATCAGCAGTTATCTTTATCAATGTTTGTTTCTCCTTAAACTCCTGTACCAATACAGCAGTATGATAAGGAAGTTCTTCCTGGAATAACAGGAAAATCTTTTCCCTGATCAGTTCACTCACAAAGAATTTTGTAGGCATATCACTCAGGTCATCCCCTTCATAAAACGGATGCCCTTCTGGGAGGTAATGCAGGATGCGTTTCATCAGGTGGTCCAGCCCTTTCTTTTTCAGGGCAGATACCACAATCACTTCCCGGCAATAAGGTTGTGCCCGGAAAAAAGCACTTGCCTCATCCAGTACTTTCTCATTATCCACCAGGTCTGCCTTATTAAGAATCAATATGGCAGGTGACTTTAAATGTAATGCTGAAAACACCGCATGGCTTTCCTGAACATCTTCCCTGGCATCAGCAATCAGCAGGGCCAGGTCGGCATCTTCCAGGCTTCCTTTTACTGCCTGCATCATTTTCTCATGCAACTTGTACCTGGGTTCTATAATTCCGGGCGTATCTGAAAAAATAACCTGGTAATCTTCGTGGTTAAGTATGGCCTTGATGCGATGCCTGGTTGTTTGCACTTTATGCGATACGATAGCCATTTTTTCGCCCACCAGGGCATTGAGCAGGGTGCTTTTACCGGCATTCGGTTTTCCAAAAATATTTACAAACCCTGTTTTCATGTAAAAAATATCCAGGGTATACCCTGCATTCTGATGTAAAACTATCGCATTTTTACCGTAAATCGCCTTTATTACAATTGCTCCGGTAAATAAAGACATTGATTTACAGGCACAATATCAAACAAAAAAGCCTCATGAAACATGAGGCTTTTTTCGAAATTTGATGCTGTATTACTGTTTAGAAAAGGTATAACGTATACCTAAACCAGCCCCTAAATCCTGGGAAATAGTAAGTGTATTACAATCCCAGCCGGAAACGGTTAAATCAGTTAAGAATACTGAACCTGCATCTATGGAAATCTTACCGCCTACAATATCCCAGCTTCCTGTATCGTCGCCACCGCAACCGGCCGCTTCGGTATAAGAAATTGTTTTATCCGATTTTAATTGATAAATACCGTTTTGCTCACAACTCGTAGATAAAAAAGATGTAGTTACATCCTGATCCGGCAACGGAGAAGGAAAATAATTTACAATCTTAGTAATCTTATAACTGGCAGCAATACCGGTTATACTAACTTCACAGGAAACATCATCATCGTCTTTTTTACATGAAGCCAGGGCTGCAACAAGGCAAATACCCAAAAGAATTCTTTTCATAAAGCAATATTTTTTGAAATGATTTAATAAAGCCAAAGAAAATAATAAAGGTTTAAACTGCCAAATCAATTATAACAAACTTATCATATATTCATATTCCATGGTAAATCAAGAATATGCTTTACGGAAATATGAGACTCAAATAAAAAAGGCCTGAAACCAGGCCTGTTAGTTGCGAAGAGAAGGATCGAACTTCTGACCTTCGGGTTATGAGCCCGACGAGCTACCGCTGCTCTACTTCGCGGTGCAAAAATAAGATATTATGCCTTTGCAGCCAAAAATTTATATTTTAGTTGCTCTAATACTACGCTCATCATGAATGGTAAGCTCCTTATTTATTTTTCCGTACTGCTTATTTTAAGCAGTTGCAGCAACAAAGTGAAAGAGCAACAGGATAAAATCTACAGCCGTCACCTGCAGAAACATGTTGCATTAACAATCATTTCCACAGAAATACCTAAAAGCAAATCTGACCTGAACCTGCTTTTATTGAACGATGGCCAGGATATGGACAAATTAAGGGTAAAACAGGTACTTGACAGCCTGTACAGCAATAAAGCCATTCGCCCGCTCGTAGTTGTTGGCATACATGCAGG
>CALKVC010000065.1 GCA_937996595.1 uncultured Chitinophagaceae bacterium
CGAGATCAGATCTGGTGACTGGAGTTCAGACGTGTGCTCTTCCGATCTGTGATGTGGAAGGGTCTACGGTGAGCGTACTTGAAAGTGTTTTCCGCGAACCGATTACCATCCTGCTGTTTTTTATATACATGGTCATCCTAAGCCCGCAGTTAACGCTGTTCCTTGTTATCTTTTTACCCATCGCCGGTTTTATACTTGGCAGAATCGGGCGTTCGCTGAAAAAGGAAAATAAACAGGTGTTGCAGCAATATGGCATCTTATTTTCAACCATCGAAGAAACCCTGGGAGGCATACGCATTATCAAGGCTTTTAATGCGGAAAAGAAGATACGTAACAAATTTGAACAGGAAAATGAAACCATGTTCAATTTAAAGAACAGGGCCAACCGGCGCCGCGACCTGGCATCGCCTGTTTCTGAGGCATTGGGCGTTACTGCAGTACTGTGCATATTATGGTATGGTGGCAGGCTGGTGCTCAGTGGTGATAAGTCTTTCACTTTAAATGCCGGCGATTTCCTGGCATATATTGCCATATTCACACAACTTATACAACCATTAAAATCATTATCCAGCGCATCATATAATATTCAGAAAGGAGCTGCAAGCATTGAGCGCATCGAAAACCTGATAAACGAAGCGGTTGACATCCGGGAGATACCGGATGCAAAGGAATTGAAGGAATTTTCGCATTCCGTCGAACTAAAAAATGTAAGTTTCTCTTATGAAGACAAGTTGGTGTTGAAAAACATCAACCTTACTATCGGTAAGGGAAAGACGATAGCGCTGGTAGGCAGCAGCGGTGCCGGAAAAAGCACCCTGGCCGATCTCATTCCACGCTTTATCGACGCCACGGAAGGCGAAGTGCTGATAGACGGGGTTAATATCAAAAACTATACACTGCATTCCATCCGCAACCAAATGGGTATTGTAACACAGGAGGCCATCCTGTTCAACGACAGTATTGCTAATAACATAGCCCTGGGAAAAGAAAATGCAACCATGGATGAAATTGAGCAGGCAGCCACCATTGCCAACGCTGCCGGTTTTATAAAAAGCAAAGAGAATGGCTATAACACCAATATCGGCGACCGTGGCCTTAAACTCAGCGGCGGTGAAAGACAGCGTATGACCATTGCCAGGGCGGTACTCAAAAACCCGCCTATACTCATTCTTGATGAAGCAACTTCATCCCTGGATACAGAAAGCGAAAGGCTGGTACAGGATGCCATCAATAACCTGATGAATAACCGCACTTCCATTGTAATCGCACACAGGCTGAGCACCATCAGGCATGCCGATGAAATTATCGTTTTACAGAAAGGGGAAATCGTTGAAAGGGGAACGCACGACAGCCTGATAAGCCAGAACGGTTTTTATAAACGACTTGTGGAAATGCAGGAAGTGAAGTGATGCAATTTGTAATGCCGGTTATTTTAAATAATAATTACTCCTTTTCTTTCAACTTCCTATGCACAACTAATTGGCACACTCGCCAAAATCCCTACACGCAATAATACTCTGCCAATTTGCATGTTGGCCTGGTAAACCGTTCTTTGATAGTACCTGTATTAGCTGGTAATAAAGTTTACCTTATTAAGATGTCTTCTTTCAATTATCTGCTAAAACCCTTTACGAACAAGGGTTCTGTAATCTTAAAAAAAGATGTCATCTTAAATATTGCTATTATTAATAATGTATTTCTTTTTTGCGATACAGCTCATGTAAAAGAAACTTTACTTCGAATAAATAAGATCTCATCTTCCAACTTTATGCTAAAACCCTTTATAGAAAAGGGTTCTGTGGCCATTAAAAAAGATGTCATCTTTTCCTGTTTACGTTTCCTTAAACTTTCTCAAAAGTTTTTATAAAATACATAGGGGTAAAATAACAAAAGCCCTGCTTAGCAGGGCTTTTCATTAAATACTTTATATCATTCAACGTATCTGGTGAATATATTCGTTATTCCGGAATTGCTTTCTCACATCATTCAAATCACGTAAAATGCTTGCATCTACCAGCTTTCCTCCCACTTCCAGTTTAAATCCGCCAATGATATCTTCATCTACTACCGATTCCAGTTCAATCTGCCTGATTGATGTATTGTTGCGTACCTTGTCAATAATAACCTGTTCCGCCTCAGCGCTTAAAGGAAAAGCTGAAGTAAGCTTTATATGATGAATATCCTTAAGCTTGTTATATTGTTCTATAAACGCCTTCACTATTTCAGGCAGGTTACTTTCCCGCTTCTTGCGCACCAGCAACTGTATAAACAGGAATGTTACCTGGCTTACCCTTCCATTGATGATGGAACCGATCATCTTTTCTTTCTTATCGGCATTGATGACCGGACTTTTTAAAACCGCCACAAAATCCGGATTGCTTTTATTGATTGCTTTCAATAACCTGATGTCGCTGTTTACCTCTTCCAGTTTATTTTGCTCAATGGCTAGGTCAAGCAAACTTTTTGCATACCTGCCCGCTAATCTTGGATTATTCATTGTTTTTGCTTTTAGCTGATACTGCCGGCATATTAAACATGATGCCCGGTAACTTAATTCCGGCAACGGTTAATAGCTGCCAGCCTGCCATTAATTCAATTTGATGTCTTCGGCTAGCTTCCTGATATAGGTTTCCTGCTCCGCTTTATTAGATAATTCCTTTTTAAGGATCTTTTCGCTGATCTCAATCACCATTTTACCTACTTCATTTTTAATATCAGTTAAAGCTGCCATTTTCTGGTTGTGGATAGAAGCATGAGCATCTGTAATGATTTTAGTTGCCTGTGTTTTGGCATCATCCTTTGCATCATTGATCATCTTATCCCTGATATCTTTTGCTTCTTTCAGCATGATAGCCCTTTCTTCACGGGCAGCAGCCAGCAAGGCCTCGTTTTCACTTTTCAGGTTTGCCATTTCAGCTTTTACTTTATCAGCAGTGGCAATGGAATTGGCAATATTGGCTTCACGCTCGTTCAACCCTTTCAGGATGGCGCCCCAGGCATATTTCTTAAGGATGAATAAAACAACCAGGAATGCCAGTACGGTCCAGACTATCAAACCCAAATGTGGTAATAAAAGATCCATAATATCTATGATTTATGATGTATGATTTATGATGCATGATCTTAGATGTATGATTTGAGATCTAAGATTTAAAGATTTTTT
>CALKVC010000066.1 GCA_937996595.1 uncultured Chitinophagaceae bacterium
ACTCGTTGCCATCAAATCATCCGGCATCTCCCTGCTGCGCTTCATGCGTCCGCTGATCTGGGTGGCTGTTCTGTTCTGCGGCATCACGTTCGTTTTCGCCAATTATGTGATCCCTTACGCCAACCTGAAGTTTGTAGCCCTGTATAACGACATCTACTATAAGAAACCCGCCTTCGACCTGAAGGAAGGGGTCTTCTTCACCCATATTCCCAATTATGCCATCAAGGTTGGTAAAAAATATGCTGATGGAAAAACGATAGGAAATGTTTTGATATATGAACAGGGAAATGCTTTACAGGATAACTGCATTATTGCAGAGAAAGGAACCATGAAGATTTCCGACGACAAGAATTTCCTGGAATTTAACCTGGAAAAAGGGTTCCGTTACCAGGAAAGGGGAAACCCGTATGATACTTCCACCGAATTCACCCGGCTGGGTTTCCGGGAATTCAAGAAACTATTTGACCTCAGCGTACTGCAAAAACAAAATACACCCGACAGCGCATTCAGGGGCAATTACCAGATGCTTAGTGCCAGGCAATTAAATAAAAGCATCGATTCCTTATCTAAGATTGAAGACAGCCTGTCATCGAAAATGAATGTTTCATTGGCCACTAACCTACATTTCACCCATGAACCCGATAGCAACTGGGCAAAAGCTGTAAAAAAGCCATTACCGGTTAATGGCGTGCTTTTCCCCGATTCATTACTGGAAAGCATACACGACCGATCCGTAACAACATTGAATGAAATAAAGAACAACCTGCAATTCAGTACCGGCGAACTGGAAGCCAAGGAAAAAGACATCCGTTTTCATAAGATTGAATACCACAGAAAATTTTCCCTGTCGCTCTCATGCCTCATCCTTTTCTTCATTGGCGCTCCGTTGGGTTCAATTATCAGGAAAGGCGGATTAGGTATGCCACTGGTGGTAGCCATCATTTTTTTCCTCATTTTCCACCTGCTAAACATGTTTGGTGAAAAATTTGTAAAAGAAAGCATTGCAGCCCCGCATATAGGCATGTGGTTATCAGTATTCGTACTGGTTCCCGTTGGCGCATTCCTTACCTATAAGGCCATGCATGATTCGCAGTTATTCAGCAAGGAATTTTATTATCGCATATTCAACCGTATTCGTGCCCTGCCGCTTTTGTTTAAACAAAAAAAGTGATAAAAATTAAACCTATTTTACATGAAACACGAACAATCAAAAAGCAGGAGGAATTTTATCAGGAATGCTGCTACCGGTACTGCCGCATTCACACTTGGTTATACAGGTTTGCAGGCATTTGCCGGCTCCTGTACTACGCCGGCAAAGTTTACATCAAAGATATATGAAACCGGTTTCGGCCAAAAGCCATTACCCTATCCGTACAATGCGCTGGAAGACGTGATAGACAGCTTAACGATGGAAATTCATTACAGCAAACATGCGGCCGCATATTCTAAAAACCTGCTGGATGCTGCTAAAGCAGAGAATATAGATACAACCAAACCGGTTGAAGATTTACTGTCAAAAGTGTCTGCATATTCAGCCAAGGTAAGAAACAATGGCGGAGGCCATTATAACCACGAATTATTCTGGCAGTGTATGCGCCCCAAAAAAGACAACAATTTACCTGAGGGCAGTTTGTTTGCTGCGATAGAAAAAAGTTTTTCTTCTTTTTCCCTTTTTAAAGAAAAATTTTCGGAGAGTGCACGCAACCGTTTTGGAAGCGGCTGGGCATGGCTTTACGCAGATGAAAAGAAAAACCTTAAAGTGGGAAGTACTGCCAACCAGGACAACCCATTAATGGACATTGCTGAAATAAAAGGGATCCCATTGCTGGGTATTGATGTGTGGGAACATGCTTACTACCTGAAATACCAGAATAAAAGGGCGGATTATATTGACAACTGGTGGAAACTGGTGAACTGGGACTTTGTGCAGCAAAGATTTGAAAAATTATGATCCGAAAAATCAATGGAATTTTTGTTTTTGCAGGCACATTGATCATGGCCTATGTAATGGCTGAATCCGGAAAGTCGTTAAAAACACCGGAAACCGCTATGGGAATCATCAACCTTGAATTTGCCAGTACAAAACATAAAGTAAATATGGTATTGAATGCCTGGTCGTATCCCGGCACAAGCAAACTTGATAATATCAGCGTTGCCATTAAAAATACCTGGTTTGATTTTATCTTCCTTTTCTTTTATTCACTTATGTTATTCTATGCTTGCCTGAGCATTTCAAACTCCTTTACCGGTTTTCTAAACAGAACAGGAAAATTGCTGGCAACCGGTTCATTGTATGCAGGATTATTTGATATCATTGAAAATGCGGGTATGCTGATCTCTTTAAACGGTCACCCATCTAACATGGTTGCAATCATAACAGCAACCTTTTCAGTAATGAAATGGACACTAGTCATTTGTGCCATAGTATTTATCCTGGTAACCGGCCCGGCATATATTGTTAATCGTTTAAAACGGCATTAAATCCCGAAGTATTTACTATGAATACATCAAACAATAATATGAATAGCTTCACACTTTCCTTAAATTGACTCAGCCTTTGCCAGTAACATCCGTTTAACATGATGAAACAAGACAAAGGCTGATAAATTGACAAGCAATCGTAGAGCAAATTTATATGGAAAAAATGCTCATCTCCAAAAATTAAAACACAAATATTTTATAAAATGCCACCCTTCAGATTATCCTAATTTTATTTTAAAAATAAGCTATATTCGTAGCCCTCAATTTCAATTTTTCATTTCAATATTTAATCATTATGCAGGCTTGGAAAGATTACCAGGAAAAAAACAAAGACCGTTTTTTAAATGAATTACTGGAGCTGCTCAGGATACCGAGCGTAAGTGCAAAAACAGAACATAAGCCGGATATGATCAGATGCGCAGAATCAGTAAAGCAGCGGTTACTGGAAGCCGGTGCAGACAAGGTTGAAATATATCCCACAGAGGGCCATCCGATTGTTTACGGAGAAAAACTTACAGACCCTTCAAAACCAACTGTGTTGGTATATGGCCATTATGATGTTCAACCACCTGAGCCGCTTGAATTATGGAAAAGCGGCCCGTTTGACCCTGTTATTACTGACGGAAAGATTTTTGCCCGTGGAAGTTGTGATGACAAAGGACAGGTATACATGCATGTAAAAGCACTTGAAATATTGGTTAAAACCAATTCGCTTAAAAACAACATCAAATTCTGCATTGAAGGCGAGGAAGAAGTGGGGTCGCCCAACCTGGGAAAATTTGTTTCGGCACATAAAGAATTACTGAAAGCTGATTGTGTATTGATTAGTGACAGTGCCATGATCAGCCTTGATACACCCAGTCTGGATATCGGCCTACGGGGTTTAAGTTATATAGAAGTGGAAGTAACCGGCCCCAACCGCGATCTGCACAGTGGTGTTTACGGTGGCGCCGTAGCAAACCCTATAACCATCCTCAGTAAAATGATTGCTTCCCTGCATGATGAAAACAATCATATAACGATTCCGGGTTTTTATGATGACGTACTTATTGCTACTGATGAAGAAAGAAAACTGATGGCCCAGGCGCCTTTCAATGAACAGGAATATAAGGATGACCTGGGGGTTAAGGCGCTTTGGGGAGAAAAAGGATATTCTACCAATGAAAGAACCGGCATCAGGCCAACCCTTGAACTGAACGGAATATGGGGCGGGTATACCGGAGAAGGAGCTAAAACAGTTTTACCATCCAAAGCATTTGCCAAAATATCTGCCAGGCTTGTTCCAAACCAAACTTCAGATAAGATTACAAAATTACTCATCGATCACCTGCATAAGATTGCGCCGGATTATGTAACGGTAAAAGCCAGTTTACATCATGGCGGGGAGCCATATCTCACCCCAATTGACAGCAAGGCTTACCAGGCTGCTGCAAAAGCCATTGAAGCAACATTTGGTAAAACCCCCATTCCGGTACGTGGCGGAGGGAGCATCCCTATCTGCTCACTGTTTGAAAAAGAACTGGGTACAAAAGTGGTTTTAATGGGTTTTGGGTTAGACAGTGATAACCTGCACAGCCCGAATGAAAAATTCGATATCGCCAATTACTATAAAGGGATTGAAACCATCCCTTATTTTCATCAGTATTTTACAGAAATGGCATGATGAATACCTAAAAGAAAAAACGGTAATCTCCAGATAAGCAGTAAATAAAAAGGTATCCCCGAAAGGATACCTTTTTTATTTTTATCAATTTTTATCTGTTAAAACGGCCTGGCATAAAACAGGAATAACGATTGGTTATTATCTACAACTGACAGGTCTGAAGCATCGGTAGCTCCGTCTCCGGTAACATCCGTATCATTATAACCAAATGCGAAAGCAGCAATATCATTATCCACATCAGACATATCTGTGGCATCAATTGCGCCATCTTTGTTTACATCTCCACCATAAATGGCATACACGCCTGCGGCTACATTTGCCATTGGTGGGTTTACGCCATCATCGTAGGCCTTAGTTAATGCATTACTGAAATCATATGAAGTGGAGCTGGTGAATGCAACGGGATTTTTGCTCCAGGTTTCCATGTGGTTCCTGTGCTTAACGGCAATATAGAATGAATTGCCTGCAACCCCGGCGGGGAACTGTACTGATGTGTTTCCACTGGTAAGTAACAGTGCAGACATCGTATAATTTGGCGTTGGGCTTGATAAGCTGGCAGGAGACCATAGGTTAACGGTTATATTATCGGTTGCAGCAGGATTTCCGCTGAGTCCGAGATCAAACAGGTTAGGCACCATCAATCCACCGCCGGCATAGAATCCCTGCAGGTATACTTTAAGGTTAAGGGTTGTGAATGCGGCATTGATCACTAAATTGTAAGTGCTGCCGTTTCCAATACAGCCATTTCCGCCGGTAGCCCTAACCGTTATGGGGAATGTACCTGTTTGCGTAGGTGTTCCGCTTAATACACCGCCGGGTGATAATGTAAGCCCGGTAGGTAAAGTACCGGAATTTATTGTAAATGTAGCTCCTCCGACAGCACCGGTTTGGGTAAATGTCTGGCTGAAGAACACACCGGATGTGCCTGTTGTTGTTGCAGGATTTGTTACGGTTATTGCCTGGCAGCTGATCACCAGGTTATAGGTACCACCGTTACCAAAACAACCGTTTCCGCCGGTAGCCCTTACCGTTATGGGGAAAGTTCCTGTCTGCGTTGGTGTACCGCTTAATACTCCAGCCGTTGATAAAGTAAGGCCGGTAGGCAGGGTACCGGAATTAATGGTAAATGTGGCTCCGCCTACAGCGCCGGTTTGGGTAAATGTTTGACTGAACGGAACACCGGCTGTACCTGTTGCAGTACCGGGATTGGTAACCGTTATTGCCTGGCAACTGATTACCAGGTTATATGTTACGCCGTTTCCAAAACAACCATTTCCGCCGGTAGCCCTTACCGTTATGGGGAAAGTTCCCGTCTGCGTTGGTGTACCATTTAATACACCAGCTGTAGACAATGTAAGGCCTGTTGGCAGGGTACCGGAATTAATGGTAAATGTAACCCCGCCAATGGCTCCGCTTTGTGTAAATGTTTGACTGAATGGCACGCCTGCCGTTCCGGTTGCTGTTACAGGATTTGTTACGGTAACAGTATTTACGGTAACGGTTACATTTCCTGTAGCGCTACATCCATTAACCCCGGTTACGGTTACACTGTAATTTGTAGTTGAAGTAACCGCATTGGCATTAGCAGGATTGCTGGTATTACTGCTAAGGAACGTTGAAGGAGTCCACAAATAAGTGAACTGGGGCACGCCGCCTGTTATGGTGATAATATAGTCTTCCGTTTCACCATAGGTGCTGTTTGTTGCATCACAGAAATCACCTGTACCAGGACCAGGGTTTGTATCGCTTGAACGCAACCTCATCCTTGTTTGTCCATTAATGGCTGTTAGCGGAGGAGTGAACACGATGGTTCCGGTTGCAGACGCACCCACATTGGGCGAAATACCAATTGTTTCGGAAGCGCTGAATACGCCATCCTGGTTATAATCAATCCAGCCCCTTACCAGGCAGGTTCCGAATGTTCCGCCGCTGACCGTCATGGTATACGCCGTATTTGCAGCCAGGCTGGCCGTTGTGGATCCTGTTGCAGGATATAATGTATAATAAGGTGATGCAGCCCCGGTGGTTGAATTATTTAAAGTGGTTGATGCAATCTGAACCAATGAAATCCAGTCGCCAGAACCCGTTCCATTTGTATATGAAGTTGAACAATATGTAAAACCGGGTAAAGTTACACCGGCATCTAAAATGGAATTTCCGCCGGAACAAACAGTAGCTGGTGTTGCAACCGGGGCAATGGTAGGTTTAGACAAGACCGAAACTGTTGCTGTTGCAGTACTTGAGCATCCTGCGCCATCAGTGCCGGTTACTGTATATGTGGTTGTTACCGATGGTGTAGCCACCACACTGGTTCCTGTTGTTGCTGAAAGGCCGGTTGCCGGAGTCCAGGTATATGTGCTTGCACCACTTGCCGTTAGCGTTACCCCTGAGCCGCCCGGGTTACAGATTACAGCAGAGGTTGGGTTAACAGAAACCGGAGGAGGTATACAAAGCGAAGTGGTCCATAACCCACGGCCATGTGTAGCCGCAGCTATCGTACCGTCTGAAGCCCTGTATTGCAGCATATCTGTTCTTACAGTAGGAAAACCTGTCTCCGCTACCCAAACTGTAGAAGCACCATTTATAAGGTCGGTTTGCCATACGCCCGTTTCTGTGGCTATGATAGCTTTTGTATTACTGCCCGGGTAGAACATACACCATCTTACGGGCATATTTGGCAGGTTACCGTCTATGGCAGTCCAGGAGGTACCGCCATTTGTAGAAACCCATACGTTATTTACCCCATAATTAGAGAAACTAACAATCAGGTTATTATCATTTGTGCCGGTATTGATACATGAAACATTGGCAGCAGGAAAAGATGCTCCTGTAATATTTGTGCCAGCAGTACCATTGGCTGCCGTATTTGCTCCGGCAATACTAACCACACGGCCTGCTTCGGTTCCAAAATATACCAGGTTAGCAGTATATGGGGATACAAATACAGTACTTACTTTAGCACCGTTAAATCCGGTAATGCCTGATACGATTGAAGCACCGGCAGGGAATGTGGTATTTGAATAATATGTTCCAGCGGCTGTTGTTTGTGCTGTTGTCCATCGGAAAAACTCTCCAGCATCAGCACCGGCATAAATGACATTATTCGTATTATCATAATCAAATGGATTAATAAAGCTTCCAAAATCGAAATAATTAACATACTTAGTTCCTGCCGAACCTTTATAAAAACTACAGGTAGACCAGTTTGCACCACTGTTAGTGCTTCTCCTGTAAACGTTATAAACATATGCGCCGTATTGATATTGCGGTTGATTTTGATCGATATCCACAAATGCGCCATCACCACCGGTAATTTCTATTGAGGTGCTTAAGCCGGCATTACTGAACTGATGATTACCATTATCCTGCGCTCCTGCTATAAAATAATTGGTGGTTGTAGGATGAATGGCCACAGAATAGAATTGCTTGATCCGAAGGCCAAGATTACGGTCACGGATAGTGGTACCTTTATCGCTTGAATAAAACACACCTCCGTCACTTGCTACTACGAGTTTGTTTCCACCGTCCCACCAGGCTATCTTATGAATATCCGCATGTACATATTGCCCTGATGTTCCAACCCATTCCGACATTTTTGTCCAACTAGTTCCGCCATTGGTTGTTTTATACGTGTCTAATCCTCCAACAATTACATTGTTTGCATTGGAGGGATCTATACCCACTTCCACATCATACCAGCCCTGGCCATTTGTCCAACCAGCTGTTGGCTGTGCAGTGGTGGCAGCCCAGTTGGCACCACCATTGGTAGATTTATAAATGGTAGGTACCATGTAACTATTGTCAACCGGGCAGGCATATAATGTACTGCCACTAACAGCAATTTCGCATCGCATGCTATAAGAAGGAAAAGCTGCAGCAGGTGCCGTCCAGCCGGCAGAAGTTACCGTTGCCGGTATATCTGTATAACGGTATGCCTGGGTAGTAAATATTCCGGATACAACATGCAATCTTCCAGCCGCACTGGTTGAACTGATTTCCAAATCGCAAATATCAGAAACCAATCCGGTTGGTGTAATATTTGTCCAGGTTGTTCCTCCATCTGTTGAGCGGCGTAAACCCGAACCCCTGGTTGCCAGGTAAACATTTCCCTGGTAATCACAAAGGATCCTGGTACCATTCACAAAAGAACTGGTACTGGATAAAAAGGTCCATGTAGCACCGCCATTGGTACTTTTAAAAACACCAACTCCCTGTACCGCATCTGAGTTATAATAAGATTCACCTGTACAGAAATACATAATATTCTGAAAACCCGGCCTGGGATCCTGGCAAATGGCCGAAACGGCCAGGTTGCTGAGAAAATCATTTACCAATGTCCAAGTTGGTGATGAAGCAGTTATATCTGTTGTTTTCCATAATCCCCCATCAACACCTCCTATCCAAACTGTTTTTTTGGTGGCGTCGGTAGAATCTACCATCACTGCCCTGATACGGCCGGAAGCCAGACCGCTATTCGCCCTGGTATTTCCGTTGGAAGGGCCGGGAACATCGCTAATAGGGCCACGTTCCGTCCAGGTGAATGCCGCAGTGCCCCTTAAAGCTGCTTCTGCTTTCATATCCACCGTTTTCTGCAGTGCCTGCAGGTATTTATCGCGGGGTACCTTACCCGTTGCCGGATCTTTGGTTCGGTTTATTTCAAACAAAACGGCTTTAGCAGGGCCTCCATCACGATGTTTTTGCATTTTTGCCTGTGAAAAAAGATACCCGGGAATTAATATTCCAACTAACAGTACGGCGATTAGTCTTTTCATTTTACAGTTTTTGGGATTATATATTTATTTTATGGAAATACTTTAAGGTTTTTGCAGAACAGTTTTTAATAATTTGTTTTCATCCTTACTTAGGGTTTAAATACTAGCAGACAGGAAAAATCTGATTAGTTTATATTGATATGCTAACAGAATGTTAAAGTAACCAAATTTTTTAAATTGCAAATAAATATTATAAAAGATTCTAAATATATAATAAACAAATTGTTAAGATAATAGGTAAAAAAGATCTAGTTACTTGTTTTACAGGTATTTATAGTAATCAAACCCTGTAATTACCTAAATCTGGTGATATTCAAATTATTGCAATGTTTTAAGTTAACATGTATATTAAAAATCATAAAACAGCAAAAACTTCGAATAGAAATACTGAGAAATGCATAATAATCAACATTGTCTTTTTTATCCATTTACCGGTAACAATGATATCAATTTGATTGTAACTAAATAAAAAACTGCCTTCGTATTGAAGGCAATCGTATTGATTAATATGTTATGAAAAACCATTATCAGAATGGCCTGGCATAGAACAGGAATAATGATTGATTGTTATCAACAACTGATAAGTCAGATGCATCTGTTGCCCCATCCCCGCTCACATCCGTATCATTATATCCAAAAGCAAAGCCGGCGATATCATTATCAATCTCCGACATATCGGAAGCATCCACGGCACCGTCCTTATTCACATCTCCGCTATAAATCGCATAAATGCCAGAACCCATATTCTTCATAGGTGGATTTACGCCATCATCATACGCTTTATTAAGCCCGTCACTGAAATCATACAACGTGGTATTTGTGAATGCAACCGGGTTCTTGCTCCATGTTTCCATCGTATTCCTATGCTTAACAGCAATATAATATGAACCGCCATTTACAGCAGCAGGAAATTGCATGGTAGCTGTTCCATCTGTATGCAATAAGGCATTGATAGAATAATCAGGATTGGGGTTAGACAGGCTTGCCGGCGACCATAAGTTTACCGTGATGCTGTCAGTAGCAGTAGGGTCGGCATTCAAACCAAGGTCGTACCTGTTTGCAACCATTGATCCGCCACCGGTGTAAAAACCTTCCAGGTACAGTTTAAGATTAAGGGTGGTTATGAAATCGGGAAGTGTTGCAGTGAATAAACCACGGCCATGTGTAGACGCAATGATGGTACCATCTGAACTCCTGTATTGCAGCATCGTTGTTTTCACTACAGGAAACGTTGGATTGGCAACCCAAACAGTAGAAGAACCGTTGATGAGGTCAGTTTCCCAAACACCGGTTTCTGTGGCTATATACGCTTTGGTATTATTACCGGGGTAAAACATGCACCAGCGAACAGGCATATCCGGTAAATTACCGTCAATATTCGTCCAACTGGTTCCTCCATTTGTACTTAACCATATCTGCTGTACCCCGTAATTGGAATAACATACCATCAGGTTATTATCGGATGTACCAACAGCAATGCAGGAAGTAGTTACATTGGTAGGCAACCCTGTACTGATATCGGTTGCAGCAGATCCGCTGGCGATAGTATTAGCGTTGTTTATATAGCATAATTTGGTAGCGGCAAAAGCAGGGCTTTGGCTGTTTGTGCCAAAATAAACCCTGTTACTTGTATAAGGAGATACCGTTACTGCAGAAACAAAATTGGTGCTGAAAGTTGTTATGGTTACTGACGCACTGGCAGACCCGCTTTGAGGGTTTGTCCAGCGTCTGAATGTACCTGCACTGTTGGAGCAATACATGATATTGGCTGTATTATCATAATCAGTTGGGTTTATAAACAAACCGGCAGTGCTCAGGTTTATAGATGTCCAGTTTGCGCCTCCATTAATACTCCTTCGGTATTGGTTCCTTATATACGAAGTAAACTGGTATTGCGGCTCATTCTGGTCAATATGAACAAATGCGCCATCTCCGCCTGTTACTTCCACACTTGTACCCAGGCCAGGGCTGGTAAGCTGGTGAGAGCCATTATCCTGTGCACCAGCCAGGAAATAATTGGTGGTGGTAGGATGTATGGCTACTGCATAAAATTGTTTGATTCGTAGCCCCGTGTTCCTGTCGCTGAAAGTTGCTCCCTTGTCAGTGGAATAATGTACACCGCCATCACATCCAATAAGCAATTTATCTCCATTTGCATACCAGGTAATATCATGTACATCAGCATGTACATATTGGCCTGTTGTACCTACCCAGTTAGAAATCTTCGTCCATGATGTACCTCCGTTGGTGGTTTTGTAATTTTCCAAACCACCAACAATACAATTATCACTGTTGCTGGGGTCGATACCGATGGCTACATCATACCATCCCTGGCCGTTTGCCCAGCCTGATGTTGGTTGCCCGCCTGTAGATACCCAGTTAGCACCGCCATTTGTAGACTTATAGATGGTGGGTACCTGGTAACTGGCATCAACCGGGCATGCATACAGGATATTTCCGCTTACTGCAATTTCGCAACGCATGGCATAGGAAGGAAAAGCCGCAGCCGGTGCGTTCCAGCCGGCACCGGAGGTAACGGTAACGGGTATATCAGTATACCGGTAAGTTTGTGTTGAAAAAATTCCGGAAACTACATGAAGCCTGCCTGCTGAAGTGGTAGAACTGATTTCCAGGTCGCAAATATCACTCACCATACCACTGGGAGTAATATTTGTCCAGGTTGTACCACCGTCTGTAGAACGAAGCAAACCAGATCCCCTGGTTGCCAGGTATACATTTCCCAGGTAATCGCATAGTATCCGTGTACTGTATTTAAAAGAAGCAGTTGATGGCAGGTGGTTCCAGGTAACCCCATGGTCTGTACTTTTAAATACACCCAGGCCTTCAATGGCATCTGCATTAAAATATGATTCCCCGGTACAGAAATACATGATATTGCTGTTCGTTGGATCCTGTGTGATAAAACTCACCGCCAGGTTGCTGAGATAATCATTTACTACCGTCCAGTTTGCCGGGTTTGCTGAAATATTGGTCGTCTTCCACAAACCGCCGCCAACACCGCCTACCAAAACTGTATTCCCTGAAGGGTCTGCCCTGTCTACCCAAATTGCCCTGATACGGCCGGCAGTAACAGCGGAACCGGCTCTTGTGTTTCCATTACTTGGCCCTACAACATCTGCACTGGGCCCTCTTTCACTCCAGTTAAGCAGGGCCAATGTGGTTGACCGCATATTTACAGAAGACCTTGATGCTTCCGTTTTGTCCATAGCATGAACCAGGCGTTCCCTGGGAACCCTGCCTAATACCGGATCTTTGGTTATTTCTTTTTCAAACCGGGCAGCCTCGGCTGCATTGAAAAGGCCGCCTTTTTCAACGCCGCTTTCCTGGGCAACTGTTTTTAGTGAAACAAAAAAAGCAAAAAAAAGGATTGCTGTAATCCTGCAATGGTTGGAAGTAAAAGTTAACATGGAAATGGTTGGATTAGTAAATAAAAAATATAGTATCGTGAAGTTAAACTTTTTTTGAGAGAAATAAAAAAATCAACTGGGATAAACTCAAATAAGAATTACATAAAAAAAGGACAGCCCTGTAAGCTGTCCAATTAATTATTCAATGTAATATCAATTATTCTTTTATAAGTTTGGCAGTTTTCATTTTGTGTCCCTGTATAACCTGCAAATAATAAATACCAGATTTAAATGAATCGCCAAACCTGAACTGTGTATTTTTATTTCCTGCAGACTGGAATATCACTCTTCCAATAACATCAGTAACTATTACGGTAAGATTACCTTCATCAAATCCACTTGTTTTTAAAACAAATCCTGTAACAGTAGGATTTGGGTATGCCTGAATTTGTAATTGAGTATTAATACTTTCAATGCCTGCCTTTTTGTTTTGAGTATTTCTTACATTTTTTGAAATACAGGTTGTATTTATCTGTACATCAGGTGATACCCCGATACATATGTTTGAATCTTTAACAAACGCCACATAATACCCTTCTTCCAGGCCGGTAAACAGGTTGCTTGCCTGGTAATTCATCCCGTCCAGGCTGTATGTAAAACCACCTGTACCGCCTGTTTTAAATACCTGTACCGTTCCATCCGGTACTGAGCAATTGGTTACATCCGTAACAATTACGGAGACGTCAATGGTATTCAAACCTATATTGGTATTAACAGAAGCTTTGCATCCAAAAGCGTCTTTTATCCAACCCACATAATTACCAGGTGCCAGCCCTGAAAATGCATTTGCCGGCTGGTACGTTATATCATCCAAACTATATGAATAAGGAGCCGTGCCATTGGCAGGCACCAGGCTGATGGTCCCATTGTTTACACAAGTGCTGCTGTTTGTTTTAGTTGCTGTAGCTGTCATCTCATATCCGGTTACAACGGTAATTCCGGGTAGTGATGCCCGGCACCCTTTTGAATCCTTTACCCATCCGGTATAAGTTCCTCCGGGTAAGCCGGTGAACACATTGCTGCTGCTATAGTTTATATTGTTCAGGCTATACATATACGGCCCAACTCCTCCTGATCTGAATAACTGGATACTGCCGTTTTTATTACAACTGTTTGTACTGCCGGTGGCAGCAGTTACAACAATCGGATTGGTTCCAATAGTTACAACCGTGCTTCCCTTACATCCCTTATAATCTTTTACCCAACAGGTATACGTACCCGGGGCAAGGTTAAAAAAACTGTTTGCAGGCTGGTAGCTGATATCATCCATACTATACGTATATCCACCCATACCACCGGATACATTTATCCTTACGGTACCATCATTTACACAGGTACTTGAATTCGTCTTAATCGTACTTAAAGACAGTGATGACACTTGTGTTACGCGAATATTTGCTTGAAATGCCTTGCACCCTTTTGAATCCATCACCCATGCAGTATAGAAATTACTTGGCGCCAGGTTGCTGAACACATTACTTACCTGGTAATTAACATTATCCAGGCTGTACATATATGGCCCCATACCACCGGTTCTGTATACCTCAATGATTCCGTCATTATAGCATGAACTGGCAGTTCTTACATAGCTTGACACTACCATGGGAGCAGTGGCAGCAACAGAAACCTGTTTTGATGAAACACATCCCATCTGGTCTTTAATATACGCTGTATATGTACCCGCTGCCAGGTTATTGAATGTATTGCTTTCCTGGTAATTTATACCGTTCAGGCTGTACACATATGGCTGAACGCCTGCATTACCATATAATATGATACTGCCCGTGCTATTACATGATCCTGAAACCGAGCCGCTATAAGTAATATATGGACTATATGCGAATGTGATATGTATATTACTCACCGTTGTACTATTTGCCGTTGCGTCGGTTATCGTTACATGATAATAGCCAATTGACAAACCATCGATGGCTTCCTGGGATGAAGTAAAACCATTAGGGCCGGTCCAGATAAAAGTAAATGGTGCCACTCCTCCTTCCGGTATAATTTTAATGGAGCCGTCTGCACCGTTTCCACAGGCGCTTATATTGGTTGTTAATACCCTTACAGGAAATGCTGTGTTCTCAAAAGCAAAAACCGGGGATGAAAAGAAAAATAAAAAAATGGGGATACAGAGATTCCGGAAAAATATACGGTAATTCCGGGCCTGTTTGCAGGATAGATTGGTTTTCATAGAGTTGCCATTTACTATTGGATACGTATGTTGCTTTACGCCTGCAAAAACCAAAATATGATGCCAGGCGTTAAACTAACAAGACATTATATAACGCATATCCGTGTTATTTAGTATTGTAAAAGCCTGGTTTTTACAAACTTAAAAAATAAACGCCATGCTATTTTTATGTAATGTAACTTAAGAAACCCTGTATAAAAAAACGCCGGGCGGGAAAATGAAAAAAGGCTGTTCACAATGAATTAATTACCATACACTTCAAGCCGGTTCAATTTATGTGCTTCATCCTTTTTCAGCCTCTCCAGACTGGTAACCTGTTTTAGCCTGGAGCCAGATTCCAGCATTTTAATCAGCATTTTGATATAGGTATGTTCACTGCCATGCATGCCGTCAATTGTTTCCATATCGTTGGAATTGCAATTGGACATGCTGGAAAAATCGTAAAATTCGTATCCATATTTATCATGCACACTTTTTATACTTGTGAACAATGAATCAAGGTAGGGGTATTTGCCGCTATTGACCATGCTGTTGTATACCTTATCTGCAAAAGGGGGCAAAAATGCAATCACTTCAACCTGGTGGTTTTTGCAATAGCCAAGCAATGTATCCAGTTCAAGTAAGGCTTTACTGTTTACGGTTTTACCGTATTCAAATCGCATATTGCCTTTCCTTATACGTTCAAGCGTATTCGCATAATTGTAATCATCTGCCGTAGTATCACTGCTGAGCAGTTTGGGTATCTGCGTGCCATAATACATGCTGCCATCGTTCCGGAACCCTGTATTGTTTACCTCGGCATTCAGGCCTATCCTGGTTGTACCATCTTTTTTGCCCGATGAAATTACCGGGTATTTGCCTGAAAATACATCCCTGAAAGCTGCCTGGTAAACACCGATACGCGGATATAGCCTGAAACTGCTTTGCCAGAAACTAACTGGCGGGGTTACACGCAAACTGTCGCAGGCTTCATTGAACATCATATGGTCCAGACTAAGCAACAGGTAGCGTGGGTATTTCTCCGCCGGAATGCTTTGCAGGAAAGGCAGGTAATCATTGATGCTGTTAACGGTAAATCCGGCATTATAAAAAGATGAGTCAAACATCTTGTCCCTTAATTCCAAAACACGCGATGCTCCTAAAGCCCAGATAGTCTTTTCTGGATTCGTTTTCAGGTGCGCCCATTTGAGGTAGCGGTAATTGTATTCATTATAACCATATCCTACCAGGTATTTTTCCCTGCTTGTGATCAGTTTGTCTATCCGGTAAAAATTCTCCTCGTTTTTCCATAAAACATACAGCGGCAGCAACAGTATTAAAAATACCGGAATGGAGAAAATGAATAATCGAACCAGGAATTTCCGCATCATTTAAAACTTGAAGTAAATAAATTGCTGTTCTTTTCCACTGAAATAAAATATGGCGATGATCATTAAATAATACATAGCCCACCGGGCAACTACAGGCCACTTATAGCCCAGGCGCAACAGGGCAAATTCGGTATCGCGCCCCAGCCATTCAATAACCAGCATCAGCATTACCAGGATAACCGTTAATAGTAACCCTGTTGAAGCAACAGGTATAACCGGGTATGTAAATATGCTGAATGAAAATAAGCCGGTAAAAAACTGAAATGCCTGGCTGATATTATCACACCTGAACAGGATAATGGTTAACATTACCGTAAAAAATGTACCTGCTATGTTTACAAATTCCCTGAATGATGGGAATATTTTTCCGGGAGTCAGCTTTTTCTGCTTATTCATAGTTCCTTTTAGAATCAATGGGATGAAAAGGATTCCATGAATAAGTCCGAACAACAGGTAGGTCCAGTTAGCCCCATGCCACATGCCCACAATCGTAAGGTTGATAAGTATGGCAAGAATCAGCCCTGCCTGGCCAAGATCCCTGAAAGCGATGCTTAACGGTGTAAAAACATATTCGGTAAACCAGGAAGTAAGGGATATGTGCCACTTACGCCAAAACTGTGCGATATTCTGGGCAAAGAACGGGTAATCAAAATTCCGTGTAATATTGAACCCTAGCAGGCGGGCAAAGCCGATGGCCATATCGGAATACCCGGAGAAATCTGCATATACCTGTATGGTATAGAGGAACAGGCCCAATAATAAGGAACTGGCCGGCAGCTGCTGGAAATTTTCAAAAACGGGGTTGGTAAAAACGCCGCAATTATCTGCTATCACCACTTTCTTAAATAGACCCCATAATACCTGCCTTAACCCGGTGGTAACCTGCAGGTAATTAAAGCTGCGTTTAGTTTCCAGTTGCGGAACAAATTTCACCGCTTTATCAATAGGCCCCGACAGTAATGAAGGAAAGAAAGAAACATAGGTAAAAAAGACAACCGGGTCTTTAACAGCATTTATCTTTTCATTATATACATCCAGCAGGTAACTGATGGTTCGGAAAGTAAAAAAACTGATACCAAGAGGTACAATGATATTCAAGGAATGCAGGTTGATGTTTATATGCAGCAAGCCAAATGCATCTTTGAATGCGTCAATGAAAAAATTGAAATATTTGAAATACAGCAAACCGCCTATGCCCTGAACCAGGCCGGCCAGCAGCAATAGTTTCTTTGTACGCTGACCGGCAACTTTTTCAATTAAAATGCCGAGCAGGTAATTGAAGGCGGAAATAGCGATCAGGATGAACAGCAACCGCCAGTTTGCAAAACTGTAGAATACATAACTTCCAAGCAGCAGCAGCAGGTTCTGAAGCTTCAGGCTTTTTCCTAACAGTAACCAGTATGCGAAAAAGAAACTTACGAAAAAGCCCAGAAATATTAGTGAATTGAAAACCATACGCTGTCATTTAAACTGAACCAATTCAATCAGGCCATATGAAACCTGGAGAAAAGCCACCTGCCTGTTACCGAACAATATCGCTTTTTTGGGTTCTGAAACCAGGAATGCCCCCAGTTCCCGCAACCGCTCAATTTCAGCATGTATATCATCAGTTTCATAACAGACATGATAATAACTGATCCGCTTTTTCACCAGGTTAGCAACCTGTTCACCCGCTATCAGTTCAATGGCAACGCCTTCTGCGGTTTGTATAATGCACAATTCCGCCTGCTGTTCTTCATCATAAACAATGGGGCTTACATCGGTAACTGAATGTATCTTCCTGATACTTTCAATCTCGTCCTGAATGTTCCTGCAGGCAACCCCAACATGATGGAATTTCATACGGTCAGGCTGTAGTTTTTGATTCGATAGACCCGATCATTTCCCCAACATTCTTCCAGCTCTGTATCTCTTTGGAGGTAAAACGTATATTAAAATGCTTTTCGATTGATACAACCAGTTGTATATGCGACAATGAATCCCAGTTTTCCACATCAGCAGCAGAAGTAGCTTCAGTAAGCTGTAAACCTTCTGCATCCAGCACATCAACAAATATATCATTCACCTGTTTTAAAATTTCACTCTTATTCATGGTATTGTTTTTATAATATTTTAATGTTATTTACCGGCTTTTTTAAGAAATGCACCATATAAAATAGCGATCTTGAATTTTTCTGCTCTTTCAGGTGAAACATCTTCTGATAACAAGCTCCTTTCTGAAACGATTTCAAAACCGGCCGCTTTTACCAGGTCGCGAATTTCATCTACATTGTTGAATAGCGAAATATGGTCTATGGCAGGTGCATTGGTAGGCGTTGTGAAAAATACATGGCCATCTTCATTAAGCATCTCATTCAGTTTCTTCAGCAACAACAGTGGGTCTTCCACATGCTCCAGCACCTCCCCCATCGTAATGAAATCGTATTTTTCTTCATTTTTAAATTCAAATACATTTCTGAGGTTATACGAAACCCTGCTGTCGTTCACAAAATTCTTCGCCAGGGCTATAGATGTTTCACTGATATCCACTACCGAAAATTTTGTACCCGGATTTAAAATTTCCAGGGCTTTCGACAATGTAAGGCCATGCCCGGCGCCCACTTCCAGGTAACTCTTAATGCCATCCTTATATGCAGGCAATTCATTTACAAAATAGTCGTACATCTCATAATGATGTTTCCACAGAAACTGCGACATGATGAGGCCATGCATATAATACTCCATGGTTTCCGGCTTGGCATACACGCGTTTGTTCACTTCCTCAAACGTGCTGCTGGTATATTTACCTGTCCGCACAAATTCCACTGTTTCAATGTTCACATCAGAAATCATGTTCAGGTAACAGTCTACTGCATAATCAAGCGTTTTATTTTCCTTCTTCAGAAAATCAAAATACTTTTCAAAAAAAGCATCCGAAGCCTCATAATACTTATCATCAAAAGAACCTATATTCTTTTTCAGTTTTTTGCCGTGCAAAGGGTTCAGTGTATCAATCTTCTGGTATATATCATGTACATACTGTTTCATAATTTCTGTTTTATATGTGTTTTTTTATGTTCGTATTTATCAATTTCCAGCATCCAGCATCCATCCTGCTCTGTAAAGCCGAGGTTTTTGTAATGGTCTTTCACCATGTCGTTTTTAGCTGTGGCAATATATTCCCCTTTGATGAACTTGTAACCTTTTTCTTTTGCAAACTGAACGATCGTGTTCAGTACAAAATGCTCCATTCCTCTTTTTAAAACCCGGCAACTCATCAGCCAGGTATTAATAAATACAAGCTTTTCCTCAGCTTTTTCCAATATCACTACACAAATCAATCCGTTGTCGCCGAATTTATCTTTCAGGGTAAACGCGAAGGTATAATTATGTTCCGAATTGGCAAGTTCACTGATATCAGCTTCCGTATACCGTACGGTGCGCAGGTTAAACTGGTTAGATCGCTGTGATAACTGGGCCACCCTGGGGGTATTAAACTTATTGAATGGTTCAACCAGCGATTCCATCTGCAGGCTTTCCAGGAAATCGTCTTCATTGGTAAATTTCTGTTGTACTATGGCCCGTTGGGCTTCCACCTGGTACAGCCTGGTACGTTCTGTATCTTCATTTGAAAATGATACCGTTTCAAAAAGATTCAGTGTATATAAGTATTCCAGGTATTCTGCGGGGTCTTAGGGTAGTTCCGGCACACAAATGCCCGGTATGTTTTCCCGTACAATATTCCTTTCAAACGGGTTATCGTCTAAAAACACCATTGAATCAAACCCGATATTCAGGATGCTTTGAATTTGCCTGATATTATCCGGTTTGTTCTCCCAATTGGCAATAAATACGGCAATATCATCCAGCCTTAATACCATGTCGGGATGTTTTTCAAATGGTTCCTTTGCAACCGATTCCGTATTCTTGCTGCACACAGCTACAATGATTCCCCTGTCTTTCAGTTTTTTCACCCAATACTGAAACTCAGTGAATGCTTTGCCGATGCCTAAACTGCCAACCTGGATATTTTCCAGCCCGTCGTCGCCTATTATTCCTCCCCAGGTGGTATTGTCAAGATCAAGAATCACACATTTCTTAAATTTACCATATACGGCATTCAGCAATCCGATTGTTTTTGCCGCTACCAGTGGTAAAACATCCAGGCTTAATACCATTTCTGTATTGATATAAACGGAACTATGAAAAAATGTTTTCCTGCCAACCTGGTTTTGTATGGCAGACAGGTCACAGAGGTAAAAAGATGGGTTATGCACCGCAAACTGCATGAGTTCAACATTCAGTTTGCGTAACTGGTATAAAAAAGATGAACTAACCTTATTGGCATAATTTCCAAAAACATTGTCATCTATCTCGGTAAAATTATAGAAAATAACTTTTGCGTGCAGGTTGTCCCGGATAGCCTGGTGTAGGTTTTGAATGCGGTTCATTTCAGTAGCAGCGAAATCTACATGGTCTGCAGGATTAAGCTTATTATACTTACCCAGCAACTTATGGGACGACTGGAAAATAATTACTACTTCCGGTTTGTATTCATACAACTCCGAAGACGGATCAAAAACCTGCAAATCAATCTGGTTAAAATCTGCTTCCTGGATCTGGAGGTCATAGCCTTCGTCATAACCAGCTCCTCTTAATGCCTGTATCAGGAATTGCGTGGCTGTATCTCCCAATACGGAAACCTTTATTTTTTTGCATGAAGAAAAATCCTTCTTCAGGTTCTTTTTTAACTGGTAAAAATCCTTCATTGAAACTGTCATTCGTTTGCTTCCAATCCTTTTAAAAGCGTGTGAAAGTAGTGCATTTTCAGTTGATTTTATTCCTGCTGCCACACAATTTATCAATAAGGTATTGTGGAAAAAAAACCGGGAAAGCCTGTTTACAGAACAAACCGTTACAAAAAAGAGGCTGCCATTTACAGCAGCCTCTTTGAGAATTATCAGGAATCCTATTATTCCTTAACGACTTTAATTTGTTTCTTTTCTGTACCGCTGATAACCTGAACATTGTAAATTCCTGCGTTGAAGTTATTGCCAAACCTGTACTGAGGCCTTGCATTACCTTCTGCCTGGAATACTTTCCTGCCCATGATATCAGTTACAACAATGGCAACTTTAGCTGTTCCATAACCTTCCAGGTTCAATATAAACTCAGAAGCAGAAGGGTTTGGATAAGCTTTTATGTTCAAAGCTGTTGCCGGCACATCAGAAACCACTGCTTTGGCAGAAACGCTTTTGTTTGCAAAAATTTGTTTCTGGCCGCAATCCGGACCAACATAAATGTCAATCAGGCTGGCAGTACAGGTTTTAGAATCTTTTACAAAACCTTCATAATAGCCTGGCACAAGCCCTGTGAATACGCTGCTTGCCTGGTAGTTCATACCATCAAGGCTATATGTATATGGGCCAACGCCACCGGTGCGGTACAAGGTGATTGTACCGTTGCTTGAAGCACAATTGCTGGCAGCTGTTGCATATGCCGTTACAATGATCTCGTTCAGGTTGATGGTTACATTCAATGAACCGGTACAACCTTTCACATCCTTAACATATACGGTATAGTTACTGGCTGAGAGGCCTGCAAAAAGGTTACTGCTTCCAAAACTAACATTATCGATACTGTAAGTATACGGTGATGAACCACCGGTTGCAAACACCCTGATCGTTCCGTCATTTTCACATGAGCTGGCGTTTGTTTTTGTAACAGTTACATTAAGGGCAGCTCCCTGTGTTACAATAGCCGACTGAGAAGCAACACAGTTTTTAGAATCTTTAACATAAGCTGTATAAGAACCAGCAGCTAATCCGCTGAAAACATTGCTAACCTGGTAGGTTACATTATCAAGGCTATACTGGTATGGAGGAACACCACCACTCCTGTAAATTTCAATGGATCCGTCGTTAGCACATGAACTGGCATTCCTTACGAAAGGAGATACAACAATGGCCGGTGCGGCTGCAATAACGATATTCGGTTTGGTTCCAACACAACCTGCAGCGTCTTTAACATAACCGGTATAGGTACCCGCTGCCAGATCAGTAAACGTGTTACTTGCCTGGTAGTTGGTTCCGTCTATACTATATGTGTACGGTTGTACGCCTGCGTTACCATAGAGTATGATAGACCCGGTATTGGCACATCCGCTGGAAATGCTTCCATTATTGGTTACATATACGAGGAATGCATTCTGAACATGTATTCCGTTAATGGTGGTAGTGTTGAAGTTTGCATCGGTTACGGTAACATTATAATAGCCTATTGGCAGGTTAGTTACAGATGAAACATTACCTGGTGCAAAACCAGGGTAACCGCCTGACCAACTATAGGTAAACGGACCGTCGCCGGTAACATTCAATGATATTGAACCATCGTTGGTTCCGCCACATACGCTCACGTTGTTCTTAACATAAGTAACAACAGGTGGCGCGCTGGCAACGTATCCGCCAAAGGTCAGGCCATAATCGCCAGGAGAAGCAGAAGTGAATCCCCATCCACCAGTGTTTGTCTGGCCGCTGGCATAGTACCTGATGGTTACGGTAGTACCTGAAGGTACATTCTGCAGGGCAGAGATACCTGTAAGGTCTACAGCCGGTGAAGTAGCAAGTGTTGCCGAAGTGATTAATGCCGGTGAGCCAATCAGTGTGAAATTGGTTCCATCCAGGCTATAAGCAAACTGGGATGAAACGCCCGGTGCGGCATAATATGTAGCCGTACCTGCAAATTTTGCCGTAATATCTGATAATGACAGTGTTTTACCGGCAGAAGCTGCCAGGGTAACCTGGAAATAATCGGTATTGGCAGTGCTGATACCATTATTCTGGAATCCAACTGTTCTGAATGAATTGCCTCCCGCACTGGCAGCAGCACCAGGGCCCCTTGTGATGAGGTTAGATGAACTCAGGTTAGCATTGAAAATTTCTGCAGCTGAAGTTGCCACTGTATTCTCACCGTTAAAATCCCATGCTGCGATTAATGGAGCGGTTACATTCAATGTTCTGGCAACATTGGTTGCAGGAAGATAATTTGTATTTCCAGCCTGTGATGCTGTAATGATGGTAGAACCTGTTGTATAAATGGTAACCAGGTTGCCCACTACATTTGCTACGGCCGGGTTAGAGCTGCTATAGCTAACCGTTAGTCCCGAACTGGCTGTACCAGTGAGGTTAAACGGAACATCAGCCACCGTTTTTGTTGGTAAGGCAGCGAATGTAATTGTTTGGCTGGCCTGGTTTACAGTCAATGTCTGGTCAACAGGCGTTGCAGCGCTGTAATTGGTATTGCCAGCCTGCGATGCCGTGATGATGGTTGTACCGGCACCGATGATCTGAACAATATTGCCACCTGTTATGATGGCTACAGTTGGATCTGAACTTCCATAAGTTACCGGGTTGCCAGATGCACCGCCGGTTGCTGTAAGGGCAAAATTGGCATCACCAAAAGTTTTTGGTGCAAGTGGGTTAAACGTAATTGTTTGTGACAATGGACTAATGGTAGCGCTTAAACCGGCTGGTTGTACCAGGTTATATTTTCCGGCATCAGCACCACCCAATACCAATGCTGCCGTTACCGGCCAGGTACCTGCATTTACACTGGAGAATGTACCACCTCCGCTGAATGTAACTACATCACCCGGTTCAACACCTACCAGGCTTCCGCCTGTGATGGTAGCAGTATTTGTTCCATCGTATGGCTTATTATCGGCAACAGCGCCGCTTATGGTAAGGTTTTTCTGAAGTACCGTCAATACCTGTGTGGTATCCGGTGCCGGATTATAGCTTCCGTTACCCGCCTGTGATGCGGTGATATTTGCCACACCCGGGCCAACGATGGTAATGGTTGCACCATTTAAACCGGTAGCTGTTGCTACCAGCGGGTTATCACTTACATAAGTAACCGGGTTACCTGAGCCACCACCCGTAGCCGTTAGGTTATAAGGAGCAGCTCCATAAGTTTTCGTATCAGTTCCTGCCAACCCGGTGATGGCCTGAGGCAAGAGGCTGGTATTGTTAACAACAAGGTTCTGCAGAACGGGTGTTGCAGCCAGGTAATTGGCATTGCCAGCCTGTGATGCGGTGATTGTTGTAGTTCCTGCCGCAATGATATCTACATAAGTTCCATTGGGATCAGGTACACCCAGGTTATCTACAATAATAGCAACTGCAGGATTTGAACTGGTATAGGTAACCGGGTTACCTGAACCACCACCCGAAGCCGTTAGTTGGAAATTGGGATCAGTATCATCTTTATCAGCCAGGGCTCCAAATGTAATTGTTTGTGTAGCCTGGTTAACGGTTAACGTTTGAGTAGCATTGGGCGCCGCATTATAGTTTGCATCTCCGGCTTGTGATGCTGTGATTGTTGTGGTTCCCGCACCTACAATGGTAATAGTTGCTCCGTTGATTCCGGTTGCAGTTGCTACCAATGGATTGGAACTGGTATAAGTTACCGGGTTTCCTGAAGCGCCACCTGTTGCTGTGAGGTTATATGGCGCATCTCCAAAAGTTTTTGTATCTGTTGATGGAAGTCCGGTAATAGCCTGACTTCCTTTATTTACTGTAATGGCAAGTGTCTGGTTATCTGAACCTATACCATTGGTTGCTGATATGTTTACATTCAATGTTGCGGGTGCAGTAGCTGTAACTGGCGTACCGCTGATAACGGCGCCGGTTAAACTTAATCCATTAACCGGTAACGTGGTAGAACCATAACTTGTTGGGCTATTGGTAGCCGTAATGGTATAGTTAAATGGCACGCCAACGGTAGCTGTTGCAGTTAACGGACTGGTGATTACAGGAGCTGCGGCACCAACGGTAACATCAGCCCAGGTTGTTCCAACGCGTATTCCGTCAACTACAGTTTGGGGACTGGTTGTGTTTGAACCCTGGCGCAAGGCAATGGTATTGATATTATCCTGGCCTGTTGATGAGGTTGTTGATTCAGCCGTACCGGCTGCAATTTCGGTGGCCGGAACGCCCGAACTAACCACCCAAAGCGATGCATTATCATTGCCTCCTGTATTGATGGTATATTTTACAATTAACAGGTATGTGGTGTTCTTGGCAAAATTGGTAGTTCCATAAGTAGGCGTATTTGCATTGTGGATTCCAAAATTTACTCCGGAAGCAGTAATGCGTGCAAATATTCGGGCTGCAAAGTTAGTAAATGAAGCACCGCCCGGTGTACCGATATGTAAGAAATAATCACCGGTTTTGGTAGCTGCCGGATCGGTTACCCGTACCATACAGGAGTAATATACACTGGTACCGTTCCCGGATTGGTTGGTGAATGTTATATTAATATCTTCCCCTCCCAGGTTATTCACCAGCGCAGCGTTGCCTACACCGCTACCCAAAGCGCCCGTGTAAGTTAACCCGGTGGTAGTTGAAATAGCATTTGTTCCACCTCCTGAGTGAGCAATCCAGCCATTGGATGTAAGTGCCCCTGAAAAATTAAAGTCCTGGGTTAATAACTGAGCAAAACCTGTTTGTGATGAAAATGAAATTATCATCAGCAGGATTACCGTAAACCAATACTTAAGCATCGGTTTTGGTTTTTCTGCCTGTTGAACATCAGTCGGGTTTACGGATTTTTGTAAAAATCCCATAAACAAATTTCTGGTAGAAACTTTCATATGTTATTGTTTAAGATTATACTTACGTTGATTAATAAACACTTCTCTCCTGTTAACAACAAGTGCATTCAGGATTTTTTTGTGATTGGGATAAGCAGGTTTATGATAGTGTATTACGGATTAGAATAAGTCAAAGTTAATATTTTTTTCCCTTAACAGGTTAAGTACAATATTTCACTTACAATTTCTTTTCCATGAAATTCATTTTTTATTCTGCAAATGTTTAAAATATATCATATTTTTTTTATATATACAAGAATATCAAACCCTTTGCCTTTAATGATGATACAAAACCGTATAAATAAAAAAAGGGTTGCCAGTAAAACTGACAACCCTGTAAAAAAGCTCGCTATGGGGATTATTCCTTTATAACTTTTATACTTTGTACTTTTTCGCCCTGTGAAACCTGTAATGTGTAAATACCTGGTTCCAGTTCGGCTCCAAAAGTGAATACTTGTTTCCCTGTAATATTTACCTGCGTCAACCTCCTGCCAAGTAAATCAGTAATTGTCATGATGGTATTTAAAGAATTGTTTCCATCAAGTTTTAAAGTAAACACTGATGAAGATGGATTCGGATAAACCTGCAAAGTAGCTATTCTATATTGCTGGCCTGCTCCATTTAGTTTAGCCACCGACTGTTGCCTGTTGGCGTTATTGGCTATTGGCGGGCAGGATGGGCCTACCGTTATATTTGATTGGGAGCCCACACAATTCCTTGAATCTTTGATATACCCGGTATACGTACCAGCTGTTAAGCCGGTAAATACATTGCTACCCTGGTAAGTAACATTGTCGAGGCTATAAGTATATGGCCCAAAACCGCCAGAAGGGAATAATGTGATGGTACCATCAGAAGCTATACAACTGCTGGCAGCCAATGTACCTGAATTTACTACAACGGGCACCTGACTGATGGTTACATTTACAGAAACCGTACAACCTTTCAGGTCTTTAGCCCAGGCTGTATAGTTACCTGCCGCCAGGCCTGTAAAATAGGCACTGCCCTGGTAGGTAATATTATCAAGGCTGTACGTATAAGGTGCAGCGCCGCCTGAAGGCCTTACCTGTATGAACCCGTCGTTAACACAGGCACTGGTATTGCCATGGCTTTCCGTAGTGGTTAATGCAGGATCCTGGTTTACAATGATGCCGGCCAAAGATCCTGTACATCCATTTACATCCTTCACCCAGCCGGTATATGTTCCGCCGGCAAGGCCGGTAAATGTATTGCTAACCTGGTACGTAACATTATTCAGGCTATAGGTATACGGACCAGAACCACCGCTTCTGTACAATTCAATAGAACCATTGTTTGCACAACTGCTGGCACTGCGAGGATTAGCTGTTACGGTGATTGTTGGCGCAGAATTGGTTCCAATTACTACACCAAACTGAACAGCCTTACATCCTTTTGAATCCTGCACCCATGCCGGGTAAGTTCCTGCTGCCAACCCAGTAAATCGGTTGCTTGACTGCCATGGGCCACTAGGGCCGGTAATACTGTATGTATATCCCGGTACACCGCCACCAGCCTGAATTTCAATATACCCTGAATTTGAACAGGCGCTGGTATTGATCTTGGTTGCAGAAACAGTTATAGCAGGTGCCTGGGTAACTATGATACCTGCCAAAGATGTTTTACATCCTTTAGAATCCTTCACCCAGCCTGTATAAGTACCTCCTGCTTTATTGGTGAATGTATTGCTGCTTTGGTAAGTAACATCATCCAGGCTATAAGTATAAGGTGCAATCCCTCCGGTTCTGTATAATTCAATAGATCCGTTATTGGCACAACTGCTGGCCGGGCGTGTATGTGCTGTAACTACGATTGGAGCCGCAGCAGCAATCACGATATTCGGTTTGGTACCTATACATCCGGCTGAGTCTTTCACATAACCGGTATAAGTACCCGCAGCAAGGTTCAGGAAAGTATTGCTTGCCTGGTAGGTAACGCCATCAACGCTATATGTGAACGGAGGAACTCCATAACTGCCATATAATACTATGTATCCTGTGTTATTGCAACTACCTGATATACCTCCATTGTTAGATACGGTTGGTGCCTGTGCCTGCCAGATGGTGATATCATTCATAGGAATGGTACAACCAGTAGCTTCAGTTACGAGGCATGAGTAATCCCTTGGCGATAAACCGGTAATGGCTGCCGTGCTGGCGCTGAAACCGGAAGGGTTACTTGTCCAGTTATAGGTATACGGCGTATTTCCACCACTAGGTGTAATCGTTATCGTACCATCTGCACCACCACCGCAGGCGCTGGCCATGGTTTTAGAGAATGTAGCTGTAAACACTTTGCAGGCTCCGGCTCCAAATTCTGTAAAGTTGGCCGTACTGCTGAAAGAACTAATGTTACTATATGTATAAGTAGTACCGGTAAAATTATAATTAGCTACTGCCGGGAATGTATATGCCGGACCGGGATCTGCCCGGTATGCTTTCAGTTCTCCGGTGGTAATGCCACCTGCCAGGTCGCCGGCCAGGTATGTAAATGAAACATTCGCAGTAAACCCGGTAACCCCGCTGTTGGTAACAATCCAATGGCGGTTAAGTTTTTTGGTTGCATGCAATGTTGACGGGAAATTACTGCTGGTACCATCATTCGCCTTTACAGTGATATTACCTGTACCGCTTACTCCGCTGAATGCGATACTTGCCGGTGTATATCCTGATGCGGTTCCTACATGGAAAACATAAGTATTGGTACCTGTTGCAATAGAGCGCTGCAGGTTTCCTATAACGTGTCCACTGGTTCGTGTAACCGCTCCTGTTGCTGAGTTTGTTACTGAGATGGTATTTGATGAACAGTCCAGTTTACCTGATATAAGTTTGAGTGAACCGTTTACCGCTGCATTAGCAGTTAATGTAACACCCGCTGCATTATTTATTTCCAGGATATTGGCATTGGTTAATGCTGTGCCGGTAACCTGTGCTGCCAGCCCATTGTATATATAAATTGCATTGGGGTTAAACACACGGGTTGTTGCTGTCTGAATATTTCCAGATGCACCGCTGGCTGCAATACCTGCAGTGGAACCGATCATAATGGTAGCACCGTCGTTCAGGTTAAAATTACCCTGCGTATTGGCAACCGTTGCCTGAACAATATTGGTACCGCAATCGAGTGTGGTGCCGTTCAGTACATTCAATGATGCTGTATTGTTCATTACAAAGTTGCTAAGCAACTGTAATGTATTGTTATTGATGAGGTCTTTTCCGGCATTGAATGTGATAGCGCTTGTATTAATACCGCCGGCTGTTGATGTAAATGTTTGTGTACCGGAAGGCTTGTTGAAATTGACTGTTCTTGTACCTGCTCCGGTCGTATTCCTTAACACACCGCTTCCGGAAACGGCAAAGTCTCCGCCAACGTTCAGTTCAACTGCACCGCTGGTGGTACTGGATGAACTCATATCTATCGTTCCGGTAATGCTCACATTTCCGTAAACATTCACCGAACATGATTTTGAACCGTTGCTGCCGCCACCCACCAGGGCAAATGTAGCTGTTCCAACGGTAAGATTGCCGCCAATTTCCAAAGCTAAGGCCGAACCGGTAGAAGCTGGTGTACACCTGAACTGGTTTGTACCTGAACCGAGGCTGGTTATGGTGAAATTCCCTGCAGTGAGGTTTACAGCACCCGTCCATGATTGGGCCCATGTACCTCCGGAATTCCAGTTAATCTGCAGGTTACCGAATGGTAAGGTTACCCCAGTTGTAAGCACCGTTGATGCACTCTGCCAGTTTGTAATATTCACTGTTGAAGCAGGATCAAAACTCTCAATACCTGCAAAAATGGAAGTTGAAGGTGCGGTAGTATTATTATGCGTATATGTGCCGCCGTCATCTATTCGGAATGTGCTGCTAGCCGCCACCGTTATGGCATTGTTGGCAACCAGGGTTCCTCCGTTCTCAATTTGAATCTTCGATCCTGCCCCGGTTACAGTCCAGGTTGCAGAAGTGGTCATCGTATGCTGGTCCTGGATTACGAACAACTGGTTCGCTGAAGTGAAATTAGCGGGAGTAAATCCGCCTCCCAGCCTGTTTGAGTTCCAGTTAGCCAGTGTATTGGGAGCCAGGTTTCCCTGCGAATAAAATATCGTACTGCCCGAAGCCGGCACAAGTTCTCCCGAACCAGTTATCACTGCGCCTGCTCCAAAACCCGTAAAGCTGATCTTGGTCAATTGTGCCGGTGTTAATCCGCCCACACCTACCATGATCACACCTTGTGTTCCGGCTCCGCCACTGCCTCCAATTCCTGTCCATCCTGTAACAGACAGCGTGGTTGCTGCCCAGGTATTACCGGAGCTGTTAGCTATCGTTAACGTATGTACGCCTGTTCCTAAAGCGATAGTAGAATTTACACTAACAGTAAGATCTCCGATGGTTTCAGAAAATCCTCCTGCAGAACCGGTATTGAGTATGCCGCCGCCCAGTACAACCGGGTTATCTGGTATTACGTTTGCATTTTCCAAAAGAATGGTTCCGGCATTGATGGTTGTAGTACCTGTATACGTATTGGCACCAGACAGGGCCAGTATGCCGCTTCCGTTTTTGGTAATGGCAATAGATGTGGCGCTTCCGTTTTCAATTATACCTGTAAAACTAGTACTGGATGTATTACCAGACGTTAAAGTTAATGTTCCGGCTGCACTACTGGTAACCGTTCCGGTTCCCGCCAGGTTAGCTACCGTTTCGCTGAAACCGTTCATATCAAAAACGGATTCAACAATCAGTGAACCGGTAATCCTGTCCGAAGCACCCAATTTCAATGTGCCCTCGCTGATTGTAGTAGAACCAGTATGCAGGTTATTGCCGCCAAGTACAAGTGTTCCGTTTCCTTCTTTTATCATTGCACCGGTAGTATTTGTACTGGCGCCGTTAATGATAAGTGTATTGGTTGATATATTAAATGTTGATGTAGTGGCGGTTGCCAGAACAAAATTCCTGTTGGTTGTGGCTGTAGTGCCCGTGTATCTTAATGTACCCCCGTTCAAGGTTAGGTTTGCCGCGGTAGTGCTGGCTGCGCCCAGGTTACAAGCCACGCCTCCATCTGCAATAGTGGATACGCTTAATATGCCGCCTGTAATGGTAACTGCACCCGTAAACGTGTTAACGGCACTTAGTGTTACCGTTCCCGTGGTTGTTTTGGTTAACCCGCCTGTACCGGCAAGAATGGCTGTTATAATCCCGTCCTGTACTGCATAGGATGAACCGGTTAATACCCCGGTTGTTCCATTTATTTCTCCATCTACCAAGGTAACTGTTCCCACGGCATCTGAAAATGTTTTTATATCAAGGATACCACCATTCACTGTAACAGCGCCTGTAGCCAGTACATTATTGGCACCATATTCCAGCGTACGGTCTGCCACCGTGGTAGTTCCCGTATGTAAATTGGCTCCTGTTAAAATCAATGTGCCGTTTCCGATCTTTATAAATCCGCCGGTAGTGGCGGCACTGGCACCTGTTAATGTAAGGTCATTGGTAACCAGTTCAATGGTTGATGTGGTACCGGTGGTAAAAGTATAGTTCCTGTTTGTTGTTGCCGTTGCACCGGTGTATTGCAAAGTTCCGCCGCCCAACACCAGGTTGGCTGCAGCACTGGTTGCAGCACCGATATTACCGGCCACTCCCCCGTTTCCGATGGTTGATACACTTAATATACCTGCATTTATTGCGGTGATGCCGGTATAAGTATTAACACCGGTTAGCGTTACGGTACCGGAAGTGGTTTTTGTAAGATTTACGGCACCGGCCAGTATTGCAGAAATTGTACCATCCTGTACTGCATATGAAGTGCCGGTTAATACGCCTGTTGAACCTTCAATGCTTCCACTGGTTAGTGTTACCGTTCCAACAGCATCTGTAAATGTTCCTATATCCATAATACCACCACTTACGGTAACTGCCCCTGCAGCAATTGCATTATTCGTATTATATAATAAGGTTCCTGCATTTATAGTTGTTGTACCAGAGTAAGTATTTACAGCATTCAACTGCATGGTTCCTGCACCGGCTTTTGTAAGGCCGTTTGCGGTACTGATAACGCTGTTCATCACGAGGTCTGTAGCAGAACTGCCATCATCAGCCACGGTAAAAACACGCGTGCCATTCAATGCTACAGGGGCCGAAATGATTGCGGCATCTGAACCGGAACCTACCGTATTTACACTAACATTTCCCTGTAATGAAAAAGAACCGGTACCTGTTACAGATGATCCGGTTGTTGCGCCGCATTCTAAAACAACTGAGCTTGGTGTAATACTAAAAGTAGATAAGCTTAATACGGTTCCTGCACTAACTGTCAATGTACCGTTAACATCCGTGGTCCCCAGCAAAGTCTTAGTTCCGCTGTTTGAGATACTCAGGTTATTATATGTGTAGTTTGCAACATTTGCCTGGTTGCCGCCTGCGTTGTAATTAACCGTACTGGTTCCTGTACCTGCCGTAAAAGTGGCATTAGCTGCTCCGCTGATACCGGTTCCTCCCACGTTTAGGATACTGGAAGTACCCGTCATCGTAATATTCTTTGTTGCTGCTGTTGTTCCGGCAATTGAAATACCGCCATCTGCATTCAGGGTACCAGTGGTAATTACCAGGCTACCGTCCCTGCTGGTGGTAGTATTAGTTCCTGCAAGGTTAATCAAACCTGAAACTGTTGCTGTTCCGGAATTTACATTCCAGTTATTATTGGTTGTATTGGCAGAAGGCTGGTTGATAGTTACCGGCCCGTTTACCGTAACGGTTGATGAAGCTCCCTGGGTAATAGTATTATCATCATTATTGGCATTAAAGGTAATGCTGTTTACAGTTAAGTTGCCACCGGCAGTCATCGTTACAGTATTCAATTCTCCCGGCGTACCCCCCGTACTTCCAATCACCAAATCATCACCAATCAAGGTTGACCCACTGGTAAAATTTATCGTACCACTTCTCGCTGTATTACCAAATCCCCCTACCTGAATGGTACCGGAGACGGTTAGCTGCGGATTAGCACCGGAAAAAGTGAGTACACCGAAATTCCCCGGGGATGCTGTAGCACCAATCTGTATACTTGCACAAACGGCATTGGTAACGTTTACAGTTAAGGTTGCCCCATTCCTAATCTCAATGGTAGTTGAGCTGGTGGGTGTGGGTGAAATCGCACTCCAGTTTGTATTGGCAGAAATGATCACCTGGCCTTTTACAAAGGTTGTTGCTGTAACCATAACCAGAAAAAACAGGAAAATGCTTTTCGGAAGGAGTAAGGAAGTCTTCATAATTGAATTTTTATAGTATTTGGATTAATCGAAAACCAACATGATAGCATTTTGCACCACGCAGTTTGCTTATGAACGTAAAACTACATCGTATAATTGTGTCGTGCCGTTAAATCAATGCATTTTAATGGGTTATCCACCTTATTAAGTCAGTTGTGAATAATTTAATACTTTCCGTTGCCATTGGCTGATTCGTAATATATATTTAAACTGAAAAAGATATATGCCTATATATCAGGATTTTATATATTATCCAGCAAACGCCCCATCCTCCATTAGTAATTTTACGAAGTAATTAGTACAGGTATTTGTACGTGCTCATTGTATTTTACCCGCCACAAAAAAATTATTCGGAACCAATTATATGTAGCCGGATTGATAAATTAATTTGATTTCATTTACAGTATGTAAACAATCAATTTTCAATATAAAGGGACAAGCAAAAAGCCGACTATATAAGCCGGCTTTTACTGGTTATTTATCAGGTTGTTATTTCTTTACGTTCATACTCCTGTTGATGGTGAAACCCAATGCAAAATTTCCATCTTTTATCCTGCTGTTATTCCTTGCCAGTTGGTCAATGGCTGAAGCATCTGTGGTGCTTCCTATATAGAATTGAAAGAGGTGGGTGCCGGTGTTTATTTCAACGCCTGCTGAT
The DNA here is from genome assembly GCA_937996595.1 of uncultured Chitinophagaceae bacterium. Classification (GTDB taxonomy): domain Bacteria; phylum Bacteroidota; class Bacteroidia; order Chitinophagales; family Chitinophagaceae; genus Ferruginibacter. The sequence goes on from CALKVC010000066.1 coordinate 33,477, forward strand.
AACAAATCAGGGTTATAGTTTACAATAGAACCGTTTTTAGTAATCAGGTTTTCATACATGTTCAACTGACGGGCATATTCCAACGTAACATTTAGTTTACTGTTCACTTTATACTTTCCTGCAATACCCAGTGAAAAAACCTCATTGCTGTTATTAATGCCATAAGGCACTACATTGAAGTGAATCCAGGTTGGCATCAATTGAAGTGAGAATTTATCTGAGAATTTCCTGCTGATTAGCAACTGGTTCATGAAAGAGAATTTATTGCCGGTAAAATCATTATCGGGATCTTCAGCCGCATTGGCATTAACCATGGAATAATACCCGATGGTAACAGGTATGTTCCGCTTACCGGTTTGCTGGCGGAGCAATACAAATTTTGCCCAGCCTTCATATTTAGACCTTCCAGCGGCAGCCAGCCCCAGGTTCATCCATTTTGTGGGTGAATAGTCGAAAGATAAATAGGTATTGGCAACGCCTGAATTCAATCCGAACAATTGAGCGATATTTTGCTTGCCGCCATCTTTGTTCCATAAATAACTGAAATGGTGAGAAATCATGAATTGCAGAATTCCCGGCCGCACTATCTCGGTGCTTTGCATATTGATGATCTTGGTGGAATTGAACACAGCCCTTGTCAGTTTTTGTTTTGGCGCTTCATTCGTTGCTGCTTTTTCCTGCGCCATGGCAAGGTTCACCATACAGAAACTGACAACGAAGAGCGATAATATCTTTTTCATAACAACTGGTTTATTTTTCATAACGTTCATTATTAATTGCATGATTGATCTGTTAAATTACTGAGGTTGCCCCTGGGCTATCCATTCTTTAAAAATATTAATGGTACAGGTGCTCAGGCTCATGGAACCTCCCGGATGTCCGGTGCTGCCTCCGCTGTTTACAATGTTGGTAAGCACGGTTTTATTACTTACCATCGCATTATAATCCAATGCAACAGCTATTCCGCCATGGCAGGTAGCCCCTTTACAGGATGTAGTATATATAGGCTGTATTTTAGCTGTATAGGTTATGGCGCCTGTAACATCGCAACCACCTCCGTCATCTTTTGATCCTTCGGCAATCCAGCGTTTGATGATATTCTTTTCATTCGGTTTGAAATCAATCGCACCCTCACCTGGATGTTTTCCTCCGTTCACCCAGGCTTCAAATATGGAATCCCTGGCCAGGATAGCATCATAAAAAATGGTATCTCCATGCGAAAACTGAACGGCCCTTGTACCTATTCCGTTATTATGGCATCCGCAAGCACCTGAAGTCATGATAGGAACCACATCAGACCTGAATGATACAGTTGGCAGGGTTAAGATGTCTTCTTTATTTTTATAACATGATGACAAAACATAAGTAAGCATAGCAGTCATCACAGCAAGAGTTATTATTAACTTTTTCATATCCTGATTTTTTTAAATTAGATGTACCGGGTTATTGTCTGATGATATTTCCTGTTTTCCTGTATTTGAAAATCCCTGCATTGTTTGTTCCATACTTCCATACAAGCGGTATATTAGGATCGGCGAAATACCATGCTTTTATCAGGGCAACTTCATGTGGTTTTAAACCGCCATCGCCATAAGCCATGTCGCCCTGGTGGTTTGTAGCAAATACACCGGTGAAAGGATTTGCCAGAACTACCGTTGAATCAACCCTGGAAACCATAGAACTGGTAACATTCAGGTAATTGCCCTTTACATAATACGTTACATTGGTAACAGGGTCTGTATATTGTACACTTGAATTGCTGCGCGCACTCTTTGGATACATGATATCCATCAGGATGTCATCATAATTCTGTAAAGGCCCCCTGGTGCTTAAAGCTGAACGTGGTGTTGCAAATGTTTTCCATGGCCTGAAACTGGCATTGGCCAGTGTATCGGCATAAAACTTCTTCACACTGTCTTTATAAGCTGTCCAAACCTGGTTCATTAGTGTTTCATTGGAAAGCTGGCAATAAACAGTAACGGCACCGGTTACCGGGTTGATATAGGTAAACTGGGATGTATCTGCTGAAGTAAGGC
>CALKVC010000067.1 GCA_937996595.1 uncultured Chitinophagaceae bacterium
CCAGCGTAATGGCTGTGATGGTTCCTAAAGCATAATACCATTCAATATCAAGTTTAAAGTAATAATATACATCACATAAAACGGTGTTTATGTAAGTATATAATGATAATGCTATTATGAACAAGTATCTGTACCGATGACTGAACATAGTGCTGGTATTAAAAATGCATCAACGGTTTTTTAGAACATTTTGTTCACCGCTGATGCATTTTTATTATTGATTTATAATAGGATTAATTATTGTGGCAGGAGTACCCTGTCTATCACATGAATGGTTCCATTGGTGGCAACGATGTCCGTTGCTGTGATATTTGATGCGTTTGACCCGTTTGACAAGCCGGTAACCCTGGCCGGCGGCAACGTAATTTTTACTGTTTGAGCGCCACCCAGTGCCGTTACAGGCATGCTGTTGTTAACCAGGTCGCAGGAGAATACCCTGGCCGGAATAACATGATAGAACAATATCTTCTTCAGCACGGCAGGATCTGCTGCGTTGATGGCGGCAACATCCGGGAAACCGGCAGCTATGAAAGCAGCATCTGTTGGGGCAAACACAGTAAGCGGGCCAGCACTGGTTAAGGCGTTGCTCACTTCATTGGCTGGCGTTCCGGCATCGGCCCTTAGTACTGCGGCAACCAGGAGGCTGAATCCGGGTGTTGCAATGGCTGTTTCCCTCAGGTTTCCGGCCGGAGGCAACAACACTTTACCAACTGCATGAATGACACCGTTTGAGGCACTTACATCTGCAGCAACCACATTAACACCGTTTATAAAAACACCAGAAGATGTTTTGGTGGCATATAATTTTTGGGTGTTAAGCGTTGTTTTTTCAATATTGGCGGTAGTGATGGCACTGGCCGGAATCCTTTCTGCCAGTACATGGTATTGCAGTACAGATTTTAGCGCTGCAATGTCAGCCGGGTTTGTGAGTGCATTTATGCTTGCCTCTGTATAACCGATGGCGGTGAATGCGCTGTTTACCGGGGCAAACACCGTAAGGTTAGGCGTATTGGCCAATGCATCGGTAAGGCCGGTTTTAACTACGGCAGCAACAAGAATACTGAAGTTGGGGTCTGACTGGGCCGTTTGTACAATATTCTTTTCAGCAGGTGCCGGATCATCATCCTTGTCGCAGGAAGTGATAGTGGTTGCTAATAAACCAAATGACAGCAGCAACATCAGGCTGCGTAAGTTGAATAATTTTTTCATGTTTTTAATTTTATATAACCATTCAACATTATCCGGGGAAAAGAGTAAACGGAATAGAGATTAAAAGCTGTAATAAAGGAGTGAACTGTATATTTTGGGGTGTGAAAATACTTACAGGGTTCCGTTCAGGTTTGCTGTTTAAAAGAGAAGCCATGTTTACAATATGGATTTAACTGTAAACATGGCTTAATGGGTTAGCTCGTATTCGGGAATAATTAAATGATTATTATACCGGAATAATCATCAGAGGCTCCAGCTCATTCCACCGTCTTTTTCGTCTTTTATCAGTACACCCGCCTGGTTTAACTGGTTTCTGATCTTATCTGACAGGGCAAAGTCTTTTTTTGATTTGGCCTCTTTTCTTATATCAATCAGCAATTGCATCACTGCTTTCAATGTGTTGTTGTTTGATTCGGAAACGGGCTGTAAACCAAAAATATCTTCCAGGAAAACCCTGAATTTTTCTTTCATCAACTGTAAAGTGGATGTAGCAATAGCTGCGGGGGCTATCAATCCGTCTTTTATGGAATTGATGACAGGAGCCATTTCAAACATGTTTGCCAGCACTTTCGGGGTGCTGAAATCGTCGTCAGTAAATTCTTCAAACTCATCCAGCCATTTTAAGATCCTGGCATCCAGTTCAGTGTCTGTTGCTGCACCCTGGTTAGCGGGTTCCAGTTTCTGCAGTGCTTCATAAGCTTCCCAAAGCCGCTTAAAAGCCTTTTCGCTGGCAACCAGCGCTTCGCTGCTGAAATCAAGCGTGCTGCGGTAGTGGCTCTGTAAAATAAAAAAGCGGATGGTCATCGGGTGAAATGCCTGTGTAAGCAGGGGGTGATTGCCACTAAACATCTCCGTTAGTTTAATCACATTATTATAACTTTTTCCCATCTTCTTTCCGTTGATGGTAATCATGTTGTTGTGCATCCAGTATTTTACCGGGGCCGCATGGTTGCAGATGGTGCTTTGAGCGATTTCGCTTTCATGATGGGGAAACTGGAGGTCCATTCCGCCACCGTGGATATCGAAGGTTGTTCCCAGGTATTTAGTTGCCATGGCAGAGCATTCAATATGCCAGCCGGGAAAACCCTCGCCCCAGGGGCTTTGCCAGCGCATGATATGTTCCGGAGCAGCCGATTTCCACAAAGCGAAATCAGCCCGGTCTCTTTTTTCCTCCTGTCCTTCCAGTTCCCGGGTGGTTTCCAGCAGTTCATCAATCACCCGTCCGCTCAGTTTTCCGTAATCATGAGAAGCGGCATATTTTTTCACATCAAAATAAACAGAGCCGTTTACTTCATAGGCATAACCTTCGTTTATTATCTTTTGAATCATGCCGATCTGTTCTATGATATGCCCGGTTGCGGTGGGTTCAATGCTGGGTTCTGTGCAATTGAACTGTTTCATGGCCCAGTGGAAAAGGTTGGTATATTTCTGTACCAGTTCCATGGGTTCCAGCCTTTCCAAAACGGCCTTTTTTGAAATCTTATCTTCCGCCTCCCTTCCCTCTTCTTCAAAATGGCCGGCATCGGTGATGTTACGCACATACCGCACTTTATTACCCTTAAATGTAAGGTAACGGTAAACAATATCGAATGTGATGTAAGGCCGGGCATGGCCCAGGTGGCTTTCGCCGCTAACGGTTGGTCCGCATACATACATGCCCACATGGCCGGGCGTTATTGGGTTGAACAGTTCTTTTTGCCGGGTAAATGAATTATATATTTTTAAAGGCATATGGTAATAGTTTATAAGCGATGAACATCCGCAGTTGAAAGTTAAAATGGCTTATTAGCAACGGATGGTAAACAGCCTGGTTAATGAAAATGAAATGAAAAAATGAAAAGTCCCGTTACGGGTGCAAAGATATTAAGCTATGCCAAACGGCAACAGCAGGAGGAAAAATAATAGGTGGAAGAAAAAATGTTCATACGGCAAGTTACTGTTTTTTAAGATATAAATCGGCAAAAATGGGAAAATGGTCGCTGAGTTTTTTTAGCAGCCTTGTAAACTGGGTTACTTCAAAGCGCTTTCCGGCAAAGATGTTGTCTATTCGCAAAGTAGGTGAAATGCCGTTATAGGTACGGCCTATTCCGGCCCCTTTTTCTGCAAATGCGTTTTGTAATCCTTTCCCGATGGTATTGTATGCATAACTGTTGGGTACATCATTAAAATCTCCGCACACAATAACCGGGTAAGGGCTTTTTTCAATTTCATTCCTGATGCGGTTGCTTTGTATTTCACGTTTCAGAAATCCGCGTTTGAATTTTGACAGGATGTTTTTTGAGTTTTCCAGGTCGGTTTCGTCATTCATGGAAGGGTCTTTAATATATTGGAGGTTATTTCCGCTGAACTTGAGTGATTGCAGGTGGATATTGAAAACCCGGAATGTGTCTCCCGCCTTCAGTATATCTGTATACTGAAATATGGAATTGTAATCGTGGGGGGGATAACTGATTGTTTTTTTATTGATGATAGGATATTTGCTGAAAGTGATCAGCCCGAAATGATGGTTTTGGTCAAAATCCAGTTTTCGGTTGTATGAGTAATAATAATCAGGCATATCCATTCTTTTCAGGAAATCGGGGATATAGTTGATGGCTTTCGGGTTACTGTCGCTGCCCACCATTTCCTGGAAACAGGCAATATCCGGCTGATAGTTGTTAATCAGTGCAATCATTTCCAGTTTCCTTTCCGGGTGTGTCTTATGCTCCAGGATGTCGAAATGCTCTACATTCCAGCTCATCACCCGAATGTTGTTATTTGCTTTGCTGATAGTAAAGTTGTTTGAGAGCCTGATTTTTACCAGGTGTTTCAATGGAGAATAAACCAGCAGTAAACTGATGATGCTGATCATTACCAGGCCCGGTTTGGTGAACAGCCAGAAAATGATAAATGCAATCAGCAGCAATACCAGGTAAAAGGAAGAAAGTGTCAATAAGCCGGTGAACCAGAATTGCCCGGGTTCCAGCCAGCTGCCATAGCATCCCAGCAGCAATAGTATGCCGATGGCGATGTTTATCCAGATGAACGTACGTTTGGTAATGCGCCTGATAAAACTGGTTGACATGTATTAAAGATACATTGGAATGAAAAACAATTGATGAAAACACATCAGATGGTAACAGGATTTATAAATCTTCTTCAGAAGCTTTTTTCAGTATCTGTTTTTCCTCATCGGTTAAAAACTGGTAACCCCGCTGATTGATCTTGTCCAGGATTTCGTCTATCCGTTGCTGTGTTACAATGGCTTTTTTGTTATAAGGGCTCCTGTTGCCGGTATTATAAAAAACCTTTTCTTTAACGGATGGTTTTTTCTTTCTTTTGTTCGGGTTAAACAGGTTTATGAACCAGTCATATAACGTATTCATCCACACGCTTCCGTCTTTTCCTTTTTGCAGGAAAAGCACAAACAGGAACCCGGCCAGCGCACCACCAATATGGCTAAGGCTGTAAGCTGCGCTCATGGTGGATATGCCAACAAGGTCAATCAGCAGGTAAACACCCATTAGCACCCATATAGGGATACCGCCACGGATCATGGTGAAAAATTTGTGGTTGGGAGACAGGGTTGTAGTTGCCATAGCAACAGCCATGGTACCTGTGTTGGCGCCCAGTAAAGCGGCGTTGTTCAATTGATTGGTTATGGGAGGAACCAGGTAATTAGCTGCAATAAAGAAGATGCCACCCAGCACGCCGCCATAAATATAAACAGGGATGATCTTGTCGTTTCCGGTCATTTCCTGGAGTACATAACCAAAGGCCCACAACCAAAGCATATTGCTGAGTATGCGTACCAGGTTGTTGCCGGTATCGCTGAACACATAGGTTAACAAGGTCCAGGGGCGTTCGCTCAGTTTGGTAAGGCTGGCCGGTAGTTCAAACCATTGTACCACCTGTGCATTATAAATCTGGGGTGTTTGCTGGTAAAAGAAATAGGCAACCTGGGTGGTTAGCAATACCAGGAAAAAGATCACGTTCAGGGTAAAAAGTGCCATCAGCGCATTGCCATCATGCCCCAGGCTAAACCGGTTGCGCTTTAGCTTCTTATATTCCGAATACCTGTCTGTTTCGCCCATTGCAAAAAATATGATTCCTGTAAAAATACAAAGCAAAAGAACAAATTGCTGTTAACATTCAATAGAATGTCTGTTTATTGGTTTTATTCCAGTACAAAACGATCAGGAAACCAATCAGCGCACCGCCAACATGTGCAAAATGTGCAATATTATCATTGGGTGTGCTTGATACGCCGCCAAAAACATCAAGGGCAATGATACCCATAATGGCCCATTTTGCCTTTACAGGGAAAGGAATGGGCATGATGAAGAGTTTGGTATTGGGAAACAGGTAACCAAAAGCAGCCAGCACGCCCATGATGGCACCGGAAGCGCCAACGGTACAATTGAGCCGGAGCGCTGTCTGGTACTGGTCATAAAGGTCTGCACTCAGGGTTGAATGGTCTATCTTCCAAAAGTCATACGTGTAAGAACCCAGTTGGGCCAAAGCAGCCCCCAGGCCACAAACGAGGTAAAAGATAAGGAACCGTTTGGGCCCCCAGATGCGTTCAATCATGCTGCCAAACATCCACAGTGCCAGCATATTGAACAACAGGTGAAAAAGGCCGCCATGCATGAACATATGGGTAACGAGCTGGTAAGGCCTGAATTCGGTTGATTTATAATGGTGCAGGGCAAACAGGTCGTTTACCCGGTTCAGCTGGTCCATATCTCCTGAAGCGCTTTGGGCCAGAAAAACCAATGCATTGATGATGATCAGGTTTAAAACGATGGGTGTCGTTCTTTGAAAACTGTTTCCGTATGACATGGGGCAAAGTTAGGAGATAATGACCTACCCTTCTATATTATGGGGTTGTAGATGGGGATATGCCGTTTGTAAATAAAAATGGTGCTTAAAAACAAAGCATCTTTATTTCAGGGTTAACAATACAACACATTCAATATGATGGGTATGCGGGAACATATCCACGGGCTGTACTTTTTCAACGGAATATTTTTCACTCAGCACATTAATGTCCCTGGCCTGTGTAGCCGTGTTGCAGCTAACATACACGATTTTTGGGGCTGCCATTTCCAGTAATTTTACCAGCAGTTTTTCGTGCATGCCTGCCCGTGGCGGATCGGTAATGATTACATCGGGCCTGCCGTGTGTTTCAAAAAACCGGTCATCGCATATTTTTATCACATCACCGGCAAAAAAGACGGCGTGTTCGATATTATTCAGTGAGGCATTCTTTTTTGCGTCTGCAATGGCATCTTCAATCACTTCCACCCCGATGATTTTTTTAGCCATCCTGCTAATAAAAATACCGATGCTGCCGGTACCGCAATAAAGGTCGTAAACGGTTTCTGTGCCGGTAAGTCCGGCAAAATCCCTGGCTACCGAATATAATTTTTCAGCTTGTTTGGTATTGGTTTGGAAAAAAGATTTCGGGCTGATGATGAATTCAAAGTCTTCCAGCTTTTCCGTTATATAGCCTTTGCCCGAATACACCTGTGGGGCAAGGTCATATATGCTGTCGTTCCATTTAGGGTTGATGGTATAAAGTAAGGTGCTTATGCCCGGTACTGTCTGTAAAATATGATCAAGTAGCATTACCCGGTTTGCCTCATCTTCAAAATTCAGGCAAATATTAACCATGAGTTCACCGGTACTGCTTAACCGTATGATGATATTGCGTAACCAGCCGGTATGCTCCCTGATATCATAGAAAGTAAAACCCTGCTTTTTGGCAAAATCGCGGATACTGTTCCTGATGTCATTATTGACCCCATCCATCAGGAAGCATTCCGAAATGTCGATTACCTTATCAAAAATCCTGGGCACATGGAAGCCCAGCGCATCCTGTTGTGCTACCAAACCGGCAGAACCAATCTCTTCACTTGTTAAAAACCGTTTATTACTGAACGTGAACTCCAGTTTATTGCGGTAATATTCACTTTTTTCACAGCCGATAATGGGCATTATTTCCGGTAGTTCAACCTTACCGATGCGTTTCAGGTTTTGTTCCGCCTCCTGTTGCTTGTACTGCAACTGCTTTTTATAAGGGAGCATTTGCCATTTGCAGCCACCGCAGGTGCCAAAGTGCCTGCAGAATGGAGTAACTCTTTCTGCTGAAGGCCTGGTGATCTTTACCGCCCTTGCTTCTGCCCAGTCTTTCTTGTTTTTGGTAACCTGTATATCGGCCGTATCACCGGGCACAGCACCCGAAATGAATATTACTTTGCCATCCATCCTGGCGATGGATTTACCTTCAGCGGCATAATCTGTTACTTCAACATGCTCCAGAACCGGGTGCTTTTGCTTTTTTTTCACGGCCGTAAAATTAGTCTAAATGAGGCAAGCCGGTCATTTACAAATTATTTTCTTCCCTGGCGCCAAAAATAGTATTATGGAGTTTGCGCCTGTTTTGCATGATGATAAACCTAAATGATTGTTAATGAATTGTAATTTTTATGATGTACCCTTGCCATATATGTAGCAAACTAGGCGGTTTTTAAATACATTTGTTCACCTTATTTTACACTATGAAAGGAATTTTTACACTGCTTATATCGCTTTTTGCTGTTAAAAATATTGCTGCGCAGGGTTATGAAGTTACCCTGCAAACGCCCAGTTTTACTTCCGGTATCGCGTATCTCACATACCATATGGGTAAGAACCTGAATATTGTAGACTCTGCCATGGTAAGCAACACAGGCGAAGCTGTTTTCAAGGGCTGGACTGTTTTACCGGGCGGTATTTATGCCATCGTTTTTCCCGGGAAAACATATTCTGTTGATTTTTTCATAGACAAAGAACAGGTTATTACCATTAAAGCGGATATCAATGACCTGTCGAATTTCGTAGTAAAAGGCTCAAAAGAACATGTTCTTTTTCAACAGTACCAGAAATACGTGGCGGTTAAGGGCAGGCAGTTACAGCAGGAAAAAGAGGCGTATAACCAGGCAAAGACTAAAGCAGATTCTGTAAAACACGAAACCGGTTATGCCCGTTATAACAAAGAGCTGAACAGTTACAGGGACAGCATCATACAACATTTCCCCCAATCAATGATGGCGGCCCTGCTCAATGCCATGAAAGAGCCTCCTTACCTCACCAAGGTACCTGTAACACACCAGGATTCGGTTGATAATTATAACTATTACAAGGCCCATTATTGGGATGGCATCACGTTTATGGATGAACGCATCATCCGCACACCGTTTTTTTTACCCAAGCTGGAAAGGTATTACCGGGAAGTAATGCCGCAATCGGCAGACAGTATCATCCGGGATATTGATTACAAGCTCCTGCTGGCACGTAACGCCCCGGAAATGTATAAGTATATGCTTAACTGGTTAACAGATGAATATATAAACCCTAAATACATGGGGCTTGATGCGGTATTTGTACACTTGTTTAATAAATATCATAGTAAGGGAGCCAGCCCTTGGCTGAATGAAAAGCAGATGGAAACCATCACCCGGAGAGCATATATGCAGATGTCGAACCTCATCGGCGAAAAAGCCGCCAACCTCGAAATGCTTGACACGGCCGGAAAAATGATGCCTTTATATAATGTAAAGGCTCCTTATACCGTAGTGGTATTCTGGGACCCCACCTGCGGCCATTGCAAGGAAGAACTTCCGCGGATTGATTCTGTATACAGGGCATCCTGGAAAGCAAGCCAGGTAAAAATTTATGCCGTGCTGGCGGAGGACCAGAAACCCGAATGGCTAAAGTATATCAGGGAACATCATATAGAAGACTGGGTGCATGTTTACCAGACCAAAGAAATGGGAGAAGCTATAACCGCCTCACAAAAACCCGGCTATAAACAATTATACGATGTAATCAGTACCCCAACCCTGTATTTGCTTGATAGCGAAAAAAGGATCATCGGCAAAAAGCTTACCTGGAAACAATTACACGACCTGCTGCAGGTAAAAATAAATAACGAAAAGAAACAACCGACTAAATAATTTTTCAGATGAAAAAAATCTACCTGTTGCTGGTATTGGCAATCGGATATACAACGGGATATGCCCAGGCAGTTTTTACGTACGGGCCTTATGTTGTAAGCAAGGATGAATTTATGCGGGCTTATAATAAGAATAACAGCCCTGTTTCAGACAAAGAAACATCTGTGAGGGAATACCTGGAATTATACAGCAATTTTAAATTGAAAGTAAGGGCCGCTGAAGAGTTACGCCTGGATACGCTTCCACAGATTCAATATGATATTGCCAATTTCAGGCACCAGGTGGAGGAAAATTATATGAGTGATGAAAAAGGAACGGCCAGGTTGCTGGACGAAGCTTTTTACAGAAGCCAGAAAGACCTGCATGTGTTACATTTTTCCACAACGGTTCCGGCACTGGCAGCAGACAGCCTCCTGGCTATCCGGCGGATGGAAGCCGTTTATGCCGCTTTGAATGCAAATGAAACCGACTACAGGATGATTGCTGAAAAAAATGATGTGAAATACGGAGACCTTGGGTTCCTTACCGTTTTTTCTGTTCCGTATGAATTTGAAAACATTATCTATTCTTTAAAACCAGGACAGGCAAGCAAGCTGTACCGGTCAAAAAAATCATGGCATGTATTTAAGCTGGTTGAAGAAAGGAAAAGTGCCGGCAAATGGAAAGTGGCCCAGATCCTGTTCTCATTTCCACCAGACGCAGGCGAGAATATAAGGGCATCTATAGTGAAGAAAGCCGATTCGGTTTACAACCTCTTGCAGAATGGAGCAGATTTTTCGCGGTTGGCTAAAGAACTGAGTGATGACAAACTCACCTATATGAAAGGCGGAGAAATGCCTGAATTTGGCACAGGCAGGTACAGGCCCGAATTTGAAAAGGAAGTTTTCAGGTTACAATCTGATAATGAAATAACAAGGCCTTTTTCAACTGCGTTTGGGGTGCATATTGTAAAAAGGATTGCTTTTGCAGCCACCCCTACCGAAAAGGAAAGCAACAGCCTTCAGTTTGAATTAAAACAGAAACTGATGCAGGATTCAAGAATCAATGAATCAAAAGAAGCTTTTGCAAGGTCTGTAATCAGCCAGATCGGGTTTAAAAGATCCGCATTGGTAAAGGATGCAGAATTATTCAGGGACGCCGACAGCATTGCCCGCTCTGCTTCGCCCGACCCCGGAATATACCCGGTAAGCAAGAAAGTAATTATTTCATTTAAAAAGGGTTCGGTTAGCGGGAAAGAATGGTTATCATATGTAAGGGATTTTAAATCAAACAACGAACAGTATAAAGGAGAATCCAACCAGGAAATATGGAAACGGTTTGAAACCTATTCGGCCCTTGAGTACTATAAGAAACACCTGGAAGAATATAATGCCGATTTCCAATACCAGATGAAAGAATTCAGGGAAGGAAACATGCTTTTTGAAATTATGGAACGCAATGTTTGGGGAAAGGCGGCTGCAGATTCTGCCGGCTTAAAGCAATTGTATGAAGCAGAGAAATCAAAATACAAGTGGGCCGCCAGTGCCGACGTTATCATTTTTAGTTGCGCCAATGAAAAACTTGCCAATGAAACGCTTCGGGATGTTAAGGGAGGAAAATACTGGAAACAGATAACTGAAAATGCCGACGGAGCTGTACAGGCAGATAGCGGAAGGTATGAATTAACACAGATAACCGATCCGGCTGTTTTAGCAACGCCAGTCAATAACAGCTATTCATCCGTGTTAAAAAACGCCGATGGTACAGCAACATTTGTTAAATACATTACCGTTTATCCTCCTGATCAGCAAAGGAGTTTTGATGAAGCAAGGGGCCTTGTAATAAACGATTACCAGGCTATTCTGGAAAAGAAATGGCTGGAAGAACTACGTAAACGATACCCGGTAAAAATTAATGAACCGGTTGTTAAACAATTAATTAATTAAACCGGCTTATCTCAATTCTTTAACCACATTTGCCACAATATTGGGCCTGCCCAGTGTGTAATAATGCAAAACCGGCACACCGGCCTTTTTTAATTCACGGGATTGTTGCAGGAGCCATGCTGTTCCAACTTTTTCAACCTCCAGGTCTGAATTGCATTTAGACATGGCATCAGACAGGTCGGCCGGCAGGTCAATATGGAATGTTTTAGGCAGGGTTGTCATTTGTTTCCTGGTATAAACCGGTTTTAATCCCGGGATGATGGGTACCGTGATTCCGATTTTTCTGCACGCATCTACAAATGAAAAATATTTTGCATTGTCGAAGAACATTTGCGTAACAATATAATCGGCGCCGGCATCTACTTTTTCTTTCAGGTATTTAAGGTCGCTATCCATATTGGGGGCTTCAAAATGTTTTTCCGGGTATCCGGCAACACCAATACAAAACCTTGTTTGGGTGGTATTTTTCAGGTCTTCTTCCAGGTATATGCCAGCATTCAGGTTTCGTACCTGTTTCAGCAGGTCGATGGCATACTGGTGGCCGCCGGGTTCAGCTTCAAACGACGACTCGTTCTTTGCGGCATCGCCTCTTAAAACCAGTACATTATCAATGCCAAGGTAATTCAGGTTAATCAGGGCATCTTCCGTTTCATTCACACCGAACCCGCCACAGATAAGGTGCGGTACGGTATCAACATTATATTTATTCATGATGGCGGCGCAGATAGATTCGGTGCCCGGCCGTTTACGTACAACTACTTTTTCAAATGTTCCATCCGCCTTTTTCTTAAATACATGTTCGCTACGGTGGTAAGTTACATTGATAAACGAGGGCTTGAATTCCATCAGCGGATCGAGATGCTGGTATAGCGACTGGATGCCCTTTCCTTTTAATGGGGGCAATATTTCAAACGAGATCAGCGTGTCTTTTGCCTGCTTGATATGGTCTATTACTTTCATTGCTGCTAAATTGCTGCAAACTTAAACATGTGTAATAACATAACAATAGTATGTAAATAAAAAAGGACAAAAACACCCCTTCCGTAGGGTTCCGGTTAAAACCGGTAAAGTTATTATCCGGTTTTAACAGAGCGATAAACCCCATAACCTCCTTATTGCTCCATTTACATTATTTTTGGATAAATAAATGTTTTCAGTTGAACCTAACCATTCATACCAGGAACCTCGTAAAGATTTATGGCAGCCGCACGGTGGTGAATAACGTATCGTTTTCTGTAAGCCAGGGAGAAATTGTGGGGCTGCTTGGTCCAAACGGAGCAGGAAAAACCACTTCTTTTTACCAGGTAGTAGGGTTAATAAAACCCGATTCGGGAGAGGTTTTTTTAAATGAAGAAAACATTACCAAACTGCCCATGTATAAACGGGCGCAAATGGGCATCGGTTACCTGCCACAGGAAGCCAGCGTTTTCAGGAAGCTTAGTGTAGAAGATAATATCATGGCTGTACTGGAAATGACAAAATTAAGCAAGGCGGCACGAAAGGAAAAGCAGGAATCGCTGCTGAATGAACTCAGGCTGCAACATGTTAGGAAAAATAATGGCGATACCCTCAGCGGCGGTGAACGGCGCCGTACCGAAATTGCGAGGGCGCTGGCCGTTGACCCTAAATTCATCCTGTTAGACGAACCCTTTGCCGGTGTTGACCCCATTGCAGTGGAAGATATACAGGAGATCATTGCCAAACTCAAATATAAGAACATAGGCGTGCTTATTACCGACCATAATGTGAATGAAACCCTGTCAATATGCGACAGGGCTTACCTGCTTATTGACGGTTCCATTTTTAAACACGGTACCGCAGAAGAACTTGCCGGCGACGAACAGGTAAGAAGGTTATACCTGGGAAGGAACTTTGAACTGAAACGAAAGG
Organism: uncultured Chitinophagaceae bacterium; assembly: GCA_937996595.1. Classification (GTDB taxonomy): domain Bacteria; phylum Bacteroidota; class Bacteroidia; order Chitinophagales; family Chitinophagaceae; genus Ferruginibacter. Next base: position 13,004 of record CALKVC010000067.1, read on the forward strand.
ACTACCTGCATGAACAGGCGGCAAAGTAGAATCACACGGCACATATATCCAAGCAGGTATAATTATAAATAATCTATCCAATATTTTTTATCTTTCCGTAAATGAAACTGTTGTCACCTGCTATATCGCGTTTGGCACGTATGCGCCTCTGGCGTATACAAAACTGGATAAACCATCCGGACGTCTCTCAACGGGCGGTATTGCAGCACCTGGTAACTTCTGCACAATACACCGAATTCGGAAAAAAATTCAATTTTTCTACGCTGTTTACGGTAAAAAAATTCAAACAGCATGTTCCCATACACGAATATCAGCAACTGCAGCCTTATATTTTGCGCATGATGGAAGGAGAAGATAACCTCTTGTGGAACACGCCGGTAAAGTGGTTTGCCAAAAGCAGCGGAACTACAAATGATAAAAGCAAATTCATACCGGTAAGTGATGAAAGCCTGCAGGACAATCATTACCAGGCCAGTAAAGATGTATTGACCAACTATTACAACAATTTTCCTTCCAGCGACCTGCTTACCGGTAAAAGCCTGGTGGTTGGCGGTTCGCACCAGTTAAGCCAGGTAAGTGATGAAATTCAGTATGGCGACCTGAGTGCCGTATTGATGCAGAATTCACCGTTCTGGGGACATTGGTTACGCACCCCGGAACTAAGCATTGCATTACTGGATGAGTGGGAAGAAAAGATAGAGAAACTGGCGATAACCACGGCGGAGGAAAATGTAACATCATTGGCCGGTGTACCAACCTGGACGCTCCTGCTGCTTAAACGGATCCTTGAAATTAAAGGAAAGAAAGTAATCAAAGAGGTATGGCCAAACCTGGAACTGTACATAAACGGAGGTGTTTCGTTTGTTCCTTACCGTGAACAGTTTGAAAAGATCATCGGCGCTCCCATCAATTACCTGGAGATATACAATGCCAGCGAGGGGTTTTTTGCTGCCCAGGAAAAACCCGACGACGACGGCATGACCCTGTTTACCGAACACGGCATATTTTATGAATTTATGCCGGTGGAAGAATACGGAAAACCCGAACCGCAAACAGTTGGGTTAAACGATGTGCAACTCAACAGGAATTATGCCCTGGTGATAAGCACAACAGGCGGCCTTTGGCGTTACCTGGTTGGCGATACCGTTAAATTCACGTCCCTTAACCCGTATAAAATAAAGATCACCGGAAGGCTGAAACATTACATGAATGCTTTTGGAGAAGAGGTGATTGTTGATAATGCAGACAGGGCCATTGCAGAAGCAGCGCACAATACCGGGGCCATCGTTTCGGATTATACAGCCGCACCCGTTTATTTTTCTGAACAAAGCAACGGTGCACATGAATGGCTGATTGAATTTGACAAACATCCGCACAGCCAGGAAGCGTTTACCAATGAACTTGACAGGGCACTTAAAAATGCAAACAGCGATTACGAAGCCAAACGCCACAAGGATATTGCACTGAGGAAACCCATCATTAGGATATTGCCCAGGGGATCATTTTCAAAATGGCTGCACAGTAAAAACAAAGTGGGCGGGCAGCATAAAGTGCCAAGGCTTAGTAACGACAGGAACATCCTGGAAGAAATCCTGGCTCTCACAAACAGTTAGTGAATAAATATATCATGCAGGTTCCCGGCTATATTCGGGCATGCTAAAGGATTCATTACAACATCAGATTGCTGAATTATTTACATTTGCTTACATAATAAAACAACAGATGAAATTATTAGAAGGAAAAGTTGCTATTGTAACCGGTGCCGCCCGCGGAATAGGCGAAGCCATCGCACTTAAGTTTGCTGCACATGGTGCGCATGTTGCCTTTACATATGTAAGTGATAGCAGCAGGGAAAAAGCGATAGCGCTGGAATCAAAGCTGGTAAGCATGGGCGTTAAGGCAAAAGCGTACCAGAGCAATGCTGCTGATTTTTCGGCCTGTGAACATCTCGTGAATGATGTTATGGCTGTGTTTGGCCAGGTAGATATCTGTGTGAACAACGCCGGCATTTCTAAAGACAACCTCCTGCTACGCATGACACCTGATCAATGGGATGAAGTAATGCAGGTGAACCTGAAAAGCGTGTTTAATATGACCAAACAGGTTATCAGGCCCATGATGAAGGCAAAAAGCGGCAGCATCATCAACATGAGCAGTGTGATCGGCGAAATGGGCAATGCCGGCCAGAGCAGTTATGCAGCCAGCAAAGCCGGTATCATCGGCTTTACCAAAAGCATCGCCAAAGAACTGGGCAGTCGCAATATTAGGAGCAACGCCATTGCACCGGGCTTTGTGGAAACAGACATGACCAGTTACCTGAAAGATGGCGAAGGTGCCGAAAAATACAAAGCAGATATCCCGCTGGGCCGGTTTGCCAGCGGAGAAGATATAGCCAATGTAGCTTTGTTCCTGGCCAGCGACCTGGGAAATTATCTTACCGGGCAGGTTATCAGTGCTTGTGGCGGATTGAATATCTGATGAATGAAAATTTTTTAAAACAATTTGTAAGCAGCTAACAGATTAGCTGCTTTTTTTCTGAACCCTAAGACGACCTGAATGCCACCGGGTGATACAGTTTTTTATGCGGGCCCATGAAAATCCTGAGCAGGATACGAAATGCTGAAAGTTCTATGAAAACAAAACACAGCGCCAGTAAAAACACCAGGTAAATCTGTTCACTGCCCACATAAGTGAAAAATACATCGATACCGATAAATGATGCGGTCATCGGAAAACCAAGCATCCCCATGGCAGCGAGCAGAAAGAAAAAGCCGGTTGTTTCCTGTTCATATATATAGCCGTGAAACCGGTTAAGTGCTATATCCTGATCAATAGCTTTAATTTTTTGTAAACAGAAATATCCAAGCAGGTATGCGAGAATAATACCGCTTGCATAAAATAAAATCTCTATTGACTTAATATGCGCAGTATTGAAAATGATAGCAGCCATGATGAACAAATGACCTGTTAACAGGTAATGCCAGGCAAGCATAGCCGATTTTCGGAAAGAAAACGCAAACAGGATGACAGCGAGTGCTGCTGCCATCAGCAACAAAGGCATAAAACCGGCATTATCGGGAATAAGTTGCCTGTTGGTTATGCCAATGATTATCAGGGTTAATCCGGCAATTGCCAATGTGCTAGCCATAAGCCCGGAGCCTATGAACTGCATTTTTTTTCCAATCCATTTGAACGGGCTCCATAAATATGTGAACATGATACTGTCTAAATTCCATTCTTTAATACCAAGCATATATATACTTGCCTTTAATGCAGATATGGCTTTTTGCCTGGGCTGTACATAATGGAAATACTGGTGATGAACCTGGTAATTTAAAACAGAAGGAGAAACCAGCAGCTGATAAGTTCTCAGGAAGGCGTTGCCTGCAAAATGCACCAGTACCAGCCAATGGAAACCGAGGGCAACTTCTATGAACATGATACCGATTTGTGCAGCAGAAGAATAGGCGATCTGCGTTTTTACGGTTGGTTGTACGCGGGCGATGAGGGTAGATATGATAGCGGTAAGCGCCCCGATACATATGATGACGATTTTGGCCCAAAGCATGTCTTCCCAGAAAGGGTGTGTGCGCAATAAAAGGAATATGCCTATATGCACACTTACCGAACCATAAAAGATGGCAGAAGATGCGGTAGGCCCTTCCATAGCCCTGGGCAACCAGGTGGTAAACGGAAACTGTGCCGATTTGATAACGGCGGGAAGTATGATCATACAAACGATAAATACTGCCATAAGCGATTGTTCGCCCGAAACTGCCATTTCCTTTGCTTCGCCCAACCGGGAAAAGCTGATATTCCTGTGGGTAAGGTGATGCATCATCCACATGGCCAGCATAAGCGACACATCGCTGATACGGTAGTTGGAAACCGCCTTGAATGCATTCTTCACCGGCAAATAACGGTTACGGTAAAACGCTATCAGGATGAAGGAGCAGATACCCTTTATTTCCCATCCAATGAAAAGCGTTTCAAAATTGCCTGCCAGGATGATGAAATTAAAGGCCGTTGCAAACAGCAGGATGGTGTTGAAAAAGCGTTTATACCCTTCGTCGCGGTGCATGTAATATTTGCTGAATGTGGCTACCAGGAAAAACAATAAGGAGCCAACAATACTAAACACGGCACTTATCTCATCATAATATAACTGCAGGGCAAATACAAAATGGTCTGTTTCGTACAGGGTTGCTGCTGTATAACTTACCGCTTCCAGGCCGTTAATCAGCCAGCAGGCAAAAAAGGAACATGCTATAAACAGGTTCGATAGTTTTGCCACCCGCACAATGGTACCGATCGCTTTTTCGCTTTTGTTCTGCCAAAGCAGGGAGGCTAAAAAAGATACCATCGGAATGGCAATAAATAAAATCAGCAGTTGGTTCATAGTTGTTCTTTACTTCCTGTTATCTATTAATCAAGCAGGTATACCGGCAGGTTTTCTTCCGTTGCATGTACAATATGGTTTGTTTCCATCTCCCTCGCTTCTTCAAAAAGTTTTTCCATATTATGGATGGTCCCGATGGCGCTTTTATCGGTAATGGGTTCATACTTTTCAAACAGCCCGTTTTTAAAATAGTAGAACTGCTTCTCATCGGGATGAAAGGAAACGATGTGTACCCATTCATTAAAGTACCATTCATACACATCCGGGCTCGACTGTATGGCCTTAAGCACCACTTCGGGTGTATGTTCAACGATTACGAGTAAACGAACCGGGTCGTGCACTTCAATCATCTGCCAGGGCAATCCGGGCCTCAGGTCGCCGTCGCTGCTGTTGGCAACGCCAAAAAGCCCCATCACGTTATGCGGCAACTTGGTACCGGCGCCCATCTTTATATTGTCTACCCTTGAAAAATAATATTCCAGGTTGATGCCGCCGCATACCAGCCCGATCGGTTTCATTACCGCGGTAAGGATGGTTCCGTCGGGGTCGGTTGTGTAATCATAGCTGTTAAGGAATGCCCGCCTGTCTAGAAACAGCCCTTTGCTTGTTTGCCTGCGGCCGATGATGGCCAGCGTGTTGGTTCCATGCCCCAGTTCGGGCCTGGGTTCAAACAGTGAAACCGAACGGTTGTGAATGGCTTTTCTAACCTGTTCCAGTTGCTGCCTGGTGTTGATAGAAGCAAAACGGCGGCTTCTTTCTTTGGCATTCAGGTTAAGGGCGGTTTCAAAGTTCCGGATATTCTCTTCATGCCTATTCCTGTTTTCGGGACTAAGCACAACTTCATCGTAATAGCCCATGATATCGGCGGCCGTATCATGCATGCTTCCTATAAACTGCGTTTCATCGGGAATGACAATGTCCTTTGTTGCCAGGATTTCCCGTACTTTTTTATGGTTAAGTATATAAGATTGAACCCTTGCATTGGTGGCGCCCGGCCTTCCGCTGCAGGCCCCGCAATCATGCGCACCATGATGCGGGTTGTTGGCGCTGCTGCTGCCATGGGCTACAAAGTATATTAAAGGGGCAAAATCCTTAACCAGGCCAATTCCCCGTAAAAAATTTTCACCCCTGGTTGCCATTTCTTCAATCGTGTACCCTATTTGCAAACCGTTTTCCATATCAGTAAGCTGCCGGTTTTCGATGCTGAGTATGGAATGCTTATCCATATGTCCGTACGCATTTGAAATGGCGGGGCTCATTTTGGGCCTGAACAGCAATTGTATTTTTTTAAGGAAAGCCCAGAAGCCGAAACTGATACTAAGCAGGAAACCGGAAACCAGGCCATGCGTTAATTTGGTATAGATGGGTTCATCTTTTTGCGATGTTTTTGCACCCGTTTCCTTTATGAGGTATTTGGGTGTAACCGGCGCCGGGCAAAGTTTATCATAAAATTTTCCGCCTTCCTGTAAAAAGTAAAATTCTACCCCAAAGAAACCGGGAGCGCCGAACGTTTCGGCCCGTTTATCAACCGCTTCAATATGCCGGCGCAATGAATCTTCCCTTTCATCTATACAGAAAATGGCCTGGAGCGCTGCAGTGTTTTTACTGCCGGTTGCTGATGTACGCGGATGGGTTTGTGTACCGGCATGCATTTTTTCATTTGCCAGCAACACCCCTTTCAGTACAGAATCGTAATAACTCCATTCAAAAGCATCCTGCCATATTTCTATTGCTTCAGCCAATTCGGTCTTAGGTACATCTGCCAGGAGATTTAAGGGGGAGTCTTTTACATTTTCAGCTAACGGTTTCCAGTTGTTTCCCAGGTGATGATGTAATGCATCCAGTTCAAGCAGCAATTCAAATTCAACCAGTTGTTTAAGGGAGATCTGTTTCTTGTCGAGGAGGGTTTGCGGGTTGTCTTCCACCGCACTTACAAAACCGCTCCAGCCATGATGGGCAAATTGCTGATCAAACAGGTATTGTTCAAAATAATCTGGGTTGCCAACTATTTTTATAAGCAGTTCTGTTATGGAATAATCTCCCGCCAGGAATTTTTGCCTGATGGCTTTTGTTCTGAAAAAACTTACCAAACTGCGTTGTTCCAATTCACGGATGCTATTTGTAAAGCTCCGGTTAACAACAGGGAATCCGTCTAAAGCAATTCCCTGGTCTAAAAAAGCGCAAAGGATTCGGAATAAAAGCGGGTGAACTTTGTTATCCAGGTCCAGGTGATAGGATTCTTTCCAATATTTCCTTAATTGGCCGATACGGGGATGGTTGATGGTATCATATTCTTTTAGCAGGAGCCGTTCATGCCAGTCCTGCATGCTTTCGGCACCCTTCTTGTTTTTGATGATCATTTGCAGGATATCTTCCCTGATACGGCCTGTTTTATACATGTCGCGGTATTCAGATAACTGCAAATGCACCTGGAAGCCGAAAATTGTTGATGCCTTGAAAATGGCGTCATAGAATTTCATGTGCTGGAAAGCATGCAATGAATTGTGATGTATGAAATCTTTCAACGCCTGCTGTGATGGCAGCAGGTGTTTCAGTTCTTCTATTACATGCGATTCATTGAATGACTGGTAAAACATATAAACAGATTAAAAACGGGCATGTTGCATCACCTGGCCCGGCAAATGGATTAGTGCCTCAGTTCCGCAACGCTGAATTCCGGGTTTTTTTCGTCCCTTATATATTGTACGTCATCATAGAATTCTACCAGCCCTGAATCAATGTTATACATGGCGCCAACTACGCCAATTTCGCCGTTTTCTACCATTTGTTCCAGTATGAAACTGCGTTCAATGATGCTTTTCACACTGCGTTTAACATTTATCATGGAAACATTTTCAACGAAAAGGCTGTTCTTTGAATTTCGTTTATCCATATCCGTTGTTTCTGATTCGGCATAAACGGATGGTTGCAATTTCGACAGCAATTCGGTGAGGTTACCCATTTCCACATGGTCGCAGGCGCCTTTTACGGCACCGCATTTTGTATGTCCGAGCACCACGATGAGTTTTGAGCCGGCCACTTTGCAGGCAAATTCCATACTGCCCAGGATATCGGTGTTTACGATATTTCCGGCAATCCGTACAGAAAATATGTCGCCCAGCCCCTGGTCAAAGATCAGTTCGGCCGATGTGCGGCTGTCTATACAGCTTAGGATGGTTGCAAATGGCCATTGTCCGTCCCTGGTGGCATTCACCTGTTCAAGCAGGTTACGCTGTGCTTTCAGGTTTTTAATAAACCGGTTGTTGCCTTCTTTTAAAATTTCCAGGGCCATCCGGGGCGTAAGGTTGCTTTGTGTCTCTTTTGTATGCACTCTCATTATAATTCGTTTTTTAGTACTGCTTGTTGGCAGCTGGTTTAAAAAATAGTATTCCTGTTATCAGGAAGCTTCAGAATGAACATGAATCGCATCTTCCATCTTGTATTCCTTTTTAAAGTTTACCAGGGAAACGGCGATATTCTTGTCTTTTGATCCAAAATTCATAAAGTCGCGTATCAGTTCCAATACATCATAATCAATATATACTGTATTGGCTGCATTGATTACCAGTTTGCTGTTTTCGGGAAGATGGGCAAGGGTTTGCTTGATGGCGGCCTTGTTTAAAAACGATACTTCCTGTGCAAGGTCCATGTGTATGGTTTCACCCAGATGATGTTTTTCTTTTTTAAAGAAGTAGGCCAGTTTCATGTTTCCGCGTAAGATGAAAATGATGCCGGCTGCCAAACCGATGCCAACACCTTTCAGCAGGTCGGTAAGTACTACGGCAACAACCGTTACGATGAAAGGGATGAATTGATATTTGCCGGTTTTCCACATATGCATAAATACTTTCGGGTTTGCCAGTTTCCAGCCGATCATGATGAGGATGGCAGCCAGGCTGGCCATCGGAATCTTGTTAAGCAGCCCGGGTATGCTAACAACCGAAATAAGGAGGAAAACACCATGCGCCATGGCAGATAATTTTGTTCTGGCACCGGCATTCACATTAGCTGTTGTTCTTACTATAACCGAGGTCATGGGTAATCCGCCAACCAGGCCCGACAGGATATTTCCTACACCCTGGGCTTTCAGTTCAGTATTGGCGCTGGAAAACCTTTTTTGCGGGTCCATCTTATCGCCCGCTTCCAGGCATAACAGGGTTTCTATACTTGCCACGATGGCGATGGTAATTCCCACAATCCATACTTTAGCATTGCTGAATGATGAAAAGTCGGGTGTGGTAAACTGGCCTATAAATTCATTGAATGAAGAAGCGGTGGGCAATGTAACCAGGTGGTCCTGTGAAATGGTAAGTTTAGATCCGGTTGATTTAAAAATTTCATTGATGATAATGCCGGTGATTACAACAACCAGCGCACCGGGAACAGCCTTTATCTTTTTAAGGAAAGGCAGTTTGTTAAATGAAATCAGGATGATGATGGAAATGACCGTGATCAGGATAGCACCAACATGTGCATAGTTGATGGAGTTGATCAGTTCTGTAAAAAAGCCCGTTTCGGAGCCTGCTTCAAGCGCAAACCAATCTCCTTCATGCGCCTTATCGTAACCGATAGCATGCGGGATTTCTTTTTTAATGATGATGATGCCGATAGCCACCAGCATCCCTTCAATTACACTGGTTGGGAAATAGGAAGAAATGGTTCCGGCTTTGGCAAAACCCAGGGTTAGCTGAATAAGACCGGCAATGATAACGGCCACCAGGAACGGTTCATAACCCAGGTCTGTGATGGCCACCAGTACGATGGCGATAAGCCCGGCTGCCGGTCCGGAAACGCTCACGTTTGAACCGCTGAGCATACCCACAACTATACCGGCAATTACGCCGCAAATGATTCCTGCAAAAGGCGGAGCGCCGCTGGCAACAGCTATGCCGAGGCAAAGGGGCAGGGCCACCAGGAATACGACCATTCCGGATAACAGGTCTGACTTTAAATACTTAAATGTAAATTTCATTTGAACAGTTTCATTTATATTTTATAATGGTACATCATCAATCAGCGCTGCCATGGCTTTTTATTCAGCAAAATGAACCGGGCAAGCGTACCGCTGTGTGTTAGGGATAATTTTTCTGCTGCATATAACAAGCTGCCAGGTTTCATTATCGGGTATGCCTAACCGTATGGTTTAGTAAACAGGTAGCCTGTTTATTGGTTTGGTACGGTTGTTTTAATACCCGATGGGCAATATGTATGTTGCTGTAAAGGGAGAAGCAGGCTCAGGATGCGTTTGGCGGAGGAACATGCAGTTCGCCATGAAAAGCCGTGTAGGTTCCGGTGTTTTCACTCTTGTGATATTCTGAAGATTCTGAAAAGATATAGTGATGGGTAATATGCTGGTGATGCATATATTCTTCTGAAAAACCATTATTGCTGCCAGGTACTTTTTCCTCGGTGTTACTGCTAATAGGACGGCTGTCTTCATCCTGGCTGCCGGGGATCGAACCGGTTTTTTCCATTTGCTGTAACCTGGCTGTTTTTTCCCGGAAGTCGATGATAAAGGGCATGCTTACCGTTAACCAGCACAAGGTTGCTATCATAAAGACGGCAGAGGCCCTGTGTAAAAAACCATATTTTTTTCTGTTCCTTTTCATGGCAAGTGCAGCAAAATAACCGTTTTTAAACTTGTTAACCAAATGGTTGCAACCATAAGTGCCAGATTTAACAGTTTTATATCCGCAAAATGGCTGATAAAGGCAAAAAAACCAATTTAATCAGAACTATGCAACATATTACCCGGTTTTTTATGTGTTAGAATATATTACCTGAAACCCGGCTAAAAAAATTATCAAAAAAATACTAAATAAATTAGTGTTGATAAAATAAAACCATTACCTTTGGTTCCAGGTATACTTTTACAGGCAAAACCAGATACATCAATTATAAAAACAGAAACAATGAGCAACGCAGAAAAATTAAAGGCACTAAAATTAACGATGGACAAGATTGACAAGGACTTTGGAAAAGGCTCTGTCATGATGATGAATGAAAAAGCAACCGTTGAACAAGGAGTGATTTCCACCGGTTCAATAGGGTTAGATGTGGCATTGGGTATTGGTGGTTTACCAAAGGGAAGGGTCATTGAAATTTACGGACCGGAGTCTTCCGGTAAAACAACACTGGCCATACATGTTATTGCGGAAGCGCAGAAAAAGGGAGGCATGTGCGCCATTATTGATGCCGAGCATGCATTTGATAGTAATTATGCACAAAAGCTGGGCGTTGATATAGACAACCTGCTGATATCTCAGCCTGACTATGGTGAACAGGCGCTGGAAATTGCCGACAGGCTGATACTCTCAGGGGCATTGGATGTGGTGGTGATTGATTCGGTAGCTGCCCTGGTTCCTAAAAGCGAACTGGAAGGTGAAATGGGCGACAGCAAAATGGGCTTGCACGCCAGGCTGATGAGCCAGGCTTTGCGGAAACTTACCGCAACCATCTCCAAAACAAACAGCTGCTGTATTTTTATTAACCAGTTGCGTGAAAAAATCGGGGTAATGTTTGGCAACCCCGAAACCACCACCGGGGGTAATGCGCTCAAGTTCTATGCATCTGTGAGGCTCGATATCCGCCGCCAGGCACAGATAAAAGACGGGGAAGAAATTACCGGGAACCATATAAAAGTGAAGGTTGTAAAAAACAAAGTGGCGCCACCTTTCCGTACAGCAGAATTTGATATCATTTATGGCGAAGGAATCTCCAAAGCCGGTGAGATCATAGATATGGGCGTTGAACTGGGTATTGTACAAAAAAGCGGTAGCTGGTTCAGTTACAACAACGACAAACTGGGGCAAGGGCGTGAGGCGGTTAAACAACTCATGATAGATAACCCCGAACTGGCAACAGAAATTGAAACCAAGATCAGGGAAAAGATAAAAGAGAACCAGGGAGAATAATTCCGGTTCAAAGGAAAGTACAGCTGGGTTAGTAAGTAAGGCCGTTCTGCTTCTGGCAGAGCGGTTTTTTATATCATGTGTTTTATATAACCTTACTGCCGGATTGTATAGTTTTGCTTTGTTAAATCAGGCATATTGAAACAGAGAACAAAGGCGCACCTGGCATTATTGTTTACCAATTTATTTTTTGCTATCAACTTTACGGCCGTTAAGCAACTGATTAACCAGGGGCTGGTGAAGCCGTTCGGGCTTAATCTATTACGGGTAGGCATAAGCGCCATTTTATTATGGACCCTTTTCCTGTTCAGCAAAAAAAAGCCGGTATTGCGGCGCAGGCACCTGGGGAGATTCATGTTATGTGCTCTTACCGGCATAGCCATCAACCAGTTACTGTTCATAAAAGGGTTGTCGCTTACATATCCCATACATGCATCGTTGCTAATGCTTACTACACCCATATTGATCACCGTAATAGCTGCCTGGTTATTGAAGGAGCCGGTTTCCGGCTTCAAGGTTTCGGGGTTATTGCTTGGTATTGCCGGTGCAACGGTGCTGGTTACTTCCCGGGATAGCAACAGTACGGCATCAGAAGTGTTATTGGGCGATATCCTGATCCTGCTGAATGCGGTTTCATACACGTTTTACTTTATACTGGTAAGACCACTGATGAAAGAATATGAACCGGTTTTTGTAATCAGGGCTGTTTTTACCATTGGTTTTTTCATGATACTTCCTTTTTGCTGGCAGGAGTTCAGGGAAATACCCTGGGAACAATATTCAATGCAATCGGTTGGGTTACTGGCTTTGATTGTAATTGGCGGAACATTCCTGGCATATTTATTCAATGTATATGGAATAAAGACGCTAGGCGCTTCCAGGGCAGGCGCCTATATTTATGCACAACCGGTTTTTGCCGCCATCATAGCAGTATTGTTTTTCGGTGAACAGGTTTCAATGTATAAACTGGTAGCGGCCCTCCTGATATTTACCGGTGTATATTTGGCTAATAAATCTAACAGCAATGCCTGAATATGTAAAAGCGGCCACAAAAGCGGATTATGATGCAGCGGTATTCCTGTTTGAAGAATATGCCAGCTGGCTGAATATTGATCTGTGTTTTCAGCATTTTTCGGAAGAACTGGCACAAATAAGTAGCATATATGCCCCGCCTTCGGGGGGAATCATTCTTGCAAAAGCCGCGGATGTATATATCGGTTGCGCCGGCATCAGAAGAATAGATGATTCGGTAGCTGAACTAAAAAGGATGTATGTGAAGCCCGCTTTTCAGCAACAGGGAATCGGCAAAACCCTGCTACAGGAGTCACTGGAGCTGGCCCAAAACCTGCAGTATAAAAAAGTGAGGCTTGATACGCTCAGCCGACTGGTGCCAGCCATCACATTATACAGGCAATATGGTTTTTATGACATTCCGGCCTATTATCATAACCCGGAAAAATCGGTTATATACCTTGAAAAGCAACTAGTACCGGCTGAATGATCATCCCGGATAAACATGGTAAAAGTCAGGGATGTGTTTCCTTTTTTGGATAATCGAAAAAGAGGAATTTCTTTTCTGCATTCCTGAAGTGCTGCCAGTTATCAATGGCCGCCTCCACGGCAAAGATGCCACAGGTGGGCATTTCATCAATATGCACCCGGCTGGTTAATCGGTTTGAAAAATCGGTAACACCGGGGTTATGGGCAAAAATAGCCACATGGCTGTACCGGTTATCAAGGGCTGACGTTACTTCAAAAATTGTTTCTGCAGGCGCCAGGTAAAGTGCGTCAACATACCTGATATCATCTTCCGGGTAATCATATACTTCGCAAAACAGTTTACAGGTTTTCCTGGCTCGTTTGGCAGGGCTGCTTACAAAAGAATCAATGATTATTTTATTTCCTTTCAGCCGGCGGGCCATTTCCGGTGCGTCTTTTTTTCCGCGGTCGTTCAGGGGCCGGTCAAAATCGGGCAAACTTAAATCGCCCCAGCCGCTTTTGGCATGCCGGATGATATATAATGTTTTCATGCTGAAGGAATTTTCTTAAATCCGTTTATTTGTATTTGTTACATACAGTCATTGCGGGCAGAAAAATAATTGCCGTAACAACATTTAATAACCACGTACATTCTTCCCTTCCATATAATTCATGAAAGCCTTGTTACAAACCCTGTTGCCGCCGGGTGTAGGATAATTTCCTGTAAAATACCAGTCGCCTTTATTGCCGGGGCATGCTTCATGCAGGGTTTCTATTTTCTGGTAGATGACATCTACGGGAATGCGGATGTCGTCTGGCGTTATTAATGAAGCGATCTTTACAGAAATTTCTTCCGGTGTAAATGGTTTGTACAGCATCCTCACCAGGTTTTCGGTGTGCAGCATATTGCTTTCGTGCCATTCCCTGCATTTGTCGTACAGTTCGGTGAGCAGACCAGCCCTGCCGGATTCCTTCAATAATTCAATGGCGGCTTTAAAGGCGATGAAATCGCCCATCTTGCTCATATCTATGCCATAGCAATCCGGGTACCGTATTTGCGGGGCGGAAGATACGATGATGATGCGTTTCGGTTTCAGCCGGCTAAGCATGCGTATGATACTCTCCCTGAGCGTGGTGCCCCGTACGATGCTGTCATCTATCACCACCAGCGTATCAATGTCTTTCCTTACGGTGCCATACGTGATGTCGTAAACGTGCTGCACCATTTCATTTCGGCTATTGTCTTCGGTTATGAATGTACGCAGTTTAACGTCCTTAATGGCGATTTTTTCTATCCGGATTTTTCGGTTAATCATCTCCGATAGTTTCTCTTCATCAAAATCCTTGCCCCAGCCCATGATCCTTTCTATCTTTATCCTGTTCAGGTAATCTTCCGCGCCTTTAATGAGGCCGTAGAAAGCGGTTTCAGCCGTATTGGGAATAAACGAAAAGAGGGTGTTCTTCAGGTCGTAATCTACCGCTTTAAGTACGGTGCTGCTTAAGTTATAACCAAGGGCCAGGCGTTCACGGTATATTTTTTCATCGCTGCCGCGGCTGAAATAGATGCGCTCAAAACTGCATGCCTTCCGTTCTTTGGCTGCCACAATTTGTTCTACCGAGAAATGGCCGGAAGCTTTTACAATGAGTGCAGAACCGGGCAGCAGCTCCATCACTTCATTTTCTTCCAGGTTAAAAGCGGTGCGGATAGCGGCCCGTTCACTGGCAGCCACAATCACGTCATCATTGATATAATAATAAGAAGGCCGGATGCCGTGCGGGTCCCTCATTACAAAAGCATCTCCGTTACCAACCAGTCCGGCATAATGATACCCCCCGTCAAAAAGCGGGGTTACTTTTTTCAGAATACTAACAATATCCAGTTGGCCCGGGGATTCTTCATCTGCTTTTACCAGGAAATGGTGCAGTATTTCCATCATGGCGGCCAGGTCGCTCTGGCTTTGAAATTCACCGGGTGTAATATCCGCCAGCCTGAACAGCTCTTCCGTATTTACCAGGTTGAAATTACCGGCTAATGCCAGGTTCCTGGCAGGTATCGTGTTTCTTTTTATAAAAGGATGGCAGAATTCTACGTTGTTTTTTCCCTGGGTGCCGTAACGCAGGTGGCCCAAAAGCAGTTCACCCATTGTGTTGATATGGCCTTTCATAAGGCCCGGGTGGCTGGTTATATCCGGCTGGTATTTTTGTACTTCATTTATTTCTTTCCATATGGTGGAGAAAAGGTCGGCGATTGGCTGATTAGCGCTGCTGCGTAACCGGTAGAGAAACGGGTAACCGGGTTCCGTATTCAGTTTTACGGTGGCTAAGCCGGCACCGTCCTGGCCCCGGTTATGCTGTTTTTCCATCAGCAGGTACAGCTTGTTTAAACCATATAAAACCGAATTGTATTTTTGCTGGTAATAACTGAAAGGTTTGCGCAGGCGAATGAAGGCAAGCCCGCATTCGTGTTTGATTTGGTCGCTCATGAGATGAAGTGAGCGGCAAAGGTAGCGTAATATTCAGGCAAATAAAAAATCCCGGTACTAAGCCGGGATAGAATTATATAAAAAATATGTCCGGTAGTTTTATAAACCGCTGATGGTAAGCCCAACCTGCAGCAGTTTCACATCTGCAGCTACCCCGTCTTTAAACATGGAAGAAAAGTTATAAGCCCCGAACACACTGAAATTTCCATAACCAATCCGGAGTGTTCCTGCCATCCGGGTGCTGTTGAAATAACTCCGGTCAGATACCTTATCGGTAGAATTGAAAAGGGTTTTTCCATTCACATCACGCAATACTTTTCCCTTTGTATGCGCATTCAGCATGGTTCCCAGTTTTACTCCCAGGGCAACTTTTACCGACTTGCCCGGTGTTTCCGGCCTGGAACTGAACCTGAATTCAATAGGCACTTCAAGGAAGGAAGTAGACAGTTTAAATTTCTTATAATTGTTGGCAGAATCTGTTGCTACAAACGGCAGCACATTGCTGGTTGAACCTATTTCAACATTCATTTTCTTAAAATAAATATTGCTCGACCCAACACCAATACCAGCGGCAACACTGAAACGCGGATCAGATTTAAAAGGAAGGTTATACATCACATACACATTAACGCCGCGGTTAAATCCGTTGATATGGCTGCCGATACTGTCGGGTTCACCCAGCCAGTGGTCAGAACTTATCTGGAACATCAGGTGGTCGCCCGAACGGTTGAGCACTTCTTTTTTCTTCTTTTCTTTGGCTGATTGGGAAAAGGCAGGAATGCCGGCCAGAAGAACCAACAGTACGAAAGATAATTTCCTCATAATGAATGCTTGTGCGGCAAAAATACTTGCCCGCAGGGTTAATGAAAGGTTAAATGGCATTAAAAAAATAACCCGAAATGAATCGGGCTATTTTCGGTGGGCCCACCTGGGCTCGAACCAGGGACCCCCTGATTATGAGTCAGGTGCTCTAACCAGCTGAGCTATAGGCCCTGTTACTTTTTTAAATAACAGGCTGCAAAAGTAAGTAAAATCAGGTATTGAAAAAATCAGGATTCAATTTTTTTGATAAGAAAGCCTTTACAGGGTAAATACTTTTTCATTTTAAACCAGCCTGGGATATCGCCCGGTTTAAATGGTTTAACCAGCTAATCCCGGGCGCCGCCTCATTACAGGTGCGGGTAAATGGAGCCGGGAGGCTTATAATTGCTGACCGGGCGGGTGATAACAATCATATTATGCGGTAAAAGAAAGTTTTGAACACAATTAAAACTTAATTCTATTTTTGTAAGAGAACGATTGCGATGGATAATGAGAAAATAAAAATATTATTGACGGAAATAGCTGTTAATAAAGACGCCAAAGCGTACAAGGAGCTATTCATATCAATCCATGAAATATTGCACCGGTTTGCCTTTTCCATTGTAAAATCGAAAGAAGATGCAGAAGAAATTGTGTCTGATTTTTTTATTACGCTTTGGCTGAAAAAAGAGAGCCTGCAGGATATTAATAACCCAAAACTCTACTTTTTTACAACCATAAAAAACCTCTCCATCAATAAGTTAAGTGCCCGGAAAAAGCACAATACCTCATTCAATGAAGAATACCTGGTGCATTTTAAAAGCCCCTTTTTCAATCCAAGGGAACTGTTGCTTTCCAGGGAAGCGGTTGGCAAGATCATGGAAGCCATCAATGAGTTGCCTCCTAAATGCAAGCTTATTTTCAGGTTAATCAAAGAAGACGGGCTAAAATATGCCGATGTGGCTACCCTGCTGAATATATCAGTAAAAACAGTTGAGGCACAAATGGCCATTGCCGTTAAGCGCATCAGTAAAAGCCACAACTTCAAATCACACTTTCCCGAGCTGCATACCATTTTATCAGGAAAAAATAATTAACGATTCTTTAGGGGTTTTTCGTTTTTCAGCTGTCTTTTGCTGGTAACGAAATGCTATACATGAGCCTGGAGAAATTCCATATTCTGGCAGCTAAAATACTAAGCGGGGAAGCCTCGCCCGAGGAAATGGCTGATTTTCAAACACTTATATCTGAAAACCCGGATTGGAAAGAAGTGTTCCTAAATATGGAAGAGTTATGGAACACCAACCCGGAACATCACTCCAATTATTTTGCTACGGAAGAATCTTACCTGCTGCACCTGGGCAGGCTGAAAGACCAGGCGAAAGATTTTGAAGAAACGGCTGATTATGCTGCTGCTTCAAATGAAGATTTTCAATTATATCCCGTAAAAAGCTGGTACAAAAAATGGCAGGTATATGCTGCAGCCATAATCATGATTGGTTTGGCAGCATTTGCTTTTCAGTTTTTTTCAAACCAGCCAGCCCATGCCGTTGTAGCCAGCCAAAAACCCATCAATGAAATTAGTGTTAATCCGGGTGCCAAAACAAGCCTTAAACTTCCGGATGGTTCAAAGGTTTGGGTAAATTCAGGCAGCCGGTTATCATACCCTGAAACATTCCAGGGAAACACCCGCGAAGTGTTCCTGGAAGGGGAAGCCTATTTTGATATCATCAGGGACCCATCTCATCCATTCATTGTTCACACTTCCGGCATAGATGTGAAAGTGTTAGGTACCGCATTCAATGTAAAAGCGTATGAATCAGAACCAACTATAGAAGCAACCCTGGTGCACGGCATGATTGAAGTTAGTAAGGTCAATCAACCCAATGCTTCCAAAGTGATATTAAAACCGCATGAAAAACTGATTTTCAACAAATATGCGGTTGGTAAAAATGAAGAAAAAGAGCTGCGGGTAACAGACAGAAATGCCCTGTTGCTAGAAAATGCACGCCCGGCAATCATCATTGCCCCCTTACCCAAGTCTATTGCAGATTCTGCTATTATAGAAACATCCTGGGTTTATAACAGGCTTTCTTTTGAAGAAGAAAAACTGGAAGACCTGGCCGTAAAAATGGAAAGATGGTTTAATGTGAATATCACGCTTAATTATGAAAGCATTAAAACATACAGGTTAACCGGTTCTTTCCAGGATGAAACGATTGAGGAAGCATTGAAAGAATTGCAGTACCTGGTTTCTTTCAGTTACAAGCTGAATGGAAAAGAAGTGATCATTAACAGGAAATAAAATCAGCCCGGCTGATTTAAGGATATTTAAAAAGGGAAAATGCGCTAACATTTCCCCTGAACGAAGCTTAAATATACATATTCCATGTGGTTGTTAACGCGTGGAAATGTAATTACTAACGTCAAAACCAAAATTATGCAAAAAAGTGCACTTGGCTGTGCCAATCTTTGGCCGCGGGCGCTTCTTAAAACACTGCTCGTTATGAAGCTTGCCATTTTTATCATCCTATTTACCGCCTTACAGGTGAAAGCAAATCCCACATCCGGGCAGCACATCAGCGTATCGGTAAATAATGCTGAAATCAAGAAAGTATTAAAAACCATTGAAAGGGATGGAAATTTCCGCTTTTTATTCAATTCCGACTTGAAAGATATCAGGAAGAAAGTAAACTTTACGGTTAACGACCTTCCTGTAAACAAATCACTCGACCTGTTGTTTGCCGGTACGAATCTTACCTACAAATTATTAAATAACAACCTGGTCGTTGTTTTGTCTACGGACGCTTCCGAAAACCAGGCCATCCGTGTTACCGGTAAAGTTACCGGCGAGAACGGAGCAGCTTTATCTGGTGCATCTGTACAGGAAAAGGGTGGAAAATCAGGAACCAGTACCGATAACAATGGTAATTACACCATAACAGTTGATGAGAATGCCACCCTGGTGGTAAGTTATATCGGCTATGAACCACAGGAAGTGAAGGTAAACGGACGTTCGGTAATTGATATAAAATTGCAACTGTCATTAAAGAAAGCAGATGAAGTGGTAGTTATCGGTTACGGTACAGCTGCTAAAAGAGACCTTACTGGATCGATAACAAAAATTAAAGGTGCGGAACTTGCTGCTCAATCCAATGCGAACCCACTGGCATCTTTACAAGCTAAAGTTGCAGGGGTTTCAATTATCAATAATGCAATTCCAGGTTCAACACCTGATGTGAGGATAAGGGGAACCATCAGTATAGGATCTGTAAGGCCGGTGTACATCATTGATGGTATTTTCAATGATAATATG
The DNA here is from genome assembly GCA_937996595.1 of uncultured Chitinophagaceae bacterium. Classification (GTDB taxonomy): domain Bacteria; phylum Bacteroidota; class Bacteroidia; order Chitinophagales; family Chitinophagaceae; genus Ferruginibacter. The sequence continues at coordinate 32,393 of CALKVC010000067.1, forward strand.
GATTTTGTAAACCCAAGCGAGATTGAAAGCGTGGAAATTTTAAAAGACCCCTCCTCACTAGCTATCTTCGGTATCAAGGGTGCGGCTGGCGCTATCCTGGTAACTACCAAAAAGGCCAAAGCCGGACAGGTAAATATCAACTTCAATACGTCTTATGGTATTAAGTCGCTGGTAGACAAGATTAAACTTGCTAATGGTGATGAGTTCCGCAGCTTGCTGGCTTTTGAAGCTAACAATCGATTAGCTGATGACCCTTCTGCAGGTTCACTGCTTAGTTTTGTTAATAATGTTGGAGGACCAGGAATGTCGGCTTATACAGGCAACACCGATTGGATAGATGCTGTTACCCGTAATGGGAAATATACTACTACAAATCTTAGTGTAGATGCAGGTACCGAAAAAAACAAGTTTCATATGGGCATTGGATATACCCTTGATGAAGGATTGGTGAAACATGTGAAATACGATCGTTTAACGCTGAACATAAGTGATGAATTTAAAGTTAACAAAACCTGGAAGCTTGGTTTTGGCCTCATAAGTTCAAAAGAAAAGCTTCCGTACAATAGCGGCGCATTGGAAAATGCAAGAAGGGCATTGCCGATAATTTCTGCTGAAACAAAATCAATCTATGCAAAAAACCCTTATGGAGTAGATTCAGGGTATTATAATTTATATTCAAACACGCCAATCATTCAGAATTCAGAAACCAATCCCCTCGCAACACTAGAAAACAACTGGGATAAGAAAATTGATGACAAGTACAGGTTTGTAGGAAATGCATTTGTTGATGTAAACATCTTTAAGGACCTGAACTTTAGAAGCACCTGGTATGCAGATCTGAGTTATCGTAACAATAGGGAGTACACGCCATTATACGACCTGTATGATCCAACTGCAACAGGATACCAGGTAATTCAAAAAAACAATCTCACGGCTGTAAGGCAAGACCTAATCAATACAAGCGCTTTCCAGCAGGATTATATTGCTACATATAAAAAGAAATTTGGAAATCACTCATTAACACTAACCGGAGGTATGACAACGTATTATTATAAATACGAGCAGGTAAGCGGAACCGTTAGCCAGCGGTCTCCCGGAATTAATATCATACCGAATAGCAAAAGGTTTTATTATTTGAATACCGGATTTGGAGATGTGAAGAGCATCATTCCAACTAACCAATATGAATATTCAACAGTTTCAACTCTTGCCAGGCTAATGTATGGTTACAAGAGCAAGTATTTCCTGAATGCCAGTTTCCGCAGGGACGGATCAAGTCAGATCAACAGGGAGCATTCCAAGAAATTCCAGAATTTCTGGGCTGTAGGCGCTGCATGGGATATTTCAAAAGAAAAATTCATGGAGAACCAGAATATATTCACTTACCTGAAACTGAAAGCATCAACAGGTGTGTTGGGTAATTTTACAGCTCAGGGGAAGGATTATCCAGCATACCCAACCATCTCTAATGTTTCTTCCGCGGTATTTGGAGAAAACCTGGTACCTGTATATGTTCCGGATTATCAGTTTGATCCAAATTTACGTTGGGAAACAGTTAATTCAACAGAAGTGGGTATTGAGGCAGACCTCCTGAAGGGAAAGCTTCATATAGAAATGGATTATTTCTTTAAAAAGACTAATGGGCTGATAGTTGTATTAAAACCAGTAGGTCAATTACAAACATTGACTAACAATGGGTCAATTGAAAATAAGGGATTTGAATTTACAGCAAGCTGGGAACATAACCTTACCAAAGACCTGCTGCTAACAGTTGGAGGGAATTTAACCACATACAAAAACAAAGCTATATACATTCCTTATAAAGGAAGAACGATATCTTCCAGTGAACAAACGCCTGATCAATACGAAACAGGATTTCCTTTAAGTTATTTTTATGGTCTTGTAGTTGAAGGAATATATCAATCATATGCCGATATTCTGGCTTCCCCTGTTAGTACAATTAACGGAGGTGGAATTAAGCCAGGTGATTTGAAATACAAAGACCTGAATGGCGATGGCGTGGTGAATACCGACGACCAGACCTACATCGGCAACCCGATTCCAGATTTCACTTACGGTATCAATGCTGATGTGGAATGGAAAGGTTTTGACCTGGGTATTTTCCTGCAAGGTGCTTCCGGCAATGAAATTTACAACGCTACGATTCGCTACGACTTTACCTACGTAAATCGCCCGGTATCGGTACTGAACCGCTGGACAGGCCCGGGTACTTCCAACAGCGAACCGCGAGTGAGCCTGAGCGATCCGAACCAGAATGCCCGCGTGTCGAATCGTTTTGTGGAAGACGGTTCTTACCTGCGCCTGAAAAATGTTCAATTGGGTTATTCGCTGCCAAAAAGTGTGCTGAAACGCATTGGTTTTGAAAAATTCCGGGTGTATACTTCCGCGCAAAACCTGTTTACTTTTACGAAGTATAGCGGCATGGATCCCGAAATTGGTTCCTATGGTGGCGCACTGGAAGCAGGTATCGACCGCGGTTTTTACCCACAGGCGCGTGTGTTCCTTGGCGGCATCAACGTAGTGTTTTGATGCTCGAACAACAGGATGTTT